>DATACC010000364.1:0-2588 GCA_036259255.1 Thermoanaerobaculia bacterium | reverse complement strand
GGCCGCCCGGTGGCCACCGGCGTGCCCGGCGAGGTGCTGATCGGCGGCACCGGCCTCGCCCGCGGCTACCTCGGCCGGCCCGCCGAGACGGCGCTGCGCTTCGTGCCCGACGGGCTGTCGGGGCGCTCCGGCGAGCGCCTCTACGCGAGCGGCGACCTGGCCCGCTTCCGCCCCGAGGGCGAGCTCGAGTTCCTCGGCCGCCTCGACGACCAGGTGAAGGTGCGTGGGTTCCGGGTCGAGCCGGGGGAGGTGGAGGCCGCCCTCGAGGCCCACGAGGCGGTGGGCCGCGCGGTGGTGGCGCTGCGCGGC
This sequence comes from Thermoanaerobaculia bacterium, assembly GCA_036259255.1. GTDB lineage: Bacteria > Acidobacteriota > Thermoanaerobaculia > Multivoradales > JBCCEF01 > DATACC01. The sequence goes on along the minus strand of DATACC010000364.1, from coordinate 2,279 downwards.
GAGCGGCTGGTGGCCTGGCTGGTGCCGGCCGGCGGCGAACGCGCCAAGGTGGAGGAGCTGCGCCGCTTCCTCGCCGCGCGCCTGCCGGAGCCGATGCTGCCCGCCGCCTTCGTCTGGCTCGGCGAGCTGCCGCTGACCTCCCACGGCAAGGTGGACCGGCGCGCCCTGCCCGACCCGGGCAGCGACCGGCCGGAGCTGGAGGGCGCCTACGTCGAGCCGTCGACGCCCCTCGAGGAGGTGCTGGCGGCGGTGTGGAGCGAGGTGCTCGGGGTGGAGCGCATCGGCGCCCGCGACAACTTCTTCAGCCTCGGCGGCGACTCGATCCGCAGCGTCCAGGTGGTGGCCCTCGCCCGCGAGCGCGGCCTGGACCTCACGGTCCAGGATCTCTTCCGCCACCGCACCGTGGAGGCTCTGGGGCGCCAGCTCGAGGAGCGCCTCGGCTTGGCGGAGGGGGAGGCGGCGCCCTCCGACGAGGAGCTGGCGGCGCTGCTCGAAGAAGTGGAAGGTCTTTCCGACGACATGGTCCTGTCTCGGCTCCGCGATCAGTCGGAGCCGGAGCGGAGCCGGGCTTGAGGGGACGCGAATGACGGTCGAGATGCAGAGAATCGCCCAGCTCACCCCCGAGAAGCGTCTCCTGCTGGAGATGCTGCTCAAGAAGAAGCGGGCCGCCGCGGCCGGCGGCGGCGGGGACGGGGCGGCGGTTACCGGAAAGGCGGAGGCGGCGGAGGCCCGCGGCGCGGCGGCGACGCGGACGGTGGCGGCGCGGCCGGCGGTGGCGCCGTTCGCCATGCTGAACGACGACGACCGCGCCAAGCTGCCGGCGGACCTCGAGGACGCCTACCCGCTGGGCATGGCGCAGCTCGGCATGCTCTACCACATGGACCTGGCGCCGGACGACCCGACGCCGGCCTACCACAACGTCAACAGCTGGCACGGCCGCGGGCACTTCGACGCCGCCGTGTTCCAGGAGGCGGTCAACCGGGTGGTGCGCTCCCACCCGATCCTGCGCACCTCCTTCGACCTCACCGGCTTCAGCGAGCCGCTGCAGCTCGTCCACCGTGAGGCCCACCTGCCGGTGGTGGTGCTCGACCTGCGCCGCCTCGGCGACGAGGCCCAGCGGCGCGAGATCCACCGCTTCATCGAGCTCGAGAACCGGCGCCTGCTCGACCTGTCGCAGCCGCCGCTGATGCGCTTCCACGTCCACCTGCGCAGCGACGAGACGTTCCAGTTCACGCTCACCGAGCCCCACGCCATCTCCGACGGCTGGAGCACCACCTCCACCCTGGCCGAGGTCTTCGAGCTCTACTTCCGGCTGCTGCGCGGCGAGGAGGTGCCGGAGCCCGAGCCGCTGGTCGGCTCGTACCGCGACTTCGTGCTGCGCGAGCGCGAGATGCTCGGCTCCCAGGAGAGCCGCGCCTACTGGGACCGGGTGCTCGCCGACTGCAACGTGGTGCGCCTGCCGCGCTGGCCGAGCTCCTACCGCGGCGCCCGGGGCCGCGAGGACCGCAAGCCCTACCACCTGCTGGACCGCGAGCTGGTGGCCGGCCTGCGCCGCATGGCCGACCGCGCCGGCGTGCCGTTGAAGAGCGTGCTGTTGGCCTCCTACTTCAAGGCCATGAGCCTGGTCTCCGGCCTGCGCGACCTCAACCTCGGCCTGGTCACCAACGCGCGGCCCGAGCAGCGCGACGGCGAGCGGCTGCGGGGGCTGTTCCTCAACCCGCTGCCGCTGCGGGTGCGCATTCCCGACGGCTCGTGGATCGATCTCGTGCGCGCCGTCTTCGAGGCCGAGGTGGAGATGCTGCCGTACCGCGTCTACCCGCTCCAGGCGCTGCAGCGCAAGTGGGGGCGCGAGCCGCTGTTCGAGGTCGCCTTCACCTACCTCAACTTCCACTCGGTGGAGAACCTCCTGTCGTCCGGCGACGTCGAGCTGCTCGACCTCGACGAGGCCACCGACCTGTCGGTGACCCACTTCACGCTGTCGGTGCTGTTCCGCACCTACCCCCTCGACCCGATGCGCATCGCGCTGCTGCTCGAGTACGACGACGCCGAGCTGACGGCGGGGCAGATCGAGGCCTGGTGGGGGTACTTCCGGCAGATCCTGGAGTCGATGGCCGCCGAGCCGGAGGCCTCCCACGACGGCCGCAGCTACCTCACCGCCGAGCAGAGCGACCGGCTGGCGCGGTGGAACGACACCGCCGCCGCGCCGCCGCCGTGGGCCACCGTGGCCGAGTGGATCGCCGCCCGCGCCGCCGCGGCCCCCGAGGCGCCGGCGGTGCGCG
>DATACC010000363.1:0-12409 GCA_036259255.1 Thermoanaerobaculia bacterium | reverse complement strand
CCCCCCCCCCCCCCCCCCCCCCGGCCCGCGACAGCGGGTCCCTCACTCCCCCGGGGAGTTGTGCTCGAAGGCCAGGTAGGCGCTGCGCCGCAGCCGCGGCGCCAGCTCGTCGTCGATCACACCGCGGTTGCGAAGCTGCACCACGGCCCGGTCGACGCAGCGCTTGTACGACTCGAAGCCGTCCCACGCCCCGTCGTAGCTGCACGGGATCTCCGGCACCGTCACCCGCTCGCCGGCGCGCACGCCGTAGAGCCGGTTGCGGGTGCCGCCCGGCCACAGCACGTCGAGGTGGCCCTGGTCGCTCGTGCCGGTGCCGAAGATCAGCTCGAGGGAATCCTGGGACAGGTGGCTCGAGCCGCCCACCACCGGGCGCACCTGCACCGGGCCACCGCGGCGCTGGAAGGTCACCACCGCGCCGATCCCGTCGCGGTTGGCGCGCGCGCCGTCCACCAGCCCCACGGCTCCCAGGGTGCGCACCGTCACCGAGCCGTTGCCCGTGATCTGGTCGGAGATCTCCACCGCCAGGTCGCCGTTGGACAGGACGTTCTCGTTGTAGACGAACTGCATCTCGCCCACCGTACGGAACTGCTCCACGTACACCGCCGCGTCGTCGAAGGGACCGCCGTACTGCGCCGCGTAACGGGTGAGGGGCGCAGGCTCGTCGTAGAGGACGGAGGCGGCGGTGACGACGTCGGCGACGCCGTCGCGGTCGAGGTCGCCGGAGGCGCCTCCCTGGACGTTGCGCCGCGCGTGGTTCGTCGGCAGCAGCTCGGTGTCGCGCTGGAACACCGCCGAGCAGCCCTGGTTCTGCAGCACCGCGCCCGGGTTCTCGGCGGTGCTCACGTGCAGCGCGTTGTGGAGGCTGCCGAAGTAGAGGACGTCCGGGTCGCCGTCGTTGTCGTAGTCCGGTGTCGTCACCGACCAGCCGAAGGGGTCGGAGACGAGCGGCCCGAGGCCCGGATCCTCGAAGCGGCCCCCCACCTGGCCGAGGAACCAGCGGGCGCTCGAGTCGCCGCGCTCGTAGGGAATCGGCATCACGGTGAAGGCGTAGTCGCCCATGTTGGTGCCGAAGAAGTCGAGGATGCCGTCGCAGTTGAAGTCGGCGAACGACAGCCCCATCCACTGCCCCGGCTTGTCGAGGCCGGCGCGCACGGTGACGTCGCGGAAGTTGCCGCGGCCGTCGTTCTCCAGCAAGTGGACGTAGCCGCGGTCGATGTTGCCGTACTTGGCGCTCGGCATCGCCGCCTGGTCGTCGGCCTGGAAGATGTCGATGTCGCCGTCCTGGTCGTAGTCGACCATCGCCACCGCCCAGGTGACGGTGGGCGAGCCGTCGGCGGCGGGCCGGAAGCCGGTGAGGTTGCGGATGCCGGAGGACCCGCTGACGTCGGCGAAGGCGAGCCTGCCGGTGTTGCGGTAGAGCTGGTTCGGGTGCGACGCGGCGTAGGGCACCGTGAAGATGGGCTCACGGCTCGCCCAGTCGAAGCTGTTGCCGACGAACAGGTCGAGCAGGCCGTCTCCGTCGACGTCGCCCAGCGAGCAGCCGGTGTGGCCGAGGGAGTCCTCGCCCAGGCCGCTGCCGGCGGTAGCGTCGCGGAAGGTGCCGTCGCCGAGGTTCTCGAGCAGGCGGTTGGGCTCGGAACGGCCGAGCACCACGAGGTCGTGGTCGCCGTCGTTGTCGAGGTCGCCGAAGCAGACGCCGGTGGAGTCCTGGTCCGCGAGGCCGGCGCCGGAGGCGGCGCCGACGTCGACGAAGCGCACGCTATCGCCGTCGGCGAGCTGGTTGGCGAAGAGGCTGTTGGCGGTGCCCGGCCCGTTGGTCACGTAGAGGTCGAGGTCGCCGTCGCCATCGAAGTCGAGCAGCGCCACGCCGGGCGCGCCGCGGTGTTTCTCTGGAGTCGCCACCACGTCGGGCATCGTGTAGATCGACTGGCTGGCGAGGGCATCGTACTTGGCGGCGGTGGCCGAGGGCGTGCGGGCGTACTGCAGCCCGGCAGCCGGATCGTCGGCCAGGTTGCGGAAGGTGACCCCCTCGGCACCCACCATGCCGGGGAGGACGAGCAGAGCAGTGACGACGGCGAGCCGCAGACGGCATCGGTTCATGGTTCGACCTCTTAAGGTAGTTGAACGTACATAAGAGCATGTGAGTGTCGAGGACCCGATGTAGACACGAGCCGACGGAAAAGTTGCTCCGGCCGCGTGCGGCGGGCCGCCGGGGAGGGCGGCGGAGGAGGAGAAAACTACGTGCCGAAGCGGGTTTGGTGCTGCCCGATCGCCGCCGCCATCTCGTCGCGCCGCTCGGGTCGGGCGTAGACGCGGAAGCGCTCGATGCGCGCCAGGTGGCGGATGAAGTGGCTCGCCCGCTCCATCGGCTCGAGGCGGCCGTCGCGGTGGCGCACCAGCACCCGGCTCTCGGTCATGCGGTGGGGGTCCTTGGCCGAGTGGGAGACCAGCAGGTCGTCGCCGAAGCGCGCCGCCAGCGCGGCGAGCAGCGCCTCGAAGCCGCGGCGGCCGGCGGCGTCCAGGTGCTCGCCGGTCTCGTGGGCCAGGGGCCAGTGGCGGCGTTCGACGATGGCCCGGGCGTGGGGCGAGGCCGAGCGGCGCAGCGCCGCCAGCACGGTGACGTCGTCGTGCACCAGGAAGGCCTCGGGATCGGCCGGCCAGCGGTGCCCCTCCTCGCCGAGCCAGCGGGTGAGGTGCAGCTCCAGGGCCTTGCCGGTGAGGTTGAAGTAGACCTGGGTGAACATGTAGTAGCGGGCGAGCACCAGCGCCTCGACGGCGTGCACGCCGCCCTCCTCGACGCCCAGGCCCCAGTCGCCGGTGTGGGGATCCTGGAGCGGCACCAGGGTGTCGAGGAGGCGGTCGAGGTCGTAGTTGCCGTAGCGCACGCCGCAGTAGAGGCTGTCGCGCAGCAGGTAGTCCATCTTGTCGACGTCGAGCTCGCCGGAGACCACCTGGGAGAGCAGCCGCCCCACCGCGCCCTCGCCGCCAGCCAGCAGCGCTGCCACCTCGCCGGCCGCGAGGCCGCCGCGCTCCAGGGCGCCGGCCATCTCCGGCAGCTCGAGGAGCCGCCGGCTCATCGCCTCGTGGTCGAGGCCGGCCTCGAACAGCTCCTCCGCGGAGTGGCTGAACGGGGCGTGGCCGACGTCGTGGAGCAGGGCGGCGGCGCGCACCAGCCGGCGCTCACGGCTGCCGGGACCGGCCGGCAGCAGGCCATCGCCCTTGGCGGCCAGGGCGTCGTAGGCGCGCCCGGCGAGCTCCATGGCGCCCAGGGCATGGCTGAAGCGGCTGTGCTCGGCACCCGGGAACACCAGGCTGGCGAGGCCGAGCTGGTGGATCCAGCGCAACCGCTGCACGGGCCGGGTGCCGATGAGCTCCGCCTCCAGCGCGTCGGCGCGGATGAAGCCGTGGATCGGATCGCGCAGGGTGAGCATGGTCGGGGCCGCAACAGGCGCGGCAAGCGTACACGAGGGGCCCCGGCGTCCGACCGAGCGGCCGGTTTCGCGGCAGCGCCTCGCCGCCTGGTCTTCGCCGGGCGGGACGGCGCGGCATCGCGCCCTGTGGTATAACCGCGGCGCCTTTCCGGCACAGGAGCTTGCCGCACGACTTGCCGCACCCCGAGATGCGCCGATGAACGCCCGCACCAGCAACTTCATCCTCGTCGGCATCGTCGTCGGCATCGTCGCCGCCTTCGCGGCGGTGGCGCTGTTCGGCGAGGCGATGATCGCCGTCGAATGGATGGGGACCCTGTTCCTCAGGGCCCTCAAGATGATCATCGTGCCGCTGATCATGGCGTCGATGATCGTCGGCATCACCGGGCTCGGCGACGTGCGGCGGCTCGGCCGTGTCGGCGGGCTGACCGTCCTCTACTACGGGCTGACCACCGGGCTCGCCGTGGCCCTCGGCATCGTGATGGTCAACCTGCTGCAGCCCGGCGTCGGCATCGACCTCGGGACCACCACCACGCCCGAGGAGGTGATGGGCAAGGAGGATCTCGGCTTCGCCGACATCATCCTCTCGTTCGTCTCCGACAACGTCTTCCGCTCCATGGCGGAGATGGACATCCTGCCGGTGATCGTCTTCTCCCTCGTGCTGGGGGCGGTGCTCACCACCATCGGGCGCGCCGGCGAGCCGGTGATCGGCTTCTTCTTCGGCTTGAACGAGGCGATCATGAAGATCGTCCACCTCATCATGCTGTTCGCGCCGCTCGGCGTGTTCGGCTTGGTGGCGGGGCGCTTCGCCCGAGCCGGCAACCTGGAGGCCCTCGTCGGCGGCCTGGGCCGCTACATGCTGACGGTGATCCTGGGGTTGGCGGTCCACGCCCTCGTCGTGCTGCCGCTGATCCTGTGGACGGTCGGGCGGCGCAACCCGTTGCGCTACCTGGTGAACATGGGCACGCCGCTGCTCACCGCGTTCTCCACCGCCTCCTCGTCGGCCACCCTGCCGCTGACCATCGAGGCCACCGAGGAGAAGAACCACGTCTCCCGCGAGTCGGCCTACTTCGTGCTGCCGCTGGGCGCCACGGTGAACATGGACGGCACGGCGCTCTACGAGTCGGTGGCGGCGATTTTCATCGCCCAGGCGGTGGGGGTGGATCTGACCGCTACCCAGCAGGTGATGATCTTCCTCACCGCCACCCTGGCCGCCATCGGGGCCGCCGGCATCCCCCAGGCCGGGCTGGTGACGATGGTGATCGTGCTGCGTGCCGTCGGTCTGCCGCTCGAGGGCATCGGCCTGATCCTCGCCGTCGACTGGCTTCTCGACCGCTTCCGCACCGCCGTCAACGTCTGGGGCGACGCCTGCGGCGCCGGCGTCATCGACCGCTTCGTCCGTCGCCTCCCCACCGCCCCGCCCGACCTGACCAGCACGGCCGCCCCGCCCACCTGACCCGCGCCACGGGCGATCACCAGGAGCCCAGCCGCTCCACCCCGTGGCGCGCAGCGGGGCCCAGGGCGGCCAGCAGTTGCCGCGCCGTCGCCCCGTCCGGCGGGATGGGGAGATCCGGGGCGATTTCGGCCAGGGGAACCAGCACGAAGGCCCGCTCGCGCAGCCGCGGGTGGGGCAGGGTGAGGAGCGGATCGTCCTGCACCCGGGAGCCGTAGACCAGCAGGTCGACGTCCAACTCGCGGGCTCCCCAGCGCTCGCCGCCCGCCCGCCGCCCGGCCGCCCGCTCCAGCTCCTGGGTCAGCGCGAGGATCTCCCGTGGGCTGCGGCGGGTGGTGCCGACGGCGGCGGTGTTGAGGTAGGGGGGTTGGGGGGGGCCGACGGGGGCCGTGCGGTAGAGGGAGGCGACGGTGAGCGGGCCCAGCAGGGCCCGGAGGCGGCCGACGGCGCCGGCCAGGGTGTCGCGTACCGGGCCGAGGTTGCCCCCCAGCCCCAGCGCGATCACCGCCGACGGGGAGCCTGGCTCACTCCTCGTCGTCGTCCTCCACCTCGACCTCCTCGTCGTCGAGCTCGAGGTCCTCCTCGTCGATGTCGCCGGGGGCGATCGTCTCGACGTCGTCGTCGGCGGCCGCGGAGTCGTCGTCCGGCAGCAGCTCCGCCCGCCGCCGGCGGCGCACCGCCTGCGAGACGAGGGGGTTCTCCCGTTCCTCGGCGTCGCCCTGGTCGGCGCCGCACTTCGGGCAGACCGGCGAGCTCTTGCCGAGGTCGTAGAACTTCGCCCCGCAGTTGAAGCACTCGTATTTGTTGCCCAGTTTCAGTTCCGTCATGAGTCCTCCTCCCGAGGGATCGGCAAGGTAGCACCTGGATGGGGGACTGTCAACGGCGGGAAAACGGGGGCGGAGAGGGCCGGGCGGCGGGGCGGCCGCCCGACCCGCCAGGGCTCAGGGGACGTACAGCAGGAGGTTCGGCGAGCCCGTGCCGAGACCGCCGAGGGCGCCGGCGGTGGCGTCGCCCAGCACCAGGCCGCGGAGTTGCCCCGGGGTGTAGCTGGCGGACTCCAGGTAGATGGCCAGGGCGCCCGCCACGTGGGGCGCCGCCATGGACGTTCCGGTGAGCTCGCAGTAGCGCTTCTCGAAGCCGTCGTCGGTTCCGGCGTACGAGGAGAAGACGTCCGCCGCCGGGGCGAACAGGTCGACGCAGGTGCCGAAGTTCGAGCCCGACCAACGCTGGTCCGCCACCGTGGTGCCACCCACCACCAGGGCGTCGGTGACGCCGCCGAGGGAGTACGTACAGGAATGCTGGCTGGCCTGGTTGCCCGCCGACTGCACGAGCTGCACGCCGGCGCCGATCAGGTTCTGCACGGCAGTGACCAGGGTGGTGTTCAACCTCCACGCGCTGCTGTTGGCGCTGAGGGTCGCCACCGCCTCCCAGCCGTACTCGCCCTGCTGCGCGCGGACGAAGTCGATGCCGTCGATCAGGTAGGAGACGTCCCCGCCGCCGCCGACGAAGACCTTCACCGGCACGATGTGGACGTCCTTGGCCACACCGTAGGTGCGGCCGCCGAGGATGCCGGCCACGTGGGTTCCGTGGCCGAGATCGTCGGTCGAGTCGCCGCGGTCGGCGTGGCCGACGGGCACGGTGGTGTTGACGCCGAGGCCGCGCTCGAGGCGCTGCAGGCCGAAGTGGTCCCGGAACTCGTAGTGGTAGTTGATGCCGGTGTCCAGCACGTAGACGTAGACGCCGGTGCCGTTGAGGCCCCACGAGTAGGATCCGTCGCGGGGCAGGGAACGCTGGTCGATGCGGTCGATTCCCCAGTTGTCGACGCACGACGTGGCCGGATCGGAGCAACTGATGGCCTGGCTCTGGAAATCGCTCGACGACGGCAGGGCGCGGCCGTTGCTTGGAAACGTCGTGCCGGTGTAGCAGTTGGGGACCGCCGCCGCGACGTGCACGTCGGGCTCCACGATCGCGACGAACGGATGGCGGGCCAGGCGGCGGGCCGCCGGCTCCGGGGCGGTGACCAGGAACGCGTTGACGGCATGGCCCCAGGTGCGCTCCACCTCGAGACCGAAGATGCGCCCGAGATCGAGGGCGAGCTCACGCACCCGTTGCGGACCCGCGGCCTGACCGGCCGGTCCGCCGACGGCGGCCTCCTCGAGCAGCACGATCCAACGGTCCGGAACGGCGTCCGGTCCCGCCGACCGGAACTTGGCGGCATCGGCCGCGGCGAAGCAAACCGGGACCAGGGTGCACAGGCCCGCGGCCACCAGCACGATCTGCTTGGACTTCCAACGCATGATGGACCTCCACAGTAGGGCTCGACGCCTCATGCATCGAGATTTTCGAATATTAATCTAAGCATTACTCCTGGGTCAAGCAGCGGCGCCGGCGGCCGAAATTCTCCGGCGACTCCCGGTGTTGGGACGTGACGCACCGCGCACCGCATCCATCCCTAGGAGCCTTCCTTGTTCCAGCCCCACCGCCCTTCCTCTGCAGCCCGTGTCGTTCTCCTGCTGGTCCTGGCGACAGGGGTTGCCGCTCCGGCACTTGCCGCCGCGGCCCCCCAGACGTCGAAGCCCGACCCCCGCGACCCGTCCCTGTCCGGTTCCGCGCGGGTGCGGGCTCTCGTCGACCGGATCAAGCTCGAGCAGTCGGCGGTCGAGACGCTGGAGGCCGCCTTCGTGCAGCGCCAGGAAAGCGAAATGCTGCTCGAGCCCGACGTCTCCCGCGGCACCTTCTCCTACGCCGCCCCCGACCGCGTGCGCTGGGAGTACACCGACCCCAAGCCGATCTCGGTGGTGATCGACGGTGAGCACATGACCACCTGGTACCGCGATCTCGACCGCGCCGACCGGGTGAAGGTGGGGCGCTACTCGAACCAGGTGCTCAAGTACATGGGGGCCAGCGGCGACTTCGAGACGCTGCTCGACTACTTCCGGGTGCGCGCCAACTTCCCGGAGGACCGTGCGGAGCCGTACCGGATCACGCTGCTGCCGCGCTACGAGCGCATCGAACGGCGGCTGCGCTCGATGACCATCTGGGTCGACCCGGCCCGCTTTCTGCCGGTGCGCCTGCAGGTGGTCGGCGGCGAGGGCGACGTCACCGAGTACCGCTTCGAGCAGCTCCAGGTCAATCGCGGCATCCCGGCGGAGCGCTTCCGCCTCGTCCTGCCGAAGAGCACCGAGGTGCGCGAGATCGCCCTCGGCAGCGACGGCTAGGCCGCGCCGGCGGACCGCGCGATCAGCGCCCGACCGATGCTGGACTTCGCGATCCACGCCACCTGCGGGGCGGCCCGGGCCGGCCGGCTCGCCACCCCCCACGGCGTCGTCGAGACCCCGGCCTTCATGCCGGTGGGCACCCTCGGCGCGGTCAAGGGGGTGGGGCCCGAGGCGCTCGAGGAGGCCGGGGCGTCGATCCTGCTCGCCAACCTCTACCACCTGTCGCTGCGCCCCGGGATCGACGCCATCGAGCGCCTCGGCGGGCTGCACGCGTTCGCCGGCTGGCAGCGCCCGATCCTCACCGACAGCGGCGGCTTCCAGGTGTGGAGCCTGGCCGGCTTGCGCCGCGTCGATGCCGACGGGGTGACCTTCCGCAGCCATCTCGACGGCGCCACCCTGCGCTTCACGCCGCAGGACGTGGTGCGCCGCCAGGCGCGCCTCGGCGTCGACGTCGCCATGGTGCTCGACGAGTGCCCGCCGTGGCCGGTGGCGCGCGAGGAGGCCGCCGCCTCCTGGCGCCGCACCCTGGCCTGGGCCCGCACCGCCCGCGAGGCGGTCGAGCCGGTGCGCGCCGCCACCGGCTGGCGCGGCGGCCTGTTCGGCATCGTCCAGGGCAGCAGCTTCGAGGATCTGCGCCAGGGGGCCGCCGCCGAGCTCGCCGGGCTCGACTTCGACGGCTACGCCATCGGCGGAGTGAGCGTGGGCGAGCCGCCGGAGACCCTGCGCGCCACCGTCGAATGGACCGCCCCGGTGCTGCCGGCCTCCCGGCCGCGCTACCTGATGGGCGTCGGCTACCCGCAGGACATCGCCCACGCCGTGGCCTGCGGCGTCGACCTGTTCGACTGCGTGCTGCCGGCCAGGAACGCCCGCCACGGGACGCTGTTCACCCGCGCGGGCATGCTCAAGATCAAGAACGCCGTCTACCGGGAAGATCCGCGGCCGGTGGAGGAGGGCTGCCCGTGCCCGTGCTGCCGGCGCGTCTCGCGCGCCTTCCTGCACCACCTGGTGCGGGCCGGCGAGCTCACGGGCAAGGTGCTCGCCACCCTCCACAACCTGCGCCATTACCTTGACTTCATGGCGGATCTCCGGCAAAGTGTCGTGTCCGGTTCGCTGGCGCAGCCGAGGGTTTCCGCGCTCGATGCCGCCGCGCCGGCATCGAGCCGCGGCTGACCGCTGACCCCCGATGTGTAATCGACGAGTGAGCTCAACGTAGGGAGCTTCGAGAGCATGGATTCCGCCTTCTTTCTGCTGGCCCAGGCGCAGGGCGCGCCCGCCTGGGAAGGCCTGGTGACGCTGGTGCCGATGATCGCCATCTTCGCGATCTTCTACTTCCTCCTCATCTGGCCGGTGCGCCGCCGCCAGAAGGCGCTGCAGAAGACGGTGGAGGCCCTGAAGCGGGGCGACAAGGTGGTCACCAACGGCGGCATCTACGGAGAGGTCGCCGCCGTGGAAGGTCCGACGATCCATCTGCGGATCGCCGACAACGTGAAGATCAGGGTGGCCAAGTCGGCCATCGCCGGCCTCGAGGGCGAGGCCGAGCCCGGGAGGACGCCGTGAACCGCAGCCTGCTCTATCGTGGTCTCCTGATCCTCGCCGTGGTGGCGCTCGCCGCCGCCTCGGCCTGGCCGCTGCAGGAGAAGATCAACCTGGGCCTCGACCTGCGGGGCGGTATGCACCTCGTGCTCGAGGTGCAGACCGAGGACGCCGTGGAGGCCGAGCTCGACCGCGCCGCCGAGATCCTGCGCGACCAGGCCATCGAGGAGGAGCTCACCGGGGTCCAGGTGCGCCGCGGCGAGGACGACGAGCTGATCGTCACCGGTGTGCCGCCGGAGGGCGACGAGGCCATCGGCCGCATCCGCACCAACCAGCTCGGCGAGCAGTCCTGGGACTGGGACCGCCGCGGCGACACCATCGTCTTCGAGCCGTCGGCGGGCTTCCTGGCCGAGACCCGCGACATGGCGGTGCGCCAGGCGCAGCAGACGATCACCAACCGGGTGGACGCCTACGGCGTCGCCGAGCCGGTGATCCAGCAGCTCGGCGATTCGAACCGCATCGTGGTGCAGCTTCCCGGCGTCGACGACCCGGAGCGCATCCGCGAGCTGATCAAGAACACGGCCTTCCTCGAGTTCCGGCGCACCGAGTACCCGCCGGGCGGCGGCAGCGTCGCCACCCGCGAGGAGATCGTCGACCACTACAACGGCGCCGTGCCGGAGGACGTCGAGATCCTGGAGAGCGACCAGCTCGACGCCGAGGGGCGCAAGATCGGCACCCAGTACGTGGCGGTGGGCCGCGCCAGCGTCGTCACCGGCCGGGACCTCAAGAACGCGCGCCCCGACGTCGGCCAGTTCGGTGAGTCGGTGGTCGGCTTCAGCCTGACTCCCGAGGCCGGCCAGCGCTTCGGCGACTTCACCGGTGCCAACGTCGGCCGCGGTCTGGCGATCGTGCTCGACGACAAGGTGGTCTCCGCGCCGGTGATCGAGGACCGCATCGGCGACCGCGGCATCATCCGCGGCAACTTCACCCAGCAGGAGGTGGAGGATCTGTCGCTGGTGTTGCGCTCCGGCGCGCTGCCGGCCGGCATCGTCTACCTCGAGGAGCGCACCGTCGGTCCGTCGCTGGGCCGCGACTCGATCCAGCAGGGCCTGCGCGCCGGTGCCATCGGCTTCGGCCTGGTGATCCTGTTGATGCTGCTGGTCTACAAGCGCAGCGGCATCAACGCGGTGACCGCCCTGGCGCTCAACGTGGTGCTCATCTTCGGCGCCCTCGCCTACTTCGGTGCGACGCTGACCCTGCCCGGCATCGCCGGCATTATCCTCACCATCGGCATGGCGGTGGATGCCAACGTGCTGGTGTTCGAGCGCATCAAGGAGGAGCTGCGGGCGGGGCGCACGGTGAAGTCGGCCATCGAGTCCGGTTTCGCCAAGGCGCTGTCGTCGATTCTCGACGCCAACGTCACCACCCTGATCGCCGCGCTGTTCCTCTTCCAGTTCGGCACCGGGCCGATCCGCGGGTTCGCCGTGACGCTCTCGGTGGGTATCTTCGCCTCGGTGTTCACGGCGGTGTTCGTGAGCCGGTGGATCTTCGATCTCCTGCTGTCGCGCCGCCAGCGCGTCGAGCGGCTGTCGATCTAGGAGCGGTCATGGATCTGTTTCGCGATTCCAAAATCGATTTCATGAAGTACCGGAAGGGCTGGGTGGTGGTGTCCATCATCCTGGTCCTGGTGGGCATCTTCTCGGTCTTCGTGCACGGCAAGCTGAACATCGGCATCGATTTCGCCGGGGGCACGCAGCTCACCCTGAAGTTCGCCGAGGAGCCGGAGATCAACCGGCTGCGCCAGATCCTGGCCGACGCCGGCCTCGACGCCCAGCTCCAGCGCTTCGGCGAGGCGGGCGCCAACGAGGTGCTGATCAAGACTCCGGTGGCCGAGGCCACCGAGGAGGGCACCCGCGACCGCGTGGTCGCCGCCCTGGAAGCGGTGTACAACACCGACAGCCAAGCGACGTTCGACCTCAACCGCGACGGGGTCCAGGACCTCGCCTCGCTGCTGCTCCAGGCCGATCCCGACGGCGTCGGCAGCGGCGAGGAGGCGGCGGCCCATTACGAGGCGGTGGCCGACCAGGTGATCGAGCTGCGCCGCGAGGAGGGGCTGATCCCCGGCTGGGACGCGCTGGAGCGCGCCGACGGCGTGAGCCCCGCGGCGGTGGCGGCGTTGCGCGAGCAGGCCGAGCTCGGCCGCTTCGCCGTGCTCGGCGTCGAGAACGTCGGTCCGCAGATGGGCCGGGAGCTGTCGCGCAAGGGCGTGCTCGCGGTGGTGCTGTCGCTGCTCGGCATGCTCGCCTACATCTGGCTGCGCTTCGAGCTGCGCTTCGGCATCGGTGCGCTGATGGCCTCGGTGCACGACGTCCTGATCGCCCTCGGCCTGTTCGCGCTGGCCGGCTTCGAATTCAACCTCACCACCATCGCGGCCTTCCTCACGCTGGTCGGCTACTCGGTCAACGACACGGTGGTGATCTTCGACCGCATCCGCGAGAACATGCGCCGCTCGCCGACCAAGCCGATGATCGAGGTGATGAACGAGTCACTCAACCAGACGCTGTCGCGCACGCTGCTGACCTCGGGCACCACTCTGGTCGCGGTGGCCTCGCTGCTCGCCCTGGGCGGCGACGTGCTGCGCGGCTTCGCGTTCGTACTGACGGTCGGCGTCTTCGTGGGCACCTACTCTTCGATCTACATCGCCAGCCCCTTCGCCCTGCTGTGGGAGTCGGTGTTCGGCCCCGGCGCCCGCTCGGCCCGCAGGGGCAAGAGTGGCC
>DATACC010000362.1:0-15408 GCA_036259255.1 Thermoanaerobaculia bacterium | reverse complement strand
CCGCGCCGCCGCAGTGCCGCCGCCGACGGCCCCACCCCGGGCGCCGCTGTCGGCGACGCGGACCTCCCGGCCGAGTACGTCGTGCCGGCCGGCGCGGCCGTGCTCCCCTTCCGCCGGGCGTCCTGACCGCGCCGGGCCTCCTGGACGCCGCCCGCGCCGAGCTCCGATGAGTCTGTTCGACGACCAGGTGCCGCCGCCCCGCGATCCCGACGACGAGGCCGCCGCCGATCCCTCGACGCCGCTGGCCGAGCGCATGCGTCCGCGCCGCCTGGCCGAGCTGATCGGCCAGCAGGAGGTGGTGGGCCCGCGCGGCTTCCTGGCCCGCGCCATCGCCACCGACCGGGTGCCGTCGCTCGTCTTCTGGGGTCCGCCCGGCAGCGGCAAGACGACGCTCGCCCGCATCATCGCGCGGGAGACCCGGGCCCGCTTCCAGCCCTTCTCGGCGGTGACCTCCGGCATCAAGGAGGTCAAGGAGCTGATGGCCGAGGCCGCCCGGCTGCGGCGCTCCGGCCAGCGCACGCTGGTCTTCGTCGACGAGATCCACCGCTTCAACCGCGCCCAGCAGGACGCCTTCCTGCCCTACGTCGAGCGCGGCGACGTGGTGCTGGTGGGGGCGACGACGGAGAATCCGAGCTTCGAGGTGAACGCGGCGCTGCTGTCGCGCTGCCGCGTGGTGGTGCTCCAGCCCCTGGGCGGCGCGGAACTGGTGGAGCTGGCGCGCCGGGCGCTGGCGGACCCGGAGCGGGGCCTGGGACGGGCGACGGTGGAGGCCACCGACGAGGGTCTCGAGGCCCTCGCCCAGCTCGCCTCGGGAGACGCCCGCCGGCTGCTCAACCTGCTCGAGACGGCCGTGGCGGACCTCGCCGGCGGCGGGACGTCCCCCGGGCAAGGGGGCGCCGCGCCGCGGCTCGACGCGGAGGCGGTGCACCGGGTCGCCCAGCGCAAGGTGCTGCTCTACGACAAGGCGGGCGAGGAGCACTTCAACCTCACCTCGGCGCTCCACAAGTCGCTGCGCGAGAGTGATCCGGACGCCGCCCTCTACTGGTTGGCGCGCCAGCTCGCCTCCGGCGAGGACCCGCTCTACCTCGCCCGCCGCATGGTGCGCTTCGCCAGCGAGGACGTCGGTCTCGCCGACCCGCAGGCGCTGCCCCAGGCGCTGGCCGCCTGGGACGCCTACCACCGCCTCGGCTCTCCGGAAGGGGAGCTGGCGCTCGCCCAGGCCGCCGTCTACCTCGCCCTGGCGCCGAAGAGCGACGGCCTCTACGCCGGCTACAAGGCGGCCCGCCGGGCGGTGGAGGAGCGCCCGGCCGATCCGGTGCCGATGCAGATCCGGAACGCTCCGACGCGCCTGATGAAGGACGTCGGCTACGGCGACGGCTACGTCTACGCCCACTCCCAGGAGGAGGGCGTCGGCGGCATCGACTGCCTCCCCGAGGCCCTGGCCGGTACCCGCTTCTACGAGCCGAAGGGCCGCGGCTTCGAAGCCGAGCTCGGCCGCCGCCTGACCCACTTCCGCGAGCTGCGCGAGACGGTGCGCCGGCGGCGGACCGACGGCGACTGATCCCCGCCAGCACAGGGAGCAAGCCGAGTCCAATAATGCTTTGAGTTCGAGGACTCTTGAAAGGTATGATGCCTTCACGACCAAGAAGTGACCAATAGCCGGTCGCAGGAGAGTGGCATGAAACGATTGGTGCGCTTTAGCTGGGTCCTCGTTGTCGTTCTGGCGCTGGTCGGTTTTCTGGCAGGCGCAGCAGGCATTAGCAGCGCCGCGCCCGGCACGATGGTCTGTCTGCGTTTCCCCGACAACGCTTCCGTCGATTGGGAAGGGTACGGCCAAGTATGTGCCTTCAACGGCGGGGGCTGCCTGGATTGTTATACGGAGTGTCCCGGCGGCCAGCCCTGCGCTCCCTGAGGACGACGCTGGCGTTATGCCTGATGGCCGCCGGCGCCGCTTCGGCGCTAGCCGCTTCGGCGCCAAGCGGCGGCGCGCCCGCTGTCTGCCTGCGGCTGGTGAGTAAATCCACTCTCCCCGCATCGGCGGGCGCGGCCCAGGACGTGCGCTGGGTGCGGGCTCCCGACCGTGTTGCTTTGTCCCTGGGTGCCGGCGGGGTGGTTGAGTATGTCTGGGAGGCCGAAGCTCTCGAATCCCCGCCATTGCTCGTTGCCGGGGATAATGGCCGGCGGCGATTCCATTCGGCTCGCCTGGGGCTTTCCGAGGAGTACGTTGTCTCCGGGGCACCCTTCTTCGTCCTGCACTGGCGGGCAAGGACCTCGTCCCTCGTGAACACCTCGCCTGCCGAGCTGCAGCTAGATCTGGTGGCGGATCTGGACGTCCACGGCGAGCAGGTGGCTGTCTTGGGCGCACGGCGGGGGCCGGAAGGCCGCTTCGCGCCGGGGGACGAGGTGCTGTGGACGGGCTCGCTGGCCAGCGGACTGTCGAGCTTGAGCCCGCGTCTCCGCGCGTCGGGCGATGCCGCCCGCACGATGGGGACCTGCGGCATCTTCGACGTCGGCGTGCTCCGATACCTTCCGGACGGAACCCTGTTGGTGCTCCAGGGCGTCGAGGCCGGGCTGGTGCGACTCGCTGCCGACGGCCAGCGGCTGCAGTCCTGGGACACGGACATTGTCGGGATCGAAACCACCTGCGGGATCGCCGAAGAGGAGCGAGGCTCGTTCCTGGGCAGCGGCACGATCCGGCACCTCTTCTGGATCAATCAGCGCCGCATCGCCGAGGATATCGTTCCGTTGCCTGGTGGCTTCGGGGTCCTCGTACGGCGTTGGGAGAATGGAGCGACGCGCTGGAGCTTGGTACCGGTGATCGCCGGAATGGCGGGGGTCGCAGTCGATCTCCCGGTGACCGATCCCTCTCCCTTCGCTCACCTGAGAGCCGATGCTCGTGGGCCCAACCTCGTCCTGCTCGTCTTCGAGAAGCGGGCGAGGCGTTCCCCATTTCCTCCGCGGCTGGTGGGGGTGGAGTGGCGATGCTGAAGGTTCGCCGCCGGTGGGCGCTAGGGGCCGCCGTGCTGGTCGCGACGTCGCTCGCTCCGCCGGCCGGGGCGGGTGCCGAGGCGGTGCAGGGCGAGGCGGTGCAGGGCGTGGCGGTGCTCGCCGACGGCGGGTTCGTCGCCGGGCCGCTCGCGGTGCTGTCCGAGCTCGAGGAGGGCGTGGACCACGTCTGGATCTGGTCGCGGCACTCGGGGCCGCGCCGGGTGGAGCCGGCCGAGTGGGCGGCGGTGGAGCAGGCGCCGCCCAACGCCTCGCCCGCCCGGCTGCGGATCCTGTGGCCGGCGCGGTCGGAGGAGGAAGCGGCGCCGTTGGAGGTGATCGCCGCACCGACGGCGATGTGGCAGGAGGTTCCGGAGGAGCTCCTGCCCCGCGCAGTTCTCGCCGCCGGCGGTTCCCTGGAGCTGCCGCGGGACGGCGAGCCGTGGCGTCTCCGGGCGGCGGGCGGCGGCGACGGAACGTGGTGGCTCGACGTGGCCGCCCGCCAGGCGAGCGTCACGCTGCGCCCGCGCGCCGCACCGCGGGCGGATCTCCTGCTGGTCGATGCGGAGGGATCGCCCGTCGCTGGTGCCCGGGCCGAATGGTTCGAACCCGGCCGCAAGGGACGGGTGGTGAGCTGGGGGCGAAGCGATGCGCTGGGGCGAGTGCCTCGGCCGTCGTTGCCGGATCTCGAGACGGTGGGCCTCGCCGTGCGTTCCCCGGACCACGTGCCAGTGGTGGTGGAGGACCTGCCCTCCCGCCTCCCGGCGAAGATCCGGCTCCACCCGGGAGTGGTGCTGACGGGACGGTTGGTGGCCGGCGAGTCGGGGGAGGCCCTGGCCGGCGGCCAGGTGGATGTCGAAGCCTGGATGCCGTCGGAGATCCCCTGGAGCATGCAGCGCAGCACGGGCAGCGACGGGGCCGGCCGCTGGCGTCTCGGTGGGCTCCCCGCGGGCGAGCTCGGGATCGTCCTGCGCAGCGCCGGGCGTGTCGAGGAACGCCGGAGGGTGACCGCCGAGAGGGGCGTGGTGGACCTCGGGACCGTCACTCTGCATCGGGCCGCCCGTCTCCAGGTGAAGGTGCTCGACGATACCGGCAGGCCCGTGGCGGGCGCCGAGCTGCGTCCGGAGCACGGCGATCCTGTGCACAGCGGAGGCGACGGCACGGCCTGGCTGGCGGAGGTCTCGCGCCGGGACGCCAGCGTGCTGACCATCGCGGCCGAGGGGCACCTTCCGGTGCGCACGACGCTCCTGCCGCCGTTCGATGCGCCCGTGGAGGTCGTCCTGCCGCGCGCCTTCACCCTGGAGGCGCGGCTGGTGCACCAGGACGCGACGCCGGTGGCGGAGGCCACGGTCCAGGTCGTCGAGGGTGCCTCGTCCGAGCGGTCGCATTTGCCCGCCGGCGGCAGGTTGCGCCTCGACCTCGCGCCCGGCCAGCCCGTTCGCCTGGTGCTTGCCGGCGCCGCGTTTCGGGAGCTCACGCTGGAGGTCGAGGCGGGGGAGCCCGGGGAGCGGCGCGACCTGGGACCGGTGATCGTGGAAGCCGGGCTCGCGGTGACCGGAAGGGTCCTCGACGGGCGCAGCGGCGAGCCCCTGCCGGGCGTCCGGGTGTGGCTGCCGAGGAGTTGGAGCCCGGACGGGGCGTCGGCCTCCTGGCTCTTGGAGGGCCCCCTGGAGGTGGCGACGGATGGCGAGGGCCGCTTCCGGCTCGGCGGCCTGCCGCCGGTTCCGCTGACCGTGCGGGTGGAGGCCCGCGGTTTCGCACGCCGGGAGGTGCCGGTGGTGCCGAGCCCCGCGGAACGGGAGATCGCGCTCGGCGATCTGTGGCTGAGCGAGGGGAGCCGGGTGATGGTCCGGGTCGATCTCGATCCGGCGGAGCCGCCGGGTGAGCCGGGCCGCGCGCGGCTAGATCTCGGCGGGCGCTGGCAGACCTTCGACCAGCTGACGGCGCCGGTGCGCGACGGGGAGGCGGTGTTCGTCCACGTGCCGCCCGGGCCGGCCCTGCTGACGGTGGAGGCGGCGGGGGCGCTGGTCTGCGAGCGGCAGGTGGAGATCGCGGAGCCGGCGACGGAGCTCGAGTGCGAGAACGATGCGTTGCGCCTCAGCGGCTCCGTGCGCCAGGGCGGCCAGCCGGTGGCCGGGGGGAAGCTGGTGTTCCTGCCGGCGGAGGCGGGACCGACGGTCCAGCTCACCCATCGCACGGGAGGTGGCCTCGAACGGCAACGGCAGTTCCGCAGCGGGAGACCCTCCGTGGACGTACCGCTGGCCGGGAACGGTTCCTTCACCACCCGGCAGGTGCGTCCCGGCCGCTGGCAGGTGATCCTGTTCGCGGAGGATGGAGCTCCCGCGGCGCCCCGCTGGCTCGAGCTCGGGGCGGAGGAACGACACCTGGTCCTCGATTTCGATGGCCTGGTGGTGGAGGGCCGGGTGCTGGATAGCGACGGCGAGGCGGTGCCGGGGGCCCGGGTGCGGCAGGTCGGGCTGGGTGCCGAGGCGCAGAGCGATCCGTCCGGGTACTTCGAGATCCGCGTCCTCGCCCGGGAGCCCGTCGTCCTGCAGGCCCATCACCGCGGGCGCTCCAGCGCAGCCCGCACGGTGGACCTGACCACCCTCCCGCCCCGCTCCGTCGAGCTGGTGATCGAGGCCGGATCGCGGGCGGGCCTGTCGGCGCAGGTGACCACGGCAGACGAGGAGCCGGTCGCCGGTGCCTGGGTGTTCTTCGCGGTGCCGGGGCGCAGCCTCCAAATGGTGACCAGCGGCAGGCACGGAGCGGCGGTGGCCGAGTACGACGACGAGGTGACCAGCCCGTGGAGCGCGGCGGCCTGGTTCGAGGGCCGCTGGGCCTTCGCGGCCGCCGGGGGGGCGGAGGCCCGCCTGGTGCTCCCGGTGCGAGGAGGAACGCTGGCGGTCGAGAGCGGTGCGACGGGGGGCGTGGTCTCGCTCGCGACGCCGGGGGTGGGCGGTCTCCACGAGCTGCTGCGGCGTGTGGGAGCCCAGGTGGTCGCCGTGCCTTCCGCAGCGCTGGAGATCCACGGCCTGCCGCCGGGGCGCTACCAGGTCGGCCTCGGCGGGCAGTCGCGGGAGGTATCGGTCGAGGCGGGAGAGCGGGTGGTGGCGCGCTTCGATTGAGCGGCTGGTCCGCCGGTGCGGGAACTCCTCTTGCATTGCCGCTGCGGCAACAGGTTCTCCTGAGGAGACCGAGCCGCGATGACGATCACCTGCGCCGACTGCGGTAGCGCCCAGCTCCTTCCCGAGGTCCCGCCGCGGGCGGTGGCGGAGTGCCACCGCTGCGACCGGGTGCTCGAGCGCCGGGCGGCGACCCATCTCGGCGTCAGCATGGCCGCGGCCACCGCGATGCTCGTGCTGCTGCCTTTCGCCGCGTTCCTGCCGCTGATGCGCTCGACCATCCGCAACCTGGTGTTCGAGTCCAGCCGGCTGATCACCAGCGTGCCGGTGATCTACCAGGAGGTGTGGTTCCCCTTCGCCCTCGGCTTCCTCCTCTTCGCCGTGCTGCTGCCGGGGCTCCGGGCGCTGGCGCTGGTCGTCGTGCTCGGCTCCATCCGCTGGGGCTGGCCCACCCCGGAGCTGGGGCGCATCTTCCGCTGGAATCAGGAGCTGCGGGTGTGGAGCATGACCGACGTCGTCGTCGTCGCCGGCGTGGCGACCTACTTCCGCGCCGCGGCGCCGGCGGACGTCGACGTGCTGCTCGGCGCGTGGTGCTACATGACGGTGGCCGCGCTCGCGCTGACCGCCGACCTCACGCTCGACCGGCGCAAGGTGTGGAACGCGATCTTCCCCGACCTCGCCGCGCCCCCCGCCGGGCGCTTCGTGTCGTGCGGCGTGTGCGAGCTGGCCGCTCCCGGCATGGCGCCGCGCGACCCCTGCCCGCGGTGCGGCGCGGCGCTCGACCGCGACGTGACGCGGCGGTTCGTCCCCTCCCTGATGGCGCTGGCCGCCGCCATCCCGCTCACGGCGCCGGCCTACGACTATGCGGTGATCGTCAACGACCAGCTCATGGGCCTGTGGGAGTTCACCATCCTGGGGACGGTGCAGCTGATGGCGGATCGCGGCTTGTGGCTGCTCGGTTTCGTCCTGCTGGTCGCCGGGGTGGTGATCCCGGTGGTCGAGCTGGTCGGCTTCGGCTGGCTGTTCGCGCGGGTCCGCTTCCCGGAGCGCAAGCGGCTGGTCGAGCGCACCCGGACGTACCGGCTGCTGCGCAGCCTGGTGCGCTGGCCGATGGTCATCCCGTTCATCGCCGCCATCGCCGCACCCATCGTCGATTTCCCGGGCATCGACGACATCCTCGCCGGGCCTGGCGCGACGCCGTTCTTCCTGCTCGTCGTGCTCCTGGTGCTCGTCGTGCGCACCTTCGAGCCGCGGCTGATGTGGCGGGCCGCCGGCGAGGCCCCGGAGGGGGCGACGTGAGAGGCGACGAGCGGGTGGACGGGCGGCCGGAGGAGGAGGCCCCGCGGGCGCGGGTGCACCCGGTCGAGTGGTCGCCGTGGATCTGGATCCTGCCGCTGGCGGCGATCCTGGTGGTCGGCTGGTTCGTCATGCGCTACACCGTGTTCGGCGGCGGCGAGATCACGGTGCACTTCGTCGAGGCCCGGGGGCTCGAGCGCTACAGCCCGGTGCGCTACCGCGGCGCCAAGGTCGGCACGGTCCAGGAGATCGACGTCGACGAGGATCTCGAGGAGGTCGTGGTGCGCATCTCGATGGACGCCCGCATGGGCGAGGCGCTGCGCACCGGCACTCGCTTCTGGATCGTCGAGCCGGGGCTCGAGGGCGGCCTGGGGAGCCTGCTCACCGGCACCTACGTGGGCATCGCGCCCGGCGAGGGCGAGCCCAGCCGCGAGTTCCGCGGGCTGGAGCATCCGCCGATCCTCGCCGCCCCCGAGCCGGGCCGAATCTTCATCCTCGAGGCCCAGGAGCTCGGCCAGGCCAGCGTCGGTTCGCCGGTGACCTTCCGGGGCATGCGGGTGGGGCGCGTGCTGGGCGCCGAGTACGATCACCAGCGGGGGCGGACCGCCGTCCACGTGTTCGTCATCGAGCCGTACGCCGTCTACGTGCGCGAGAGCACCCGCTTCTGGCGCGCCGGCGGCCTCTCCCTCGGCTTCGAGGGCGGCCGCGTGTCGATGGGCGACGCCTCGCTGTCCTCGCTGCTCACCCCCGCCTTCGCCTTCTACACGCCGGAGGTGCTCGCCGGGCCCGAGGCCGCGGAGGGTACCCGCTTCGAGCTCCACGAATCGCGGAACGCCGCCATCGCGGCGGCGGACGGCCCGCATCTCGACTACCGGGTGAGCTTCTCCGGATCGGTGAGCGGTCTCGCCGCCGGCACGCCGGTGGAGATGCGGGGGGTGCCGGTCGGCCGGGTGCGCGACGTGCGCCTGCGCTACGTTCCGGCCAGCGCCAGCTTGGAAACGCCGGTGACGCTGGTCCTCGATCCGCGGCGCCTGGAGCTCGCCCTGCCGGCGGGCTCCACCCGCGAGAACCTGCGCGAGATCACCAACGAGGCCCTGCAGGACCTGGTGCGCAACGGGTTGCGGGCGCGCCTCGCCACCAGTCTCATCCTCCCGGGCGCGAGCGCCGTGTCGCTCGACCTGGTGGGCCCCCGGGGCGCCGCCCGGCTCGACCTGACCACCGATCCGCCGACCATCCCGGCGGCGGCCGGCGGCGATGGCCTGCAGGGCGCCCTGGCGGCCATCGAGCGGGTCGCCACCACCCTCGAGGAGCTGCCGCTGCGCCAGATCGCCGGCGACCTGCAGAGCGCCGCCCGGCGGGTCGACGCGCTGGTGCACGATCCGCGGCTCGACAGCAGCCTCGGGCGGCTCGACGCGGCGCTGGCCGACGTCCAGAGCGCCGCCGCCACCACCCGCGAGAACGTCGATCCCATCGCCCGCAGCCTGCGCCGGGCGGCCATCGACGTCGAGACGGCGGCGGCGACCCTCGAGAGCGCCGCCGGCACCGCCGGCGCCAGCGTCGGGCCCATCGCCGAGAGCCTGCGCCGGGCGGCGGCCTCCGCCGAGTCGGCGGCGGCCGGGGCCGAGCAGCTCCTGGGCGCCGCCCCCCGCCAGAGCTACGACCTGGCCGCCCTGGTGGAGGAGCTGACCCGCGCCGCCGAGGCGGTGCGGGCCCTCGCCACCTACCTCAGTGAGAACCCCGACGCGCTGCTCAGGGGGAGGGCCCCGTGACCGTTCTCCGCATTCCGCCGCTCGCCGCCATCGGGCTGGCCGCCGTCCTGCTCGCCGGCTGCGGCCTCTTCAGCCGTCCGGAGATCGAGCACTACACCCTGGAGGCGGTACCGCCGGCGGGGCCGCCGGCGGCGGTCGGCGGCCTGCCGCTGGGGGTGGCCGCGGTGGAGCTGCCGCCCGGCCTCGACCGCCAGGACATCGTGGTCCGCGGCGAGGAGGAGGGCCGGCTGGAGGTGCGCGGCACCGAGCTGTGGGCCGCGCCCCTCGGCACGATGGTGCTCCACACCCTGGCCTTCGATCTCGCCGCCCGGCTACCCGAGGGAATGGTGGTGCTGCCGGGCCAGACTCGCCCGGCCGGCGGCGTGCGCTCTCTCGACGTCGTCTTCGAGGAGCTCGTCGCCGGCCCGGAGCCGGAGGTGGTCCTCGACGCCCGATGGACCCTGCTCTCGGCGGTGGCGGGGGAGGCCGACCTCACCGGCCGCGAGCAGATCCGCGAGCCGGTCGATTCCCTCGACAGCGCCGACGTCGCCGCCGGCACCAGCCGCGCCCTCGCCCGCCTCGCCGAGCGCATCACGGCCGGGCTCGCCGGCGAATCCACCGGCGGCGAGCGTCCCTGATCCGCGGTCCCCAGGCGCTCCGCGGCGGCCGGGGCTCGGCCACGGACCGGCAGCGACGGGGGTCTAGGAGCCGAGGCCGGCGGCGGCCCGCTCCACCGCCTCGCGCACGTCGCCCTTGGTGAGCAGCTCGCTGAACACGTGGGGCTCGGCGCCCGGCCGGTAGAGGAGGTAGAAGGGAATCGAGTAGCGGCCGTGGTCGGCCAGGAAGGCGGCGATGGCGTCGTCGCGGTTGGTCCAGTCGGCCTTCATCGGCACCACGCCGTGCTCCTCGAACAGCGCCGCCGTGTCGGCCGTCTCCAGAACCAGGCGCTCGTTGGTCTTGCAGGTGAAGCACCAGTCGGCGGTGACGTCGACGAAGACGAGCTGGCCGTCCGCCGCCATCTGCTCGGCGGCGCCGCGGTCGAACTCGACCCACGGCACCAGCTTGGCGTTCACCGAGGCCCGGGCCACTGTGCCGGCGCCCACCGCCAGCACCATGGCCAGCGCCGCCGCGCCGACGACGCCGGCGGCCGTGGCGTGACGCAGCACGCCGCGCCGGGTCACCCGGCTGCGGGCCCAGACGAACAACGCCAGGGCCAGCAGCCCCAGCTCGATGGCGGCCAGCCGCTCCGGGCTCACCTGGCCGGCGAGCACGTAGAGCAGCCACACGGCGGCGGCGGCGAGGAAGAAGCCCATCACCTTCTTGAGCGTCTCCATCCATGCGCCCGGCTTCGGCAGCAGCCGCGCCGCGCCCGGCGCCACGGCCAGCGCCAGGTAGGGCAGCGCCATGCCGAGGCCCACGGCCGTGAAGATGGCGAGGATCACCGGCCACGACTGGGCCAGCGCAAAGCCCACCGCGGTGCCGAGGAACGGCGCCGAGCAGGGGGTGGCCATCAGCGTCGCGAACAGACCCGAGCCGAAGTGGCCGGCCAGGCCCTGGTCGCCGCCGGCACCGCCGCCGCCGAGGGTGGCGAGGCGGCCGGGCAGCGGGATCTCGAACAGACCCCACAGGTTGAGGCAGAACAGCACCACCACCACGGCGAGGAAGGTGACGAAACCCGGCTGCTGGAACTGGACCCCCCAACCCACCGCTGCGCCCGCCGCCCGGGCGCCGACGGCGAACAGCGCCAGTGCCCAGAACGAAGCCAGGATGCCGGCGGTGGTGGCGAGCGAGCCCACCACCACCTCGCGTCGCCCGACGCCGGCCGCCTTGACCAGGCCGAAGACCTTGAGCGAGAGCACCGGCAGCACGCACGGCATGACGTTGAGGATCAGGCCGCCGACGACGCCGAGCAGCAGCATCAGGGCCAGCCGGCCGACGCCCGGGAAGCCGGCCGCGCCGGCCGCCTCCGTGGCACCCTCGCCGCCGTCGGCGAACACCGCCGCGTTCACCGCCTCGCCGCCCGGCCCCACCACCAGCTCCAGCTCCCGCTCCACGGTGACCGGCGGCAGGCAGGAGCGGTCGTCGCAGGCCTGGTAGCGCACCGCGGCCAGCACCGGCACCGAACCGGCCGCGGCCGCCGCCGGCACCGTCACGGTGGCGAGCAGCATGGCCCGCCCCTCGTAGACGTCCAGCGGGTCCGCGGCGAAGGAGAAGGCGCGGCGCACCGCCTCGGGGTAGGTCAGCTCCGGCTCGCCCCAGCCGTCCGGCAGGGTGAGGGTGAGCTCGGTGGGGATCAGGTACTCGTAGGTCGGCTGGTGGGCGTTGACGTGCCAGCCGCGGTCGATCTCGAGCACTGCCGCCAGCCGCGCCTCCTCGCCCGGTGCGTAGGCGCTGCGGTCGAGGTGGACCGCCAGTTCGGCGCGTTGCGGCACGTCGAGGGCGGCGGCGGCCGGCAGACCGACGAGCAGGCAGAGGACGGCCGCCGAGGCGGCCAGGGCGCGACGCGTGGCGCGGCGCGGCGGATCGAGGCGGAGGTTCATCACGTCATCTCTCCAGGGGTGGTGCCCCGGCGCGGAGGAGCGGCCGTCCGTGTCTCCCGAGAAGCCGGGCATCAGGAGCAGTCGGGGCTGGTGGTGCGGAGCTGCGCCAGGTTGCCTCGGGCCAGGCGGCGGTGCCGGCTCTCCGGGTGCTCGCGCAGGAAGCTCTCGAGACTGGCGACGGCGGTGCAGCCGCCGCGGTCGTGGGCGAGGCGCACCACCACCAGGTCGGCCTGGTCTTGGAGCGGCCGGCGGTCGCCGGCGGCGAGCTTCGCCACCGTGGCGCGGGCGGCGCCGAGGGCGCGCTCGGCACCCTGCCAGTCGCGGGCGAGGCGCAGGGCGTCGGCGAGGTGGAGCTGGTAGAGGGCGCGGCGCGGCGCGCTCACCCCCGCCTGCTCGAGCAGGCGCCGGTAGGCCCGGGCGGCGCGGCGGCCGTCCTGGCGGGCGCGCAGCTCCTCGGCGAGGCGGGCGAGATCGGCCGGGTCGGCGGCGGCCAGGCGCTTCTCGTCGCGCTCCAGGACCGTCTCGTAACCGGCCACCGCCGAGCGCACGCGCTCGATGAACTGCGGCGTCGGGTAGAAGCCGCGCACCGTGCCCACCCGCACCAGGTCGGCGTCGACCACGGCGAGGGTCGGCAGGGTGGTGGCACCGAGGCGCTCCTGCAGCCAGCTGCCGCCGGCGCCGTCCTCCACGTCCACCCGCAGCAGCACGTAGTCGCGGGCGAAGCGCGCGAAGGGCTCGGTGCCGAACACCTCCGCATCGAGCTTGTGACACCAGCCGCACCACTCGGCGTAGAGGTCCACCAGCACGTAGCGGCCGCTGCGGGCGGCGGCGGCCAACGCCGGCTCCAGCTCTTCGTGCCAGTGGAGCCCGGCATCGGGGGCCGCGGGGGTAGCGGCCCCGGCGGCGGGGGCGAGCAGCGGCACGGCGCCGGCGAGCAGCAGCGCCAGGACGAGACGGTGGGGCAGGGATCGGTTCATCGGCGGAAATGTCCTCGGGCGCGGCGGCGGCCGGGGCCGTGAGCCGCGGCGCCAGCCTCGCCAAACCGTAGCATGCTGCCGGTGTCAACGGCGGTCGGGGGAGCGTCATTCCCGAAGGGGGGGGACGCGGCGGCGGAGGGCGGCGCCCATTTGACCCCTCCCTGTCGTTCGTGATAAAAAGATAGGCCGACTGACAACTCATTCTGACCGATCGCACTCCTGGCGTCTCTCAACGAAGGAGCTCGGACCTGATGCAGAACAAGGCGGTGGCCGCGGGGCTCGCGGCGTTCCTCACCCTGACCGTCCCCGCTGCGGCGCGGGCCGCGGAATCCGGCGACGCGGAGAGCCTGGCCATCATGCGTTCGATGAACGCGGGGCTCAAGGCCATGTGGATGGACATCCGTCTCGAGTCCATCGACTACCTCACCCTCGGCACGGGCCGACCGAGTGACCGCCTGCTCAACCAGCCGTTCCGCTGGGTCCCCGACGACGCGCGCCGCCGCGCCGCCGGTACCTCCATCACGTGGTTGATCGATCCGAGCTGGGGCGTTGCCACCGCCAGCGGCTTGTCCCAGGAGACGACGGCCGAGGCGATCGGCCGCGCCATGGCGACCTGGGCCTCCGACGGCTGCCTCCGAGGCACACCGCTGATCGAGCGGCCCCACCCGGGTGGCGACGTCACGGTGACCGACTACTTCTTCGGCACCGGCGGCTTCGGCAACCCGTTCGCCGCCGACGTCGTGCACGGCGGCTGGATGCCGGCCGACACCCCCTTCTTCGACCGCTCCACGGTGGCGCTGTCGGCGACCTACGTTTTCATCGACCCGGTGACCGGCGAGCCCACCGACGTCGACGGCGACGGCAACCTCGACGCCGCTCTGAACGAGATCTACTACAACGACGCCTTCACCTGGAGCCACGGCGGCGCCCTGCCGACCGTCGACGTGGAGACCACCGCCCTCCATGAGGTGGGCCACGCGCTGGATCTCGGCCACTTCGGCTCGCCGCCCGAGGCGGTGATGAACCCGGTCTACAGCGGTGTGCGGCGGGAGCTCGAGCCTCTCGACCATGCCGGTCTGTGCACGGTGTGGGGGCGCTGAGGGGCCAGGAGCCCAGGATCTCCGGCCGGGGACCCGCGGAATCCGGAGCGTCGGGGGCGGTGATACTCTGCGCCGCGTGAAGCTCGCCTCCCGCATGTCCCGGGTGGCCGAATCGGCCACTCTGCAGGTCTCCCGCCGCGCCAAGGAGATGGCGCGCCAGGGCGTCGAGGTGATCGACTGGAGCGCCGGAGAGCCCGACTTCGACTCGCCCGCGGTGGCGGTGGAGGCGGCCCGGCGCGCCCTCGCCGACGGGTTCACCCGCTACACCCCCGCCGTCGGCATCCCCCGGCTGCGCGAGGCCCTCGCCGAGCGCTACGCGCGCGCCTACGGCGCGCCGTGGGGTCCCGGCGACGTGGGGGTGAGCGTCGGAGCCAAGGCGGCGCTCTTCGAGCTCGCTCTCGCCCTCTACGAGCCCGGTGACGAGGTGGTGCTGCCCAGCCCGTGCTGGGTGAGCTTCCCGGAGCAGATCCGCCTGGCCGGCGCCGAGCCGGTGACCGTGCCCACGTCGCCGGCCGACAGCTTCCGCATCCACGCCGACGCCTTGATCGAACGCTTCACCGAGCGCACCCGGGCGGTGCTCGTCAACTCGCCGTCGAATCCCACCGGCGGGGTGATCGGTGCGGAGGACCTGCGCCGCCTGGCCGCCGCCTGTGCCGAGCGCGACATCCTGCTCGTCTGCGACGAGACCTACGAGCGTTTCGTCTACGACGGCGGTACCCACGCGAGCGTCGCCGCCCTGGCCGGTGAGTTTCCCGACACGGTGGTGCTGGTGGGCTCGTTCTCCAAGACCTACGCCATGACCGGCTGGCGGCTCGGCTACTTCTTCGCGCCGCCGGCGGTGTTCCGGGCGGTGAGCGACGTGCAGAGCCACGCCACCTCGAACCCCACCTCGTTCGCCATGGCCGGAGCGGTGGCGGCCCTCGAGCAGGGGGAGTCGGCGGTCGCGGAGATGATCGCCGAGTACGCCGCGCGCCGCGAGCTGCTGGTGCCGCGCCTCGACGCCCTGCCGGGCGTCACCTGCCGGCCGCCGTCGGGCGCCTTCTACGCCTTCCCCGACGTCTCGGAGCACTCCGCCGACCGCGTGATCGGCTCGGTGGCGCTGGCCGAGTACCTGCTCGAGGAGGCCCACGTGGCCGTCGTCCCCGGCGAGGCCTTCGGCGACGATCGCCACATCCGCATCTCCTTCGCCTGCTCCCGCGACGAGCTCGAGCGCGGTCTCGCCCGCATCGCCGAGGCTCTCGTCGCCCTGACGCCGCGGGTGTAGCCCCGGCGTGCGTGGGCGGTCGCGGCGGCGGCTATAATCGAACGTCCCGCCCGGGCCCGTCGCGGCCGCCGGCGGCTCCCCCGAGCAACCACCCCAGGAGGACCTATGCGACCCGATTCCACCCGACCGCGCGCGCTGCCGCTCGCCGCCCTCGCCCTGCTGTTGGTCTCCAGCCTCGCCTGCCAGAGCACCGCACCCGAGCAGGCCCATCCGCGCGGCGCCCGCACGCCGCCCGGTCCGCTGGCCGCCGACGCCGCCGCGCCCGCGCCGGGGGCGATGGCGGACAACGGGAGCGCTGGCATCGGGAACGGGGTCGCCGCCACGGCCCAGGGTCGTCCCGCCGCGGCGCCCACCGCCCCCGCGGCGGCGGAGTTGA
>DATACC010000361.1:0-8442 GCA_036259255.1 Thermoanaerobaculia bacterium | reverse complement strand
CCCCCCGCCTCGAGGCCTGCCGCGTGACCCGTCCTACTGCGGGAACGCCGCCGTGTCGCCGACGCTGCCGAACTTGCGCGCTTCGTTGAAGTAGGTGCGCACGCTGTCGGTCAGCGTGTCCTCCACCCGCACCCGGTACTCGACGTTCGACAGCGCGCCGTAGAACACCCACCAGTTGCCGTTGACCGGGCGGCCGTCGAGCACCTTGACGATCAGCTCCACGTTGCTGTCGTCGAAGAACCAGAAGTAGCCGGTGTCGCTGGTCAGCGGCACCGCCTGGCCCACCCCCATGTTGCCCGCGAAGTCCGTCCACTCGACGCTTACCCGGAAGCGGTCGGCGTTGAGACAGAGCGCCGTCGCGTCCGCGGTGCAGCCGTGGGAGGCGGCGGTCAGCAGCTCGACATCCGCGGGGTCGGTGAACGCCGCCTCGTCGAGCCGGTGGGGGACCTCGACGGCGGCGGCCGGGCTCGCCGGCGCCGTGCCGCCGCCGTCCGGGATCGCGGTCGTGTCGCCGCG
This sequence comes from Thermoanaerobaculia bacterium, assembly GCA_036259255.1. Lineage (GTDB taxonomy): Bacteria > Acidobacteriota > Thermoanaerobaculia > Multivoradales > JBCCEF01 > DATACC01. The sequence continues at coordinate 7,926 of DATACC010000361.1, read as the reverse complement.
GCTGGCGAACTGGCCGGCCGGATTGACATAGGTCTTGACGAAGCCGGTCTCCGTGTCGGTGACGGTGATCTCGTAGGCCACGTTCGACAGGGCGCCGTAGAACACCCAGAAGTGGTCGTTGATCGGTCGCCCGTCGAGCACCTTGAGCACCAGCTCCACGTTGGTGCTGCGGAAGAACCAGAAGTAGCCGGTGTCCTCGGTCAACGGGACGGCCCGGCCGCTGCCGGTGTTGCCCTGGAAGTCGGTCCACGTGACCTCCACCCGGAAGCGCTCGGCGAGGCACAGCTCGCCGCCGGCGTTGACGCAGGGGTCTTGCGTCGGCAGCAGGCTGGTGGAGGCGAGCGCCTCGGCTTCGCCGTCGCCGTCGCTGTCGGCGAACAGCACCACGCTGTAGGCCTCGAACGACCGTGGTTGGGCCGCCGACATGGTGACCCCCACCGTCGCCCGTCCCTGCTCGTCGAAGTTCGCCACGCCGTGGGCCGGGATCCCGGCTTCCGCGCCGTCCAGCGAGACCACTTCCTCGTCGGGCTCCATGTCCGGGCCGAAGACTTCCAGGGTCCAGTCCAGGGGGCCCGGCAGCTCCGCGGTTTCCAGGAGATCGAAGGTGAGGACGCCGAGCTCCGGCCGCAGCGGCCACAGGGAGGCGCCGGGAGAGGCGCACACCCGGTCGTCGGAGACCAGGCTGCCGACGGCTCCCCAGGTGGTGCCGGTGGCCTGGTTGACCAGCTCGACCCGGAAGCAGCTCTGCGCGTCGCCGACGAGGCCGGGAGGCCGGGCGAACTCGACCTCCACCGCGGAGCAGCTCAGGGCCGGGACGACGGACGGTTGGGCGCCCACCACCACGCCGTTGGCGCCGGGCACGTTGCACTGGACCTGGGGCAGCTCCCCCGGTACCAGCGGGATCACCGTCACGTCGTACGCCTGCGCCGCGGTGGTCTGGTTGCACAGGTTGATCTCGGCCCGGGTGACGTGCTCACCGCTGCAGAAGGGTGTGTCCCAGGCGCCGATGCTCACCTCCTTGCACTTGCCCGCCGGGCCGGCCTGCCAGAGAGCCTCGACCTCCTCGGCGGAAAGCACCCGGCGGAACACCTCGACCTCGTCGAGTACACCTTCGAGGGGTGAGGAGCCGAGGACCCCCTGCTGCCCCAGCAACAGGTCGCCGGTGTTCGCCAGGCTGCCGGCGCGTACGGCGGGGTCGAAGGTGCCGGCGGGGGCGCCGTCGACGTAGAACCGGCCGACGCCGTCGCGGTCGACAGTCACCGCCACGAAGTGCCACTCGCCGTCCGCCACCGAGGTGTCGCTCACCCAGTTCGTGCAGGCCGCGGTGGCGGCGGGCGAGCAGTTGTTGGAACCGCTGCCGGTCGCCATCTGCAGGCCCGGGTTTCCTTCGAACAGGAAGAGCTGATATCCCCGGGCGTCCGCCTGGTTGTCGCGCTTCTCGAGCAGAGTGGCGAGGCCGCTGTCCTGCTCGGTCTTCACCCACAGGTCGATGGAGAAGTCCTGGCCGGCCTCGAAGTCGAGGAACGTCTCGTCCGGCACTCGCACGTGGCTGCCGCCGCTGAAAGCCACCGCGGAGTCCACCCGGCCGATGACGAAGACCGGAGGGTGCGAGAACTCGCCATCGAATCCTTGCCCGATTTCGTGGGCCAGCGGCGAGCGCCGGAGCGAGGCGTCCAGCGGCCACCAAGCGACGGACGAGGGCGAGGCGGCACAGGCCGGCTGGGCCGTGGCGTCGCCGGCCGGCACCGGACCGAGTGCCAGTGCGAAGCCCATGGCGAGCAGGTAGCGGCTGCTCCGGGTGGAGAGCGATTCGCGAGATTTCATGACAGACCTTTCGTGTTTTTATTGCTATTACTTGATAAATACACTGAACGTCACCCGTTATAGATCCATTGCAGAGAAATTTGTTATCTCCGGCCCCAGCCGCCGCTCCTGTAGAGTGGCCGGCCGAAAGGAATCTGGAACCCTGGGGGGAGGTGCCGTCGTGCCGGACGTCGTCAAGAAGATCGGGTTGTCGCTGGGGGCCGACGTCGACTGGCCCCTGTGCTTCGAGGGGATCGTGGGTCGCCTGGGGCCGCTGACGGTGGCGGGGCGCAGCGTCGGCCTGGAGGTCGAGCGGCTCACCATCGAGCCCTTCGACCTGCGCCAGCCGTGCCGCTACGACGTGGTGGTCGACCGGCTGACCCACTGGTACCACCCGAGCCGCGAGTGGATCAAGAAGTCGGTGCTGATGGACGGGCTCTACGTCTTCAACAACCCGTGGTCGCTGCAGTCGATGGAGAAGCACACCGCCTACGCGGCGATGATGCACCTCGGGCTGCCGGTGCCCGACACCTGGATGGTGCCGCCCAAGGCCTACGAGCCGACCCCCGACCTCGAGCCGATGCTGCAGCGCTACGCCCGCTGGTTCGACCTCGGCGAGGTGGGCCGCGCCCTCGGCTACCCGATGTACATGAAGCCGTACGACGGCGGCGCCTGGGCCGGGGTGAGCCGCATCGAGGACGAGGCCCAGCTCGAGATCGCCTACGAGCAGAGCGGCCGGCGGGTGATGCACCTGCAGCGCTCCTGCGAGCCGTTCGACCTGTTCATCCGCGCCATCGGCCTCGGTCCCCAGGTGCGCTTCGTGCGCTACGACCCGGCGGCGCCGCTGCACGAGCGCTACACCGTGAGCTTCGACTTCCTCGATGCCGAGGAGTCGTCGCTGCTCGCGGACATGGTGCTCACCATCAACGCGTTCTTCGGCTGGGATTTCAACTCCTGCGAATCGGTGCGCCAGAACGGCGTCTTTCATCCGATCGATTTCGCCAACGCCTGCCCTGACAGCCAGGTGACCTCGCTGCACTACCACTTCCCGTGGATGGTCAAGGCGAACATCGCCTGGGCCGCCTTCTGCGCCGCCACCGAGCGGCCGATGCGGCGCAACCTGGACTGGGCGCCGTTCTACGCCGTGGCCGAGCGCGGCCTGCCGTACCGCGAGGCGCTGGCCGCCTACGCCGCCATCGCTCGCGAGCGCCTCGACGCGGAGCGCTTCGCCGAGTTCCGTGCCACGGCGCTGGCTCCCCTCGACGAGGTGGCCTGGGAGTTCTTCGGCAGCGACACGGCCCGCGAGGCGGTGCGGCTCAAGGTCCAGGCCCTCTACCCGCCCCACGAGGTGGAGCGCTTCACCGAGCACTTCTGGGGGATGCTCCAGTTCTGGCGCAAGACGGAGGCCGACCGCATCCAGGCGGGGGCGCCGGAATGAGGAGGGTGAGCCGGTGAAGGAGCGCACCGGCTGGTGGTCGGAGCGCCTCGGGCACGATCTGTCCCTGGTGCGCTGGGGCCACTGGGGCACCCCGGTGTTGCTGTTCCCCACGGCCGGCGGTGACGCCGAGGAGTGCGAGCGGATGGGCCTGGTGGGCGCCGTGGGACCGTTGGTGGAGGCCGGGCGCATCAAGCTCTACTCCGTCGATTCGGTGGCGGGCCGCTGCTGGTTGGAGCGCCAGGACCCCCACTGGTGCTCCGAGCTGCAGAACCGCTTCGACGCCGCCCTCTACCACGAGGTGGTGCCGGCGATCCGCGCCGACTGCCGCGACGGCGGCGTCGAGATCGTCACCGCCGGTGCCTCGATCGGCGCGTTCAACGCGGTGGCCTCTCTGTGCCGCCACCCGGACGTCTTCCGCCTCGCCTTGGGGCTGAGCGGCACCTACGACCTGGCGCCGTGGCTGCGCGGCACCTGGAACGACGCCTTCTACTTCGCCTCACCGCTCCATTTCCTGCCCAACCTGGGCGACGGCCACCAGCTCGACGCCCTGCGCCGCCGCCACGTCGTGCTCGCCACCGGCGAGGGCCGCTGGGAGGACCCGGGGGAGTCGTGGCGCCTGGCCGACGTGCTCGGCGGCAAGGGCATCCCCAACCGCGTCGACCCCTGGGGCCCGCAGTGGGACCACGACTGGCCCACGTGGTGCGCGATGCTGCCGAAGTACCTGGGGGAGATGGCGTAGGGCGAGCTAGTGCGGATCGATCGGGACGGCGACGGCCATCACGTCGCCGCCGAGGGTGATCAGCTCCTCGGAGGAGTCGCGGAAGAGACGCAGGAATTCTCCCCGCCGGCGCGGATCGCCGAGCTTCTCGGCGAACGAGAACCGAGGGCGCTCGTCGGCGATGCGGTAAAGGCGGCCCTCGTGGACGAGGTAGTGGCGTCCGGCGCACTTCAAGGCAGTGCTTGTTGTCGATCAGGTCCAGCAACTGCCGGTCGTTCGTCGGCATCCGCTCAGGCTTGTCCTCCCAGACGCGGCGGTGGAAGTAGACGAAGTTCGCCACCAGCTCCCGCTCACGACTCGGAAAGGGATGCGGCAGGAAGTTGGGGTCGCCAGGGCGCGCCGTTGTGACTGCGGTGCGGAAGTCGTCCCGAGCCTGCGCGTGCTGTTGGCGGCATTCGCCGAGATACCATCCGCCCTGCGCGTTGCCGGCAGCGTGGGCAGCAAGGTGGCGAGTGCGGCAAATCTCGTCATGGGGTCCGCTCAATCCTCAGGGAGATCCTGGTTTTCCGGGCCGCAATCGCCGGCGAGGCTACAGCCTTGGCTATCCGTGACGCTGCTCGCAAATTGTAAGAGTTGGAGGACCAGCCAGTGATGGCCGTCTAGATCACAGGTGCTCCAGCGTCCACGGACGTAATCTGGCGGGTCATGAACTTGTCGAACTCGAAGGAGGCGGTGTAGTCCCAGAAGGTGTCGGGTGTGTAGGTGAAGTGGTTCACGGCGGCGGATATCTGCTTGGCGGACGAGCCGCTGCAAGCTCCACCCATCCATTGTGAGATCTGCGTCTGGGAAGGTAGCGGGACCCACTCCGTCGTAATCGGCCCACATCTGGACGGAGGCAGGACCGCAGTCCAGGGATCCTGCGGGCTGCGCGTGGTGCGGCACGCCTGACTTCAACTCCGGAATGGCGGGCGACGTAGCAACTCGCCACGAGGAGCCCCGGGAGTACGGTGGCCAGAGCCTTCAATGCCCTCATCGCACCTCCTTGCGTAGAACTATTTAAGAGTTCCCTGCGGATCTCAAGAGGCCCGGCGGCTAGAATGCCGGAGTCCTGGAACTGCCCACCTGGAGGAGATCCCGATGATGCGTGACGTTCGTGGCCTGTTCACCTGTCTCTTGCTGCTGTTCGTGGTGTCGGCGGCGCCCGCGGTCGTCGGCCAGGAGGAGGAGACCGAGACCGCCTCTGTCGCCCTCGACTCTTGGCTCGTCGCCGGCCCCGTGGAGGCGCCCCTGCCGGCGTTCGCCGCGGAAACCGGCGGGGACGTGACCGAGGCGGTGGGGGTGGCGGCGCTGCTGCCGGCGGCCTCGCCCATCGAGGCCGGGGAGCCCTGGCCCGCCGCCGGCGACGAGCTGGCCTTCGCCTCCGGCGACCGGCAGCGCTGGAGCGCGCGGCAGGGCGCCGTGACGCTGGAGGCCGGAGCGCGGGAGCGGCCCCGGGTCGCCTGGCTCGCGGCGTTCGTCGAGGTGGACCGCTTCGTCGAGGCGACCCTCGAGGTCTCCAGCCCGCACCTGGTGCGCGCCTTCCTCGACGGCGAGCAGGTGGGAGAGAAGAAGGACGCCGATGCCGCGGACGAGGACGGCGAGAACGGCGACGGCGAGGATGGCGAGGGTGAGCAGGGCGACGGGGAGGGCGGCGACGGTGAGGAGGACGGCGACGCCGACGGAGAGGACGCCGCCGACGCCGAGCCCGGGACCGCCTCCGGCAAGGTGAAGCTCACCACCGGCAAGCACCTGCTGCTCGTCGCCACTGTGCTCGACCCGGAGGTGGAGCGGCCGTGGCGAGTGACGGCGACCCTCGAGGTGCCGGCCGAGCGGCAGGCCTCCGTGGCGGTGTCGACCGACCCGACCCACGGCGTGCGGATGACCGACCTCCTCGACGTGCCGGGTGTCACCGGCCTCGACGTGTCGGCCGCCGGCGATCTGGTGGCGGTGATGCTCCAGAAGCCCCAGGTGCCCTCCGAGGACCACGCCGACTGGGTGGAGATCGTGCGCGCCGCCGACGGCGAGCGGGTGCGCACGCTGCGCCTGCCGGGGTCGCTGTCCGGCTTCTCGTTCGCCCCGCGGGGACACGGCTTCGCCTACCGCACCAGCGGCGACGGGGGCAAGGCGACCCTGTGGGTCGGCGATCTCGACGGCGGCGAGCTGCGGCCGCTGCTCGAGGACGTCGAGGGGCTCGGCAGCCACCTGTGGGCGCCGGACGGGCGGTCGCTGTTCGTCCAGGTGTCCGACGAGCCGGAGGAGGACGAGACCGGCGTCGTGCGGGTGCGCGGCCTGCAGGACCGCTGGGCCGGCTTCCGCGACCTCGGCCGCATCGAGCAGGTGTCGGTAGCCGACGGGCTGCGCCGCCGGCTCACCGCCGGGCCGCTGTCGACGGACCTGTTGGACGTGGCCCCCGACGGCCGGAGCCTGCTCTTCTCGCGCACCCGCTCGGTGCGCGAGCGGCCGTTCACCGTCGGTGAGCTGTGGGAGCTCGACCTCGCCACTCTCGAGCCGCGGCGCATCACCGAGGTGGTGTGGCTCGGCGCCGCGGCCTACTCGCCGGACGGACGCCACCTGCTGGTCGGCGGCGGACCGTCCGCCTTCGGTGAGCTCGGCCGCGACGTGCCCGAGGGGACCCTCGCCAACGACTACGACGGGCAGCTCTACCTCCTCGACCGGGCCACCGGCGCGCCGCGGGCCCTGACCCGCGACTTCGATCCTTCCGTGGTGCAGGCCGAGTGGAGCGCCGACGGACGCGTGTACCTGGTGGCTGCCGAGGGCGAGTACGTGCGCCTCTTCCGCCTCGACCCGGGCAGCGGCCGCATCGAGCACCTGCCCACCGAGGTCGACGTGGTCGACGGCATCGCCGTGGCCGACGCCGGCGCGACGCTCGCCTACGCCGGCTCGTCGCTGCAGACGCCGGCCCGGGTGTTCGCGGTCACCAGTCCCGGCGCCGGCCGGCTGAGCTCGCGGCTGCTGCTGCACCCGGGACGCGAGACGTTCGAGCGGGTGGAGTTCGGCCGCGCCGAGGATTTCGACTTCCAGACCGCCGACGGCACCTCCATCGACGGGCGTCTGTACTACCCGCTGGACTTCGACCCGGCGAAGAAGTACCCGCTGATCGTCTACTACTACGGCGGCACCACCCCCACCGAGCGCAGCTTCGGCGGCCGGTACCCGAAGAACCTGTGGGCGGCCAACGGCTACGCGGTGTACGTGCTGCAGCCGAGCGGTGCCATCGGTTACGGGCAGGAGTTCTCGGCCCGCCACGTCAACGACTGGGGGCAGGTGGTGGCCAGCGAGATCGAGGAGGGAGTGCGCCGGGTGCTTGCCGCCCACCCGTTCCTCGACGCCGAGCGGGTGGGCAACTTCGGGGGCTCCTACGGCGGCTTCCTGACCATGCTGCTGATTACCCGTAGCGACCTGTTCGACGCCGCCATCTCCCACGCGGGCATCAGCTTCATCCCGAGCTACTGGGGCGAGGGCTGGTGGGGCTACCTCTACAACGCCGTCTCGGCCGCCGAGTGTTATCCGTGGAACTGCCCGGAGGTCTACCTCCAGCAGAGCCCGCTGCTGGCGGCCGAGCGGATCGAGACGCCGCTGCTGCTGCTCCACGGCACCGCCGATCCCAACGTGCCGCCGGGCGAGAGCGACCAGATGTTCGCCGCGCTGCGGGTGCTCGGCAAGGAGGTGGAGTACGTGCGCTTCGAGGGCGAGCAGCACTGGATCCTCTCCTACCCGAAGCGCATCCTCTGGTGGCAGACGATCCTCGCCTGGTTCGACCTCCACCTGAAGGACCAGCCCGAAGCCTGGAACAGCCTCTACCCGACGGAGCTCGACCGCACCGGGCCGTGACCGCCAGGAACCGGGGGCGGCGGCCGGGGAAAGCTCCGCTCGGCCTGCGGGAAAGGTCCTCGCAGAGCTTTCCCCG
>DATACC010000360.1:0-15423 GCA_036259255.1 Thermoanaerobaculia bacterium | reverse complement strand
TGTGGATCGAGGTGTTGATGGCCGCCGAGTCGTGGGTCCCGGGCACGTTGATCTGCCCGATCGAGAGGGAATCCGGCAGGAACCTCATCCAGTCCAGCCTGCTGGTGGGGGTGTTCACCGCCAGGGCCACGCCGGGTTGGTGATTCGACTCCGGGTCGATGCCGCCGGGTTGCTCGCTGATCTTGGTGTTGCCGCGCCACGTCGAGCCGTCGAACCACGCGGTGTAGAGAGCGTCCGAGCTGGCACCCTTGTACACGATGTAGAGCTTGCCGTCGTAGATCTGGGCGCTGGGGCCCTCGTTCGACTCCGGATCGACGCCGCCGGGCTGCTCCTTGATCTTGGTGTTGCCCGACCACTTCGAGCCGTCGAACCAGGCGGTGTAGAGGTGGCTGGAACTGGCGCCCTTGTACACGAGATAGAGCTTGCCGTCGAACGAGATGGCGCTGGGGCGATGGTCCGACTTGGGGGAGATCCCGCCGGGCATCTCCGAGATCGCGACGTTTCCGGCCCAACGCCGGCCATCGAACCAGGCCAGGTACAGCTTGTCGCTACTGGCGCCCTTGTAGACGATGTAGAGCTTGTCGTCGAACACCGCCATGCCGGGATTGTGGTTCGACTCGGGGCTGATGCCGCCGGGCTGCTCCTCGAGCCTGGTGTCGCCGTACCACGTGGTGCCATCGAACCACGCCGAGTACAGATCGTCGTGACTGCCCCCCTTGTAGACGGTGAACAGGAGACCCTTGTAGACGGCGAGGTTGGGGCCGCGGTTGGACTGCGGATTGACGCCGCCGCGCTGGTCACTGATCTTGAGGTTTCCGTTCCACCGCTTGCCGTCCCACCACGCGGTGTACAGATCGTTGGAGCTGTCGCCCTTGTAGAGCAGGTAGAGCCAGTTGTTGTAGACGGCGACGCCGGGACCGCGGTCGGACTGGGGTGCGAGGTGACCGGGCTCGTCGCGGATCTTGGTGTTGCCGTGCCAGGATCGGCCGTCGAAGGAGGCCGTGTAGAGATCTTCCGAGCTCTTGCCCTTGTAGACGAGCATCAACGTGTCCATGGTCCCTTCCTCTCCCGGGTTCGGCATGCGTCCCGTGTGGTCGTGGTGGTTGGTCCGCACAGGGCGGGCACTCTGATGGAGAGTGACCGAGGAGGGGATTGGATTTCTGTCGGCGCCGGCGCCGGACGAGGGTCGGGAGGTGCTGCTGTGCCTCAGGGACCGATGTTCCGGCGCCCGGGCCGGGGCGTCGGCTCGTCCTCGACCACCCGGTAGGGAATGTCCAGAGGCGTCTCCCCCGGCGCGTGCTCCCGCCCGCGCCGGAATCGGCGCTCGAGGGTTGCCGCGAGGCGATCGCCGACGCGGTGGCGCACCGACGGCACCAGCAGCAGGAAACCGGCGACGTCGGTGAGCAGGCCCGGGGTGAGCAGCACGGCGCCGGCGACGAGCACCAGCAGACCGTCGAGGATCTCGCGGTGGGGCAGACGGCCGGCGTCGGTGGCGGCGCGGAAGCGGCGCCAGGCGACCATCCCCTGCCAGCGGGCGAGGGTCGCGCCCAGGATTCCCGTCGCCACCACCAGCGCCACGGTCGGCACCAGCCCCACGTGGCGGCCGATCCACACCAGCAGCGCCAGCTCGGCCAGCGGCACCAGGACGAACAGCAGGGCGAGGCGGGCGAACATGGGCGCCAGCCTACCCCGCCGCCGCCCCGCGGCGCGAAGCGGCCTCAGCCGGCGTAGCGGCGCAGGATCGCCAGGCAGCGGCCGCGGTAGCCGGCGCCGAACAGGTTGAGGTGGTTGAGCAGGTGGTAGAGCTGGTAGATCTCGAGGCGCTCGGCGCTGCCGGGGGGCAGCGGCCACTCCTCCTCGTAAGCCCGGTGGAACGCGGCGTCGAAGCCGCCGAACAGGTGCGTCATGGCGAGGTCCGCCTCGCGGTGGCCGCGGTAGACGGCGGGGTCGACGAGCACCGGGGCGCCGGCGTCGTCGGCCAGGAAGTTGCCGCTCCACAGGTCGCCGTGCAGCAGGCAGGCCGGCTCCTCCGGCACGTCGAGCCAGTCGCCCAGGCGCGCCAGCAGGCGTTCGCCGAGGCGGTGGAGCTCCGGGTCGGAGCGGCCGCCGCGGCGGGCCAGCTCGAGCTGGTGGGCGAGGCGGTGACGGCGAAAGAACTCGGTCCAGTCGTCGCACCAGGGGTTGGGCTGGGGGGTGCCGCCGAGGTAGTTGTCGTGGTCGAAGCCGAAGCGACCGGCCGGCCCCCGGTGGGCGCTGGCGCGGTGGAATCGGGCGAAGCGGCGACCGAAGTCGGCGAAGAACCCGGAGCCGGGGCGGCCGGTTGAGATCGCCTCCATCAGCAGGAACACGGTGTCGCCGGCGCGCCCGGGCAGCGGGGCGGCAGGCACGCGGATCTCCCCGACGGCGGCGAGGGCCGCGAGCCCCTCCGCCTCGCGTTCGAAGAGATCCGCCGGCACCCCGACATCGGCCTTGAGGAAGAACCGCTGCCCGTCGGCCAGCTCGACGAGCCGCGCGTCGTGGATGCACCCGCCGGAGACGGTGCGCGACGCGACGACGTCGACGGCCGCACCGCGGCGCTCGGCGAGGGCGGCTTCGATGGCGGCGGTGAGCTGGGGGTTCACTGGCGCGGGTAGGGGAGTGGTAGCTCCGGCGACGGGCCGGCCTGCGTGGAGGACTTGGACACCGTCCCGGTGGTGAACGGCCCCGGTGGTGAACGGCCCCGGTGGTGAACGGCCGAAACCGAGTGTACTGCAGGGGCTGCCGCGACGGAGGCCACTGCCGCCGACGCCACACCAGGCGTTCCACCCGGCGGCTGGCGTGATGGCCAGGGTAGATCCCCCAGTATCATCTGCAGGACGCAAGAACCTTTCAGGAGAGGAGTAGCGATGGCCGACGCATCAGGATCCGGACCAGCCCCTGGGGCCGCAGGCCTCTCGCGCCGCCCGAGGCCGGGGGAGAGGCCGCCCCGAGTCGGACGGATTCGAGCGGCGAGATGCCCGTCGTGCCCGTGAGGGTCCGCTCCGCGGGCGCGTCGTTCGCCGGTCTGCTCGTCGCCCTCGCAGGCGCCACCGCCTGGGCCCAGGGCAGCACCGGACGGGAGCCGGTCGGAGAAGCGTTCGTGGCGGCCCGACCGGTGTCGGTCGCCGCGGGCGCGGCCGCTCGCCACACGGTGGATCTGGCGAGCCTCCCCGGCCGCGGCGGCGAGGAGGAGGAGGAGGCGGCCGTGCCGTTGCGGGTGCGGGTGGAGGGGGCGTCCGGGGCGGAGGAGCTGACGGTGCTGCGCGCCGGCCACCCGCCGCTGGACGTCCGGCCGGTTCCCATGGCCGGCGGCGTGGGATTCGAGATCCCCTGCCGCGCCACCCCGGGCCTGGCCGTCGCGGCGCCCGGCAAGGTGTCGCTACCGACCGCCGTCCGCGACGGGGAGTGCGGCGGTGTGGTGACGGTGCGCCTCCTCGCGGCCGCCACCCTGGCAGGGCGGGTGACCGGCGCCGTTGGGGAGCCGGAGCCGGAAGCCGCCCTCCTGCCCCTCGACTGCGTTCCGGCGATCACCCCGGTCACCGGAGCCTACGAGGTAGCCCTCGACGAGAAGGGCCGCTGGCGTGCCGTCGTGCCGGCGTTCTGCAGCGGCTTCCGGCTGCAGGTCGGCAGCCGGGTGCCCGTGACCTGGCGCGAGCTCGACCTCGAGCCCGGCGAGGCCCGGCAACTGGGGGCGGTCCAACTCGCCCCGGGCGCGGCCCTTCTCGCTCGCGTCGTCGACGGCGCCGCGGTCCCCCTGGAGGGGGTCGTGGTGGATGCGTTCGGCGAGGACGAGATCCAGGCCGCCGTCGAGGCCACCTTCGCGGGAGAGCCCGCCGCCGGCCTGCACCGCTCGACCACCGGCCCCCAGGGCTGGGTGCGGCTGCGCGGCCTGCCGGAGCCCGCCGTGTACCTGCGCCTCCAGCGGCCGGGCCGCCCCGCCACCTTCGCCGGACCGCTGGAGACCGCGGCCGGCGCCGAGAGCCTGTTCGAGGATCTCGTGCTGCCGGAGCCGGCGAGCCTCACCGTCGCGGTCGCCGGGCCGCTTCTGCCCGGCCGCCGCTTCGCCACCGTCGAGGGCGATGCGAGCGCCGCCTGCGGCTGGCTGCGGTTCGTGCGGCGCACCGTGCCCTTCGCCGGCGGGCGGGCCCACTTCGAGACGTTGCCGCCGGGGGAGTGGAGGCTCTCGGTCGTCGCCGGGCCGCCGCTCGGCACGGTGCTCGGCAGCCGCCGGGTGAGCCTGCCGCCGGGCGGGGTCGAGGCGGTCGAGATCACCGCCGCCGGCGCCCTCTACCGCGGCCGCGTCGAGAGCGGCGGCGAGCCGGTGCGCGGCGCCCTCTCCCTCGGGTCGGAGGCGGGGAGGCGGGCCCGGGTGCTGAGCGACGAGGACGGCCGGTTCGAGGTCTTCCTCGAAGAGAGCGGCCGCTACGAGGTCGACGTCCAGGGGCTGCAACCGGAAGTCCTGGCCGGCGTGTCCGGGGTGCTGTTCGAGGATCCGGACACCGAGGTGGTGATTCGCTTGCCGAGCGGACGGATCCGCGGCGTTCTCCTCGATGCCGACGGCGAGCCGGTGCCGCACCTGCCGGTGGTGGCGACCTCCCTCGGGCCCGCCGCGGAGCGCGCGGGAGCGCCCGAGCGCTCCGCCGACCCGGCCGACCGGGACCTCGCCCGGCGCCGCCGCGCCTCGCGCCGCACGGCGCGCAGCGGCGCCGACGGTTCCTTCGAGCTGCCCGGGCTCGCCGCCGGCCGCTGGGCGCTACGCGCCGAACGCGACGCCCTGGCGGCGGACGCCGTGGTCGAGCTGTTGGAGAACGAGGAGCGCACCAGCGTCACCCTGCGCCTGCGCGACGACACCGCCGGCGGCATCCTGGAGCTGTGGATCGCGGCGGCCGGCGGCGCCCCGGTGGCGGGGGCGCAGGTCGAGGTGTGGGCGCCCGCTCCCGTCGCCCTCGGCCAGCCGCGGTTCCTCGCCCGCACGGTGGGAGAGTCCGGCGTCATCGAGCTGCCCGAGGCGCTCCGGGAGCCCGGCGCCGTCAATGTCGCGGTCGACGCTCCGGCGCAGCCGTGGACCGCCGTGCGCACCGCCATCACTCACGGCGGTGGCATCACCGTGGCGCCGGCGGGCGGCGACCTGCGGATCGTCCTGCGCGCCGATCCGCTCACGCTGCGCCAGCTCGCCCTGGTGCGCGACGACGGGGCCTTCGTGCGCCTGGCACGCCGGCCGGGCCGCGTGGCGGTGCAGGAGGCCGGGCGCTGTGCCGAGATCCGGGTCTCCCATCTCGCCACCGGCCGCTGGCGCCTCGCCTCCACTCTTCAGCCCCTCGCGCTGCGCACCCTGATCGCGACCGGAGAGGTGCTCGCGCCGGTGGCGCCGCCGGTGACGGTCGAGGAGGGGGCCGTCGCCGAGCCGGCGGTGACGGGCGGCTGGGCATGCGAGGAGCGCTGAGAGCCCTCCGGTTCGACAGGGCTCCGGGAGAGCGGACGAGCCGGGTGCCTCGTCACGCCACGGTGCCGTCGCCGGCCAAGTGATCGGCGATCGCCGCGGCGGCTTCCTCGATCAGGTCGATCACGTGGTCGAAGCCGTCGGGGCCGCCGTAGTAGGGGTCGGGGACGTCCTCGGGCCCGCCGTAGGGCAGGAACGAGGAGAACAGGCGCAGGTCGGCGCGACGCTCGGCGGGCGGCGGGGCGATCTGCTCGAGGTCCGCCAGGTTCTGGCGGTCCATGGCGACGATCAGGTCGAAGCGCTGGAAGTCCTCCGCCGTGACCTGGCGGGCGCGACTGGTGAGGTCGTAGCCCCGGGCCGACGCGGCGCGGCGCATGCGTGGATCCGCCGCGTCTCCCACGTGCCAGCCGCCGGTGCCGGCCGAGTCCACCTCCACCCGATCGTGGTGCCCCCGCCGCTCCAACTCGGCGCGCAGGATGCCCTCCGCCGTGGGCGAGCGGCAGATGTTGCCGAGACAGACGAAGAGGACGCGGCGGGTCGTCGGCATGGCTCGGTCGAGCCTAGCGGAATCCGCCGGGCGCGGGAAAAGAGGCCGGGGTGGGTCTCCACCCCGGCCGCAGAAAGGCAGTCCGCCCCCTGGGGGGCGGAGATGGGCGGTTCAAATCAGGTGGGAATCTATGGCTTGACCCCGGGTCGATCCGGGGATGGGGTAGGGCTTGGAGCAGGAGGAGACCGTTGCGGGCCTCCCACGTTCAGGTGGGTTCGGTTCGGTAGGGAACCTGCCCTCTCTGCGCTGCAACGCAGCCTAGCACCTTGTGACGATTTTCACAAGCCGCCGGACGATCGTGCGCTTTTCGGCTCCCGTCGCGGCCTCCGACCCCCGCCGTGACCGCCTCAGCCGAGTGCCACGCCGTGCTCCCGCAGCCAGCGGCGGCGGCCCGCGAAGTCCGGCATCAGCGTCGCCACCAAGTGCCAGAAGCGGGGGCCGTGGTTGCGCTCCACCAGGTGGCACAGCTCGTGGACCACCACGTAGTCGAACACCGGCCGCGGCGCGCCCAGCAGCCGGCGGTTGAGCCGCACCACGCCCGCCGCCGAGCAGCTTCCCCACAGCGTCTTCTGGTTGCCCAGGCGAAGGGCGCTCGGGCGCGCCCCCAGCCGTTGTGCACAGTCGTTCGCCAGCGCGGCGGCGTCGGCCAGCATCCGGTCGTCCAGCCAGCCGCCCACCAGGCGCCGCGCGGCGCGCTCGCGGTCCGCCTCCGGGAGCCGGCGCGGCACCCGGACCACCAGCTCGTCGTCGCTGGCTGTTACGAGCCGCGACCGCCCCACGTCGGCCGCCACCACCCGCAGCGGCACCTCCCGGCCATAGAGCAGCACGTGGCCGCCGTCGGCGAAGCATTGCGGCACCGGCGCCTGGCGGGCGCGCGCACGCAGCGCCGCCGTCTTGGCCAGGATCCAGTTCCGCTTCGCCGCCACGAAGGCGGCGGCGTCGGCCTCCCGCGCGCGGCGCGGCAGCACCACCTCCACCTTGCCCGGGGTCACCACGATGCGCAGCCGCCGGGCCCGGGGGCTGCGCCGGATCTCCCACGGCACCACCACCCCGCCGCTCTCGAGCACCGGCATCAGGCGAGCCTCCCGGGCCGGCACCGGCGGGCCCGCCGGTGAGGACGAGAGCGCCGGTGGGAGGGGCGGGAACGCCGCGCCGAGTCGGCCCGTCCGACGACGGGACCGGAGCGCTCTGCGACGGGGAAGGACGCCATTGGAGCCGGCATGATACGAAACCCGGTGCCGGCGAGCCCGAAGGGAACCTTTGCGCCGCCGCGGGGTCTCAGGGTGCGGAGGCCGGAGGGTCGAACCGCCCGGCGCGGCGTGAACCTGCCGCCGGCTCGTCCGTATCTAGACCGTCGGAGCGGTGTGCCCGCTTCCACCCGCAGAGCACCGAATCCTGGAGGATCGCCGCATGCACCGTGCTCGTTCGGCTTTCGTCGCCGCCATCCTGTTCGCCGCCATCCTGTTCGCCGCCGCCCTGGCCGCCGCTCCGAACGGCGAGGCCGCCGGCGACACCACCGCCGCCGTCTACCGGCAGCCCGACCCGGCGGTGACCGCCATGGTCGACGCGCCGCTCACCCCGGGAGTGATCCCGTCACCGAACCGCCGGTGGCTGGCGCTGGCCGCGATGCCGAGCCTGCCGGGCATCGAGACCCTGGCCGCCCGCGAGCTGCGCCTCGCCGGCCTGCGCATCGATCCGGCCACCACCGGCCCCAGCCGCTCCTGGCCGCTCACCGGCCTCACCCTGCTGCGGGTCGCCGACGGCAGCGAGCGGCCGGTGGCCGGTCTGCCGCCGAGCCCCCAGATCGGCAACATCCGCTGGTCCCCCGACAGCTCCCACCTCGCCTTCACCCACACCACCGCCGAGGGCATCGAGCTGTGGGTGGTGGACGCCGCCAGTGCCCGGGCCCGCCGCCTGGCCAACGCTCCGCTCTCGCTGGTGGCCGGCGACCCTCCCGCCTGGCTGCCCGACAGCCGCGCCCTGGTGGCCGCCCTGGTCCCCTCCGGTCGCGCCGCCGAGCCGGCGCCGCCGCGGGTGCCCGCCGGACCGGTGATCCAGGAGAACCGCGGCAGCAGATCGCCGGCCCGCACCTACCAGGACCTGCTCTCCAACGACCACGACGCGGCGCTGTTCGAGCACTACCTCACCGCCCAGCTCGCCCGCATCGGCCTCGACGGCTCGGTCTCTCGCCTCGGGGAGCCGGCCCTGCTGTGGGACTTCTCACCCTCCCCGGACGGGCGCTACCTGCTGGTCGAGACGCTGCACCGCCCGTTCTCCTACCTGGTGCCCGCGTTCCGCTTCCCGCGCCGGGTGGAGGTGTGGAGCGTCGACGGGCGGCGGGTGGCGGAGCTCGCCGATCTGCCGCTCCAGGAGGGGGTGCCGATCGCCTTCGGCAGCGTTCCCACCGGGCCGCGCGAGCACGAGTGGCGCGCCGACGCGCCGGCCACGCTGCTGTGGGCCGAAGCCCTGGACGGCGGCGACGCCGGGGCCGAGGCCGACCAGCGCGACCGCCTGCTCACCCTCGCCGCGCCGTTCACGGCGGCGCCGAAGACCTTCGCCACCCTGGCGCTGCGCTACGGCGGCACCACCTGGGGCGACGACGATCTGGCCTTGGTCACCGAGTGGTGGTGGCCCACCCGCACGCGGCGGGTGTGGCGCCTGCGGCCGGACCGGCCGGGGGCGGCGCCGGAGCTGCTCGTCGAGCGGAGCTGGGAGGATCGCTACTCCGATCCCGGGTCGCCGCTGATGGTGCCCAACGCCGCCGGCCGCGAGGTGCTCCTCACCGTGGGTGACGGCGAGACCCTGCTGCTCGCCGGCGCCGGCGCCTCGCCGCAGGGGGACCGGCCGTTCCTCGACGCCTTCGACCTGCGCACCCAGCAGACGCGCCGCCTGTTCCATTCCGAGGCGCCGTTCTACGAGCGGCCGCTGGAAGTGCTCGACGCCGAGTCGCTGACCGTGCTCACCCGCCGCGAGTCGGTGGAGGAGCCGCCCAACTACTTCGTGCGCCGGCTCGGCTCCGGCGCCGACTCCGGCGCCGGGCGGCCGCCCGCCGCGCCGCGCCGCCTCACCGACTTCCCGCACCCGACGCCGCAGCTCCAGGGCCTCGGCAAGGAGATGATCCGCTACCAGCGCGACGACGGCGTGGAGCTCACCGCCACCCTCTACACGCCGCCCGGCTGGACCACCGAGCAGGGGCCGCTGCCGGTGGTGGTGTGGGCCTACCCACAGGAGTTCAAGAGCGCCGACCACGCCGGGCAGGTGACCGATTCGCCCTACCGCTTCGACCGCCTGTGGTGGGGCTCGCCGCTGCTCTGGCTCACGCAGGGCTACGCGGTGCTCGACGACCCCTCGATGCCGATCGTCGGCGAGGGCGAGGAGGAGCCCAACGACACCTACGTGGAGCAGCTCGTGGCGAGCGCCGAGGCGGCGGTGACCGAGGTGGTGCGCCGCGGCGTCGGCGCTCCGGGCCGCTTCGCCGTCGGCGGCCACTCCTACGGCGCCTTCATGGCCGCCAACCTGCTGGCCCACTCGGATCTGTTCGCCGCCGGCATCGCCCGGAGCGGCGCCTACAACCGCACCCTGACCCCCTTCGGGTTCCAGTCCGAGGAGCGCAGCCTGTGGCAGGCGCCGGACGTCTACTTCGCCACCTCTCCCTTCCTGCACGCCGACAAGATCGACGAGCCGCTGCTGCTGATCCACGGCGAGGCCGACAACAACTCCGGCACCTTCCCGATGCAGAGCGAGCGCTTCTACAGCGCTCTCAAGGGCCACGGCGCCACCGCGCGGCTGGTGATGCTCCCCCACGAGAGCCACGGCTACCGCGCCCGCGAGTCGGTGCTCCACATGCTGTGGGAGACCGGCACCTGGCTCGACGAGCACGTCAAGGAGGCCCCCGCCGAGAGGCCGGAGGTCGATGCGATGCCCGACCTCGAGTCGCTGCCCGGCCCGGCGGCGGCGGAGGAGACGGCGCCGGCGCCGGGCTGACCGGACCTCGCTCGCAGCGAGCCCGTGGGACCTTGCCGCGGAAACGTTCCGCGGGCCGCCGGAGGCGCGGATATCATCCGGCGGCGGAGCGGTGCCGGCGGCATGCCGCCGCTGCTCCTGCCGACGAACGACCGACGAGGAGAACCCGATGAATCGAGGAGACAAGCTGCCCGAGCTCTCGCTGCCCGACGAGGCCGGCCGCCGCCGCACGCTGGCGGATCTCGCCGGCGAGCGCGGGCTGGTGCTCTACGCCTATCCGAAAGACGACACGCCCGGCTGCACCGTGGAGGCCCAGGACTTCCGCGACCGCCTCGACGAGCTGCGCGCCAAGGGCTTCGCCGTGGCCGGCATCTCCCGCGACTCGGCCGCGTCCCACTGCAGCTTCCGCGACAAGCACGAGCTCACCTTCCCGCTGCTCACCGACGAGGACGCCTCGTTCCTGGAGCAGATCGGCGCCTACGGCGACAAGACGAACTACGGGCGCACCACGAAGGGGATCATCCGCTCCACGGTGGTGGTGGCGCCCGACGGCACGGTGCTCAAGTACTACCCCAACGTGCGCGCCAAGGGCCACGCCGAGCGCGTGGCGGCCGATCTCGACGCGCTCTGAGGCGTCTCCGCCGGCGGGGTCTAGAATCGGCCCGTGCGCCTCTCCCGCCGCCGCCCGCCGGGTCGCCTCCTGAGCCGCCTCGCCCGCGCCGCCTTCGTCGCCGCCGCCGCTCCGGCCGTGGTGCGGGCGGCGCTGCGGGTGTCGCGGGAGCTGGCGAGGAGCGAGGTGCGGGAGCTGCCCGGGCGGCTGCGGCGGGTGGAGCCCTTCGCCCTGGCGGCGCTGGCCCGCCCCGCCTGGCTCGACGGCACCACCGCCCGCCTGCTCCCCCTCCTGCCGCCGCGCGGTGTCGGGCGCTGCCTGAAGAGGTCGCTGATCCTCCTCGACCTGTGGTCGCGCTGCGGCCTCGAGCCGCGGCTCCACGTGGGCGTGCGGCGGCCGGGACGAAGCGGCCCGCCGAGCGAGCCGGGGCAAGGAGCAACGGGCGACGCGACGGCCGGCCAGATGGGGGGCGAGAGGCGGGACGACCCCCTCGAGGCCCATGCCTGGGTGACGGTGGGCGACCCCCGGCTCGACCGGCGCACGGGGCCGGACGGCTGGGAGGAGCTGTGGAGCGGGTGAGCCGGTCCGGCTGAGCGGGTGAGCGCGGCGCGTCAGCGGCCGAGGGCGGCCGACGGATTCGCCCCGGCGATGGCCGACCGCTCGTCGGCGCCCGGCGCCCCGCCCCCGTCGTCCGGAGCGCCCCGCCCCTCGAGGGTCGCCTCCGGCAGCAGCTCGCCGAGGGCGGCGCGGATCGCGTCGCCCTTGCCTTCGATGGCGAGCTGCGCGAGACGCTCCAGCACGCCCGCCAACCGCTCCGGGGCGTAGGGCTGGAAACGGCCGACGAAGATCTTCGGGTGCCGGGTCTTGTCGAGCTCCTCGCCGGCGAGCTCCAGCTCCTCGAACAGCTTCTCGCCGGGCCGCGTGCCGGAGAAGACGATCTCCACGTCCTCGCCCGGGGTGAAGCCGGAGAGCCGGATCATCTTCTCGGCGAGCTCGAGGATGCGCACCGGCTCGCCCATGTCGAGCACGAAGATCTCGCCGCCGCGGCCGAGGGCGCCGGCCTGGATGACGAGCTGGGCCGCCTCCGGGATGGTCATGAAGTAGCGCTTCATCTCCGGGTGGGTGACGGTGACCGGCCCGCCGCGGGTGATCTGTTCCTGGAAGATGCGCATCACTGAGCCGGCCGAGCCCAGCACGTTGCCGAAGCGCACCGCCAGGTACCGGGTGTCCGGGAATTCGGTGTCGAGCTTCTGGACCACCAGCTCGGCGAGGCGCTTGCTCGCTCCCATCACCGAGGTCGGCCGCACCGCCTTGTCGGTCGAGATCAGGATGAACGCCTCCACGCCGGCCTCCCCGGCCAGCCGGCCGAGCACCTCGGTGCCGAGCACGTTGTTCTTGATCGCCTCGGCCGGGTTGTCCTCCATCATCGGCACGTGCTTGTGGGCGGCGGCGTGGAAGATCACGTCGGGCCGTTCGCCGGCGAGCACCTGGCGCACCCGGTCGGCGTCGCGGATATCGCCGACCAGCGCCGCCACCTCGAGGCCGGGCCACAGGCTGCGCAGCTCGCGGTCCGCGTCGAACAGCGCGAACTCGGCGCGCTCGTAGAGCAGCAGGCGACCCGGGCGGAAGCGCGCGATCTGGCGCGCCAGCTCGGAGCCGATGGAGCCGCCGGCGCCGGTGACCAGCACCCGCTTGCCGGTGAGGAAGCGCTCGAGCTCGCCGACCTCGAGCTGCACCGGGTCGCGCCCTAGCAGGTCCTCGGTGGCGACGTCGCGGAAGCGGCTCACCTCGAGGCGGCCGGAGAGCAGCTCGTAGAGGCCGGGCACGCTGCGCACCGCCAGGCGTTCACGCCGGCAGGTCTCGACGATGCGCTGGATCGAGGCGGCCGGCGCGTCCGCGATGGTGAGGAGCACGTTGTCGATACCGTGCTCGCGGGCGAGCCGCGGGATGTCGGCGGTGGTGCCGAGCACCCGCACACCGTGGATCACCATGTCCTGCTTGAGCGGATCGTCGTCGACGAAGCCCACCGTCTCGAGGTCGAGGTCGCCGCGGCCGTGGATCTCGCGCACCGCCAGCACGCCGGCGCGTCCGGCGCCCACCAGCAGCACCGGCTTGCGCCGGCCCCGCAGCCCGGCTCGCGAGCGGGTGTCGCGCTCGTAGCGCTCGTAGAGCATGCGCCGGGCGACGCGCAGCGCGAGCAGCCCGCCGAAGCCGAGCACCGTGTCCACCACGATCACCGACAGCGGCACGCGCCAGGCGGCGGCGGCGTTCGGCAGCCCGAGCCGCAAGGCCACCAGAGGCAGGGCGGAGACCGCCGCCGCCAGCGCGAAGGTGCGGATTTCCGGCATGCCGACGTAGCGCCACACGAAGCTGTAGGCGCGCAGCAGCACCAGCGTCGTGAACTGCAGCAGCACCACCAGCGGGAGCTGCGTCAACAGGTTCGTGGCCGCCTGCTCCGGGATGGCGAAGTCGAAGCGCAGCAGGTAGGCGAGGGCGAAGGCGAGGCACAGCGTGCTCAGGTCGAGCACGAACTGGGTGCGCCGGCGCAGCCAGAAACCCCACGGCGCACGGCGGTGCAGGGTCTCGTCGCCGAGCGTCTCGAGGGTGTTCATCAGGCGGTAGGGCAATCGGAGGATGGTGTCCGCGTGCATCGCGATCTTACCTCGTGACTCGTGCTCATGTGTGCATGAGCCCGGCCCTGGGAGCCGATCCGGGTCACCACGACTGCCGCGGACCGGCCTGGGTGGACCGGCGCCGGGTCAGCTCCCGGGCCTTGGCGGCCAGGAACGACGTGGCGTCGGCGACGGTGTCCGCGAGCAGCAGGGCCGAGAGGTTGCGCCGCGCGGCGGTGGCCGCCGGCGGCGCCGTCAGCGGCGTCGCCAGCCGCCCCCCCCACACCCAGCGCTCGTTGGCGGCGATCGCCGCCTGCGCCGCGCCGCGGAGCCGCTGCGGCACTCCCGGCAGCAGCTCCGGGCCGGCCAGTGCACGCAGCGCCCGGGCTCCGGCCACCATCGACCGGGCCGCCCCGAGGCGGCGGGCGTGGCGCCAGGCGGCCTCGCCGTCGACGCCGCGCTCGAGCCAGCGCAGCACGTCCTCGACCCAGCGCAGCTCGCGGAAGGGAACGTGCTTCACCCAATGAGTGACCAGGTGGACCAGGGTCGTTTCATCGTCGAGGATCGATACGCTGCGGCCGTGCACCGCCGCCGGGTGCGGCGCGAGGTCGTCCCAGGTGGTGCGCGGCGCGTGCTTGACCGCGAGGCGGGTGTGGAGCTCCACGACGAAGCCGTCGCCGGCGAGCACCCGTTCGTGCCAGCCGGAGCCGGCGCCGCGGGAGGCGGCGGTCTCGGCGAGGCCGAGGGGAACGAGGCACCGCACCGCCGCGTCCACCTCGGCGGCGCGCACCAGCAGGTCGAGATCGCCGAGCACGCGGTGCTGCGGGTCGTCGCGGTAGACGGTGTCGAGCAGGTAGATGCCCTTGAGCGGGCAGACGGCGAGGCCGGCCAGCGCGGTGGCCGCGGCGCGGAAGCGGTCGATGCGGAAGAGGTTGGCGGCCAGGTTGTGGCGCGCCGCGTCGGCCAGCCTCTCGCCGGCGGCAGGCGGCAGGCCGGGGTGGCGCGCGATCGCCAGCAGCCCGTGCTCGGCCAGCCACCGCCAGGCCCCGTCGGGCCCGAGCGCCGCCGCATGGGCGGCGGCGAGGTCGTGGAAGCGCGCGCGGGCCGGGCCGACGCTCAGCGCGGTGGGCCTCCGGGCTCGCCGGCGCCGTCGTCCGCTGCGCCGTCGTGCTGCCGTCGGGCGTACCACCGCGCCGTGCGCTCCAGGCCGTCGGCCAGCGCCGTGGCCGGCTGGTAGCCGAGGTCGCTTCCGACGCGCTCGAGGGCGGCCAGGGAGTGGCGCACGTCGCCGGGGCGGGGCGGCTCGTGGCGCGGCGGCCGCGCGCCGCCGACGGCCTCGCCGACGGCGCGGGCCAGCTCGATTACGGTGGTGCGGGCGCCGGCGGCCACGTTGTAGGCGCGGCCCCAGGCACGCTCCGGGGCGCCGGCGGCGAGCAGGTTGGCGGCCACCGCGTCGTCGACGAAGGTGAAGTCGCGGCTCTGCTCGCCGTCGCCGTGGATCACCGCCGGCTCGCCGGCCAGGGCGGCGGCGAAGAAGCGCGGGATCACCGCGGCGTACGGCCCCTGCGGGTCCTGCCGCGGTCCGTAGACGTTGAAGTAGCGCAGACCGACGATCGCCTGGCCGTAGGCGTGGCGGCAGGCGGCGGCGAGCACCTCGCCCATGGCCTTCGAGGCCGCGTAGGGCGACAGCGGCTCGCCCTCCTCGCCCTCGCGCTTCGGCAGCCGCTCGCTGTCGCCGTAGACGCTGGACGACGAGGCCCACACCACCCGCTCGGCCCCCTCTTCGCGGGCGGCGACGAAGACGTTGCCGGTGCCGCCGGCGTTGACCGCCAGGGTGTCCAGCGGCCGGGCCATCGAGCGCGGCACCGATCCCAGGGCGGCCTGGTGGAAGACGTAGCGCACGCCGCGGCAGGCGCGGCGGCAGGTGTCGGCGTCGCGCACGTCGCCCTCGAGCAGCTCGACCGTGCCCTCAGGGTGGGCCAGGTTACGGCGCGCGCCGGTGGACAGGTCGTCGAGCACCCGCACGCGGGCGCCGCGGCGGACCAGCGCGTCGACCAGGTGGGAGCCGATGAAGCCGGCGCCGCCGGTGACCAGCACCGGCACGCCGTGGAAGTCGGGGATCGCCATGGCCGGGAAGGCTATCGGAGCGGCGGCGGCGCGTCGATTCCTGTCGCGGCGGCGCGCAGCACCGGGGGCGGCGGCCGGGGAAAGCTCCGCTCGGCCTGCGGGAAAG
>DATACC010000359.1:0-26884 GCA_036259255.1 Thermoanaerobaculia bacterium | reverse complement strand
GCGTGGAGCACCCCGCTCCGGAACCGGCCCTCGATTCCAGGACTTTGGGAGGGGCTCGGGCCTACCTTCCGCCGGCGCTCCCTCGCTGGTGGCCTCACACCGGGCTTGCCCCTGCGCCGGCTCCAGAGCTTCCGGAGCGGGGTGCTCCACGCCCCCGGGACCAGCGACTCGCCGTGGCCCCGCGCCGCGCCGCCGCCGCTCGCTGTGGCCCCACGCGTCCCCCGGTGTCCTTCGTGCCCCGTTCACTCGAACCACAGCAGCACCGCGAACACCACGATCGAGGCCGTGACCACCCCCTGGATCCAGCGGTGACCCTTGAGCACCGTGAGGCGGACTCCGAGCAGCGCGCCGAGGACCGTGCCGGCGGCGACGACGAGGCCGGGGAGCCACAGGACCATCCCCTGGGCCACGAAGATCGCCAGCGACAGCAGCGTGAAGGCGAGGATCGAGAGCACCTTCACGGCGTTGCCACGGACCAGATCCAGGCCGGCGTAGGTGGTGGCGGCGAGGACCAGGAAGCCGACGCCGGCCTGGACGAAGCCGCCGTAGACGCCGACCGCGAAGAAGGCCACCACCAGCACTCCGAGACGCCCCCCCGTCGGCATCTCCGCCGCGCCGCGGCCGCCGCGGCGACTGCCGAAGGGGTCGATCAACGTCCACAGGCTGACCACCACCATCAGCACTGCCAGCGACTTGCGGAACGCCTCGTCGCCCACCTCCAGCGCCGCCCAGGTGCCGAGCGCCGCCCCCGCCGTGGCCGGCACCGTCGCCAGCGCCGCCCAGCGCCAATCCATCACCCGGTGGCGCTGGAACCCCCCCACCGCGGTGACGTTCTGCAGCACGATGGCGATGCGGTTGGTGCCGTTGGCCAAGGTCGGCGGCAGGCCGGCGAAGATCAGCGCCGGCAGCGTGAGGAACGAGCCGCCGCCGGCGATCACGTTGAGCACCCCCGCCACGAAGCCGGCTCCGAACAGGGCGGCGAGCACCACTGGATCGGAGATCGACGGCGCCGGGGGCGCGACCGGCGGCGCCGCGACGAGCGGGGCCGTCAAGACGACCATCGGCAGCAGGACGGGCAGCACCCGGGGATCATAGAGCGCCCGGAGCGGTGCGGCCCGCGAGCAGGGA
Source organism: Thermoanaerobaculia bacterium (assembly GCA_036259255.1). GTDB lineage: Bacteria > Acidobacteriota > Thermoanaerobaculia > Multivoradales > JBCCEF01 > DATACC01. The sequence goes on along the minus strand of DATACC010000359.1, from coordinate 25,756 downwards.
AGGGCCGCCACGGAGGTCGCGGCGGCGACGAGACGGCGGAAGGGAGTGGGAAGGGCGGCCGGGAAGGGCCGGGAAGACCTGGGGGGCGCTCGCTGCCTCCCGTCACTGCAACTGGAAGTTGACGGTGAGGTTGTAGTAGACGGCCACCGGCTTGCCGTTGAGGGTGGCGGGTTTGAAGCGCCAGTTCTGGACGGCGCGCTCGGCGGCGGCACCCAGACCCATCGGCAGGTCCTTGACGATCTTCGTGCTCGTCACGCGGCCCGACTTGTCGATCGTCGCCTCGACGATCACCACCCCCTCGACCCGCGCCTCGCGGGCCGCCGAGGTGTACTCCGGCTCGGGCGAGTTGGTCTTCACCGGCGCCTTGACGTCCCCGCCGACGCGGATCGGTCCGGTCGGGGCGGGCGGCGAGGGCGGCCCCTCGGGGATCGCCACCTCGATGTCCGCCTCCGGAAGGTCCGGCTGCGGTGCCTCGGCCACCTCGGTGCGCTCGATGTCGAGCACCTCCTCGGGCCGCGCCGGGGTGGGCGGCGGCTCCGGGCGCGGCTCCGGCCGCGGCTCCGGTTCCGGCTCGGGCTCCGGCTCCGGCGGGTCCGGCTCCGGCGTCGGGTCCGGGATCGGCACCTTCTGGGCCTCCGGCCGCGGCGGCGCCGGCGTCTCCGGCTCCGGCTCCGGCGGCGGCGGCTCGGGCTCCGGCGGCGGGGGCGGCGGTGGCTTGAACTTCACCTGTTGGATGATGTACGGCTCGTCCTTCGGTTCCTCGGGGGGCTGCTCGGCCTCCGTCATCTGCGGCAGGCGCACCGCGAGGAAGATGAGGTGGGCCGCGACGGCGGCGATCAGCGCGATGCGCAGCCGCTTGCGGTCCCGTCCGGAGGTCTGGTTGATGCGCTCCTGCCGGGCGTCGATATAGGGATTACCGGTCTTCTGAGGTTGCTCCGCCATGGGTGCTGTCTCCTCTGACACGCCTCTGTTCGAAGGCTTTCTCCTCACTCACGGGGTTTGGGAACCGCAAGAACCTTGCCAGGCGGTGCAGCGCTCCCTTGGTATCCTCCTTTCGTGCTCCTCTCCGCCCGCGCCCCCGCTCCGCCGGCCGCCGCGACGGCGGTCCTGCTGGCCGCCGTCCTGATGGTGGCCTGGGCGCCGCCGGCTCCGGCCCAGCCGGTCGGTCCCGCGCCGGGCACGGCCGCCGGCGAGCGGCCCGATCCACGGCCGGCGCGCCGGCTGGTGGTGGGGGTCAAGGAGGCGCCGCCGTTCGCCCTGCGCGATCCGGCCACCGGCCGCTGGGAAGGCCTGTCGGTGGCGCTGTGGCGCGAGGTGGCGGCGGACCTGGGGCTGGCCTACGAGCTGCGGGAGACCGACCTGGCGGGCCTGCTCGAGGGGCTCGAGGAGGGGCGTTTCGACGTCGGCGTGGCGGCGCTCACGGTGACGGCCGACCGGGAGCTGCGCATGGACTTCAGCCACCCGTTCTACAGCTCGGGCCTGGGCATCGCGGTGGCGACGGCGGGCGGCGACGGTGCGTGGGCGCTGGCGCGCCGGGTGCTCTCGCCGGACCTGCTGCAGGTGATCTGGCTGCTGGCGCTGGTGCTCGCCGTGGCGGGATTCCTGGTCTGGCTCTTCGAGCGCCGCCGCAACCCCGACTTCGGCGGCGGGACGATGGCGGGTCTCGGCTCGGCCTTCTGGTGGTCGGCGGTGACGATGACCACGGTCGGCTACGGCGACAAGGCGCCGCGCACCGCCGGCGGCCGGCTGGTGGCCCTGTTCTGGATGTTCGCCAGCGTGGTGATGATCTCCACCTTCACGGCGGCCATCGCCTCGTCGCTCACCGTGGCCCGGCTCGACCTGCCGGTCGCCGGACCCGAGGACCTGCCGCGGGTGACGTTGGCCACCGTCACCCGCTTGACGAGCGCCCAGTACCTGGAGCGCCGCGGCATCCGGCGCCAGGAGATGCCCACCCTCGACCGAGCGCTCGCGGCGGTGGCCGACGGCGAGGCGTTGGCGCTGGTCTACGACCGCCCGATCCTGCGCTACCGGGTGAAGCGCGATCACCCCGGCCGCCTCGACGTGCTGCCCCAGACCTTCGAGCGCCAGGACTACGCCTTCGGCCTGCGCCAGGGATCCCCGCTGCGGGAACCGATCAACCGCGCCCTCTTGCGCGCCCTCGCGGGCGAGAACCAGCGCCGGCGGCTGGCCGACTACCTCGGCGACGACGCATGAACCCTGCCGGCCGCCCTGCCGGACCCCTTTGGAGCCCGACCTCATGAGCGAAAGCCGCACCATCTTCGACCGCATCCTGGACGGCGAGATCCCCTGCCACCGGCTGTACGAGGACGACCATGTCCTGGCCTTCCTCGACGTCGGCCCGCTGTCGCCGGGTCACACGCTGGTGATCCCCAAGGAGCGCCGCGCCCAGCTGCACCAGCTTTCCGACGACTCGGCGGCGGCGCTCGGCCGGGTGCTCCCGAGGGTCGCCCGAGCCGTCCTCGCCGCCACCGGCGCCACCGCGTACAACGTGCTGCAGAACAATGGCGCCGCGGCCCACCAGGCGGTGATGCACGTGCACTTCCACATCATCCCGAAGGCGGGCCCGAAGGGGCTGGGGGTCGGCTGGCCGGCCGGCAAGCTGGAGGACCGGGAGGCGACCGAGCTGAAGGAGAGGATCGTCCGGGAGCTGGCGGCGGAGAAGGGCTGAGACCGCCGATTAGCGAGAGCACGGCTCCGACGCCCTCGAAGGAACCCGAAGACGGATGCAGGGTGCCCCGGTGGCCCGCAAAACCCGAAGGTGGTGAGAAACCAGGGAGCCGAGGCGTGTGGGTTTCCTCTCCTTCGCCACCTCCGGAGGCGGGAGGGGTGGCCGCTGGAGCGACCGGGCGGGTGGAGGTGGTGGGGCAGCGGCCTTTGAGCCGGCGTCGCTCCGGGCGGTGATGGAGCGTCGGGCGATGGTAGCCGGCTCAACAGAGCGGGGCCAGCCGTTGATCCTTCCCGAGCAGCCCCGCGTCCGCAGCCCCACCACCTCCACCCGCCCAGCGGAACGGCCACCCCTCCCGCCGGGCCGGGCTCCCGCCTAGCTGACCCCCTGGTACTCCGGGTTCTTCCAGGCTCGCGCCAGGTAGACGTGGAGGTCGGCCACCAGCTTGCGGGTGGTGCGGCTCGTCTCCTCGCGGCGCAGCGCCTCGACCAGCAGCGACCACGACTGCATCGCCCGCCGGTGGACGCCCCAGGCCTGGAACAGCTCGATCGACCGGGTGGCCAGCTGCGCCGCCTCCTCGGTGCGGCCGAGCACGATGTTGACCTCGATCAGGTCGAGGGAGATGAACGCCGTCTGGCGCTCGAGGCCGAGGCTGTAGGCCTGCTCCCAGACCTGCCGGTACACCGCCTCCGCCTCCTCCACCTTGCCCAGGCTGAAGGCGAGCCGCGCCTCCGTCCACGCCGTGTTCAGCTTGCTCCACGGATCGCTGAACTGGGTGAACAGCCGGCGGCTCGCCTGGAACTGCATCAGCGCTTCGTGGCTGCGGCCCGTCGCGTCGAGGCTCCAGATCAAGCCGTGACGGGCGGCGGCGGTCAGGCGCGGCGACTCGGCGCCGTCGAGCAGGGCCAGCGCCTGACGGTTCACCGGAATGGCCGCCTCGGGATCGTAGAAGCCGAGGGCTTGCCCCTTCTGCACCAGGAGCTTGCCCTGGAGCTGCGTCTCGCCGTACTGGCCGAGGCGCCGAACGTAGCGGTCGAGCAGCCGCACCGCGTGCTCGAACTGGCCCTGGTCGATCAGCAGGGACGCCTCGTAGGAGACCAGGCGCGCCGCCTCCACGTCGTCGCCGGTGCCCTGGGCGAGCAGCTCCTGGGAGCGGGCGAGGGCGCGCCGGGCGGCCAGGAACTCGCCGCGCACGCGGTGGGCGTTGCCCAGCGTCGACCACGCCTCGGCCTGCAGATCCTTGACGTAGTCCTCACCGTAGACGGCCGTGTCCAACCGCTCCGAAAGCTCCACGGCGCAGCGGGACTGGCGCAGCAGGATGGCCGGCTGCAGGTCCCACAGCGTCTGTCGGCTCTCCTGGATCAGCCGCTCGCACACGCCCCAGGTGCGGAAGCGCTCGTCGTTCTCGATCAGCAGCTTCTGCTGCTCCTCGGAGACCTCCAGCAGGCGCGCCACCAGGCCGGGGGCGGCGATGCGCTCCAGGGCGAGCGGCGCCTCCTTGTCGGCCACGAAGGCCAGCGAACGCAGCAGCGCCCCGTCGTAGCCGTCGCCAGTCGCCGCCCGGCGACGGTTGAGGTGGGCCCGCAGCAGGGCCGAGCACTCCGCGCACCCGGCCAGCAGGTGGCGCAGGGTGGCCGCGGCCGCGGCGGTGTCCAGCTCGCCGCGCAAGAAACCGCCGATGGCCTTCGTCGTCAGGTGATCGCCCGTCATGGTGTCCTCTCCGCCGCTCGTTTCTCTCTGCCGCCGGCGCGTCGGGGCGCCGCGCGCGGCCCGCACGACGCGGGTCGCGGGCATACCGCCGTGCTAGCCGCCGTTCGGATCCCAGTTGCCGCCCTCGTCGTCGCTGGTGGGTTCCGTCGCATAGCTCGTTTCCGGGGGGGTGACCGGCGGCGTGGTGGTGTCGGCGGGCGCCGGGTCGTCGGTGCCGGTGGTCAGGCCGAGGGCGGCCAGCACCGAGTCGAGCAGCTCTCCCATCCACTCCCGCACGGCGACGACGAGATCGGCCCGCTCCTCGGGTGTCGGGGCCGGAGCCGCCGCCGCCGGCAGCGCCGTCAGCGCCAGGACGGCCAGGACCGCACACACGAGGACCATGGAACGACGTTGCAACGAGAACATACGGTCTTCCTCCCGATCGGTCGTCCGCCGCGACACGCGCGGGCGAACGTCAAAAAAGACGTGGTGAATGACGCCTCTATTGAACCCTCTTCGCAAGGACAGGTGCTTCCGAGGGGGCAAAGCGTGACACCGAGATGACCTTGGTAGCATAACCGGAGGTCTAGCCAAGGACTGAAACCATGAACCAACGAGCTCCGCGCAAATCTTCCCATCGCCGCCGACGACTGCGTCCGCTGTGGACCCTGCTCGGGCTGACCGCCCTGGGGGTGGTCGCCACCTGGCTCTCCAGCCGGCGCATCGAGCCGCTGGAGGGCTGGGACGAGCTGCTCGACGGCGAGGACGGCGCGGGCGGCGCCGGCCGCGCGGCGGCGGCGCACCGCGATCACCCCTTCCCGCCCACTTCCCTGCGCGTCGACGGCCCGGCCGGTGCCCTGCACGTGGAGGACGGCGGCACCGGCGGCCTGCCCGTCGTCTTCGTTCACGGCCTCGCCGGCAGCGCCGGCCAGTGGGCGGCCCAGCTCGCCCACCTGCGCCGCCACCGCCGGGCCCTGGCCGTCGACCTGCGCGGCCACGGCCGGTCGGACCCGGCGGGCGACGGCGTCTACGGAGTGGAGGATCTCGCCGGCGACGTGGCGGCGGTGGCCGACGAGCTCGGGCTCGAGCGTTTCGTCCTCGCCGGCCACAGCCTCGGCGCCTCGGTGGCCTCGGAGCTCGCCGCCCGCGAGCCGGAGCGGGTGGCGGGCCTGCTGCTGGTCGATCCCAACGGCGACCAGACCCGGGTGCCGCGCCGCGAGATCTCCGACTTCCTGGCCACCGTCGCCGCCGACCCCGAGGCCGAGGTGCGCTGGTACTTCAAGCAGGTGCTCACCGGCGCCGCCCCCGGCACCGCCGAGCGCGTGCTGGCGGACCTCGAGGCGACGCCGCCGGAGGTGCTGGTGGGGGCCCTGGAGGCCTCCTCCGCCCACAGCCCGGTGCCGGCGCTCGAAGCCTACCGGGGCCCGGTGCTGGCGGTGGTCAGCGACATGAACACGCTTCCCTACAGCCTGCCGAACCTGCTGCCGAAGCTGCCGGTCCGGCTGATGGCCGGCACCAGCCACTGGCTGATGCTCGACCGTCCCGACGAGCTTTCCGAGTTGCTCGACCGCTTCCTCGCCACGCTGTCGGCAGGGAGTCCGGCGGCCCCGGCACCGCACCGGCCCCAGCGGCCGCCGCCGCGAGGACCTCTGTAAGAAATCGCTCCGGGGAGCGTCGTGATGGGTGAGGACGAAACGAGGAAGGAGAACGCCTTGCCCATTGCCCTACCGACGGATTCATCCCCGCTCGCCGACCCGCCGCTGGCGTCGGACGCGCCGGGGCGCCACCAGACGCTGGACCTCGAAGCGTTGTTCCGCGAGCACCACGAGCGGGTCTTCCGCGCGGCCTACCGGGTGACCGGGAACGCCTCCGACGCGGAGGACGTGCTGCAGACGGTGTTCATGCGCCTGCTGCGTCGCGAGGACGAGCTCGATCTGTCCGCCAGCGCCGCGAGCTACCTGCACCGGGCCGCCGTCAACGCGGCCCTCGACCTGCTGCGCCGACGCCGGCGCCGCGGCGACGTGGACCTCGAAGGGGTCGAGTCGACCCTGGAGGACCGGCAGGAGGCCGGCCCCGAGCGCCACCGCCACGGCCGCGAGCTGGCGGCCGACCTGCGCCACGCCCTGGCCCGCATCGCTCCCCGACATGCCGAGATCTTCTCGCTGCGCTACCTCGAGGGGCACGGCAACAAGGAGATCGCCGCGATGCTCGGCTCCACCCAGACCACCATCGCCGTCACCCTGCACCGCGTGCGCGCCCGGCTCCAGAAGGACCTGGCGGCGCACCGAGGAGAGCTGTCATGACCGCCCAGAACACTTCGCAGTCCGCCCCTGTCCTGGATCGCGCGGTGGACGCCGCGCGCTCCGAGCATCCCGACCCGGAGGTGGTGCGCCTGGCCGCCGACCGCGTGTGGGCCCGTCTCGCCGCCGAGGCCGCCGTACCGGGCGCGACCCGCCGCGGCGCCGCCGCCGACGATCTCCCGATCTCCGGTTGCGACGGCTACCAGGCGCTGATCCCCGCCTACCTGGCGGGCGAGCTGGCCCCGGCCCGCCACCTGCTGGTGGAGGACCACAGCCGCGAATGCGTCGCCTGCCGACGGGCCCTGATCGCCGCCCGCTCCGGGCGCCCGGTCCACGCCCCGGCGCCGGTGGTGTCGGCCCGGCGCGATGGCGGCTCGCGCCGCCTGTGGCTGCCGCTCGCCGCCGCCGTGCTGCTGATGGTCGGCTTCGCCGGCTGGTGGCTCACCGACGGGCTCTTCGCCGGCACCGTCGCCCAGGTGGCCGCGGTCGACGGCACGCTGATGGCGCTCGACGTCGACCAGGCGCCGGGCGGGGTGGGCACCGCCGCCGTCGGCCTGGCGATCCTGGCCGGCCAGCCGGTGCGCACCGGCAGGGGTTCCAGCGCCGTGGTGCGCCTCGGCGACGGCTCGCTGGTGGAGCTCGCCGAGCGCACCCAGATTTCGGTGCGCGAGCGTCGCCGCGGCACCACCGTGGCGGTGGAGCGGGGTAGCATCATCGTCGAGGCCGCCCCGCAGCGCGAAAAGCACCTGTACGTCGCCACCGACGAGGCGCTGGTGTCGGTGACCGGAACGATCTTCGCCGTCCAGCACGGGGTGCGCGGTTCCCGCGTCTCGGTGGTCGAGGGCGAGGTGCGCGTGAAGCAGGCCGGAACCGAGACGGTGCTCCATCCCGGCCAGCAGGTCACCTCGCGCTCGAGCCTCACCGCGATGCCGGTGGCCCACGAGATCGCCTGGAGCCGCAACGTGGACCGCTACCTGGCGATGCTCTCCGAGGTCGCCGACCTGCGCGACGAGCTCGCTCGCCGCGTCGGCCCGGGCGAACTGCGCTACGGCGGCGACCTGATGCCGCTGGTGCCGGCCGACTCCGCCGTCTACGTGGCGCTGCCGAACGTCAGCGCCACGGTGGCCGAGGGGTGGGCGGTGTTCCGCGAGCGGCTCGCCGAGAGCCCGAACCTCGCCGCCTGGTGGACGGAGCACGGTGCCGAGGGCCGCGAGCCCATCGACCAGATGGTCGAGCGGCTGCGGGTGTTCGGCAGCCATCTCGGAGGCGAGGTGGTGATCGTGCTGGGCGGCATCGGCGCGGACGATACCGACCCGGTGCTGCTCGCCGAGGTCGACGACGCGGCCGCCCTGCGCGCCTTCGTCGAGCAGGAGCTCGCCGGTCTGGAGAGCGGCGGCGACGGCCACGGCCTGCTGGTGGTCGACGACCCGGCCGCCGCCGGCGAGGGCGACCTGGTGCTGTGGATCACCGACGGCCTGCTGGCCGCCAGCACGGATCGCTCGCGCCTGCTCCAGGTCGCGGCCGACCGCGCCGCCGGCGACAGCGGGTTCGCCGCCACCGAGCTGGGCCAGGCCGTGACCCGGGCCTACGCCGACGGCACCGAGTACCTGTTCGCCGTCGAGCTGGGCGAGGGCGGCTTCCTCGCCGAGGCGCCGGCCGAGGAGGAGGAGCTGGCGGCCTCCGGCCTGGGCGACGTCGAGCGCCTGCTGATCGAGCGCTGGGACGAGGGGGAGCGCGGCGTGATGAGCGCCGAGCTGACCTTCGCCCAGGCCCGCCGCGGGGTGGCCTCGTGGCTCGCCGCGCCGGCGCCCATGGGGGCCCTCGACTTCGTCAGCGCCGAGGCCCACCTGGCCGCCGCCTTCGTGGTCAAGCAGCCGGCCGCGATGCTCGACGACGTGCTGGCGCTCAGTGGCGCCACGCAGGGCGGCGCCGGCGAGGGCGGCCTGGCCGACTTCGAGCGCGAGCTCGGGCTGTCGCTGCGCGACGACGTGGCGGCGCCGCTGGGCGGCGAGGTGGTCCTCGCCCTCGACGGCCCGTTCCTGCCCCAGCCGGCCTGGAAGGCGGTGGTGGAGGTGTACGACCCGGCCCGCCTGCAGCACACGCTGGAGACGGTGGTCGCCCGGGTCAACACCGAGCGCTCGCGCCGCGGCGAGGCGCCGCTGGTGCTCGCCGCCACGGAGTCCGGCGGGCGGACGTTCCATCGCCTGGCCAGCCCCGGCGGCTACACCCTGCACTACCTCTACGCCGACGGCTACCTGGTGGCGGCACCGAGCCGGGCTCTGCTCGAGCGCACGCTCCAGCAGCGCGCCGCCGGCTCGCGGCTCACCGCCTCGCCGCGCTTCCGCGAGCTGCTGCCGCGCGATGCCCGCGCCGACTTCTCGGCCCTGCTGTTCCAGGACCTGGGACCGGTGCTGGCGCCGCTGGGCAACGGCCTGTCGCAGCTCGGCGGCAGCGAGCTGAGCGAGGAGCAGCGCCGCCAGCTCACCGAGGTGATGGCCCGCACCGAGCCCACCGTGGCCTTCGCCTACGGGGACGAGGACCGCATCCTGGTCGGCGGCACCGGCCCGGGCGGACCCTTCGGGTTCGGCTTCCAGGCCCTGACCGGGATCGGCGGCCTGTCGGCCCTGGGCGAGGTGCTCGGTCACGTGGCCGAGCAGAGCGTCGAGGCGGAGGCGGCCGGGCCGGTGAGCTGAGGCCTGGACGGGGGGCGGGTGCCGCGGCGCGAACGTTCTCGCGCCGCGGCGCTTCGCCGCTCGCCCTGCCTCGGTCCCGCCTTGCTACCGGCAGCCTTCCCTGGAACCACTTCCCCTCCACCGACGTAGAGCCTGAGGTCATGACTCCCGAATCCCCTGACGCCCCGAACCCCCCGACCCGACCGGCTCCGTCCGCCGGCATCGCCCCGCCGGTGATCGAGCTCGACGGCCTCACCGTCCAGCTCGGCGGCCGGCCGGTGCTCAAAGACCTGTCCTGCACCCTCACCGGACGCTGCCTCGGCCTGCTGGGCCCCAACGGCGCCGGCAAGACGACGCTGCTCCACACGCTTCTCGGCTTCTACCGCCCCCACGGCGGCACCGCCCGCGTCTTCGGCCACGACGTGCGGCGCGAGCTCGAGACGGTGCGCTCGCTGATCGGCTACATGCCGGAGAACGACGCCTTCATCGGCAACCTCTCGGCGGTGCGGCTGGTGCGCATGATGGGCGAGGTCTCCGGCCTGCCCCCCGAGGCGGCGCTCGAGCGCGCCCACGAGGCGCTGTTCTACGTCGGCCTCGGCGAGGCCCGCTACCGCGACACCGGCAGCTACTCCCAGGGCATGAAGCAGCTCGTCAAGCTGGCCCAGGCGCTGGTCCACGGCCCGCGGCTGCTGTTCCTCGACGAGCCGACCAACGCGCTGGACCCGCCGGCCCGAGAGCGCATGCTGGCCCACATCCGCGAGATCCGCGACAGCGGCCAGGCCCACATCGTCCTCTCCTCCCATCTGCTGCGCGACGTCGAGCGCTGCTGCGACGAGGTGCTGGTCCTGAAGGACGGCCGCATCGCCGCCTACCGCAACCTCGAGGCCGAGCGGCAGGCCAACCGCAAGTTCCTGGAGCTCGAGCTCAAGGGCGAGCGCGACGGCTTCCTCGACGCCCTGCGCCGCCGCGGCGCCGAGTGCGCGCTGGCCCACCAACGGGGCCGCGAGCGCATCAAGGTGGTGCTGCCGGAGACCATCGAGGTGGCGGACCTCTACCGCGAGGCCGCGGAGCGCCGCGTGCAGATCCGCCGCCTCTCCTTCAAGCGCGACTCGCTGGAGGAGATCTTCCTCCGGGCCATGGACGACGCCCCGGCGGCGCCCACCGAAGGAGGCACCCATGTCTCTCCGTGATCGCTCGTTTCGCCGCTACGCCGGCGAGGTGACGCCGCGCCGCAGCCGTTTCCTGGTTTTGTGGCGCTACAGCCGCCGCGAGGTGTTCTCGTCGAAGCTGGCGACGGGCCTGTTCGCCCTGTCCTTCGCGCCGCTGCTGGTGGCGGCGATCCTCGTCTACCTGCGCCACAACCTGCCGGCCCTCCAGGCCCTGGAGCTCGAGGCCGGCGACGTGCTGCCCATCGACGGCAACTTCTTCTACTGGCTGCTGCGCTTGCAGGCCGGCTGCGCCTTCCTGCTCACCGCGCTGGTGGGCCCCGGGCTGGTGTCGCCGGATCTCGCCAACAACGGGTTGCCGCTGTACCTGGCGCGGCCGTTCTCGCGGGCCGAGTACGTGCTCGGCAAGCTGGCGGTGCTGGCGATCCTGATCTCGGCCATTACCTGGGTGCCGCTGCTGCTGATCTTCGCCCTGCAGGCGTCCCTCGAGCCGGGTTGGATGGCCGAGAACCTGCGCCTCGCCTGGGGGCTGTTCGCCGGCTCCTGGGTGTGGATCCTGCTCGTCGGCCTGTTTGCCCTGGCGCTGTCGGCCTGGGTGCGCTGGCGCATCCTCGCCGGGGCGCTGCTGGTGGCCACCTTCGTCATGGGCACCGGCTTCGGCGAGGTGGTCAACGAGATCTTCGACGGCCGGCAGCTCCAGTACTCCTGGGGCGACCTGTTCAGCCCCGGCCAGCTGGTGCTCGGCATCTGGCAGGGCCTGCTGTTCGGTGGCGACGCCGCGTCGGTCGCCCGGGTGCCGCTGGCGGTCGCCTGGATGATGGTGGCGCTCGCCTGTGTCATGGCGCTGCTGGTGCTCAACCGCAAGCTGCGGGCCTACGAGGTGGTGCGATGAGAGGGAGCGAGATGACGGCACGAGACCTGAGCGCAGCGTCGGCGGCGGCGACGGCCGGCGAGGCGCCGGCCGTCCCGGTGGCCGAGCGCAGCCGCCCCCGGGCGGTGGCGACGAGCGACCGCAGCATCGTCTTCGACGACGTGTCGAAGTTCTACGGCGAGGTGCTGGGGGTCAACGGCATCAGCCTGGTGCTGGAGCCGGGGATCACCGGCCTGGTGGGGCCCAACGGCTCCGGCAAGACGACGCTGATGAACCTGATGGCGGGCCTGCTGCGGCCCGACCGCGGCAGCGTGCGGGTGATGGGGCTCACCGCCGACGAACCGGAGCGCTTGTTCCGGCTGGTCGGCTACTCCACCCAGTACGACGCCTTCCCCCGCGGCATGACCGGCTTCCGCTTCGTCTACGGCTACCTGCGGGTGCACGGCCTCGGCCGCGCCGAGGCGGAGCGCCGCGCCTGGGAAGCCATCGAGCGGGTCAACCTGGTGGACGCGGCGCGCCGCAAGGTGGCCGGTTACAGCAAGGGCATGCGCCAGCGCATCAAGCTGGCCCAGGCGATCAGCCACCGCCCGGCGGTGCTGGTGCTCGACGAGCCGCTCAACGGCCTCGATCCGATGGCCCGGGCCGAGATGCTGGAGCTGTTCCGCCACCAGGCCGAGGAGGGGCTGCACGTGCTGGTGTCGAGCCACATCCTGCACGAGGTCGACGACGTCTCCGATCGGGTGGTGCTGATCCACGGCGGCTACGTGGTGGCCGAGGGCGAGATCGCGGGCGTGCGCGAGGAGGTCGAGGAGCAGGCGATGCAGATTCTGGTGCGCTGCGACGGCCCGGGTCGGCTGGCGGCGCGCCTGTTCGCCGAGGGGCGGGTGACGGAGGCGTCGCTGCACGCCGACGGTCAGGGCGTGTCGGTGCGGACCCGCGACGCCGATGGCCTGTACCTGGCCCTCAACCGGCTGGTGGTCGAGGAGGGGCTGGCGGTCGAGGCGGTCGCCCCGGGGGATGCCGACGTCGGAGCCGTCTACCAGTACCTGATCGGAGGTTCGCAATGAGTACCGTTTCCGAAGCCGGCGCCGCCGCCGGCGCGACCTTCCACGGGTCTCTGCCGGCACCGGTCGGCTCGCCCCGGCTGCGCCTCGCCCAGACCCTCGCCGTCGTGCGCCTGGAGCTTTCCCGGATGCTGGGTCGCCGCGGCCTCGCGTGGGTGATCTTCCTGGTCCTGCCGCCGCTGGCGCTGGCCGGCGGCTTCGCCTTCATGATCCGCTTCATCGAGGCGATGCCGCTGTCCCATGCCGCCCTGGTCTACGCCGGCATCTACCATGGCTTCCTGCTGGCGCTGGTGCTGTTCTTCGGCTGCGTGGCGATCTTCACCTCCCTGGTGCGCCGCGAGATGCGCGACCGGACGCTGCACTACTACTTCCTCACGCCGGTGCGCCGGGAGCTGCTGCTGGTGGGCAAGTACCTGGCCGGGGTGATCGCCTCGTTCGTGCTGCTCGGCTTCGCCACGGTGGGCACCTGGCTGCTGGTCTACGCGCCGTTCCTGTCGCTCGATCCGGAGGGGCTCTCCCGTTTCGTGCGCGGCGGCGCCGGCCTGGGGCACCTCGGGGCCTACGTGGGGGTGACTCTGCTCGGCTGCATCGGCTACGGCGCGGTGTTCCTGGCCACGGGCATCTTCTTCAAGAACCCGGTGGTGCCGGCCCTGTCGATCTACGGCTGGGAGGCAATCAACTTCCTGCTGCCGGCGAGTCTCAAGCAGGTGAGCATCATCTACTACCTGGGGGGGCTGCTGCCCGTGGCGGTGGACGAGGGGCCCTTCGCCCTGATCGTCGCGCCTCCCTCACCGTGGCTGGCGGTGCCGGGCCTGCTGGCGCTCTCGGCGGTGCTGCTGGCGCTCTCGGCCCTGCGCGCCCGGCGCATGGAGCTCGCCTACGGCGAGGACTGAGCCCGGGGTGCCGGTGGGCCCTGCCGCGCGCTGGCCTGGCAGGTCATCGGCCGGCGAGGGCCGCGGCGGCGCGCTCCGCCTGGCGCTCCAGCGCCTGGTCGAGCGCGGCGAGGCGGGCCTCCAGGGCCTCGCCGGCGAGCCGGCGCGGTACCTCCTGGGGCTCGCCCACGGCCACCGCCACGCGGGCGAAGGGCTTGGGGATCACCAGGCGGTCCCAGGAGCCCAGGCGCCAGGCGCGGTCGGCGGCGAAGGCCAGGGGCACGAGCGGTGCCCCGGCCATGCCGGCGGCCAGCACCGTGCCCGGCTTGGCCCGGTGGGGCGGCCCCTTGGGGCCATCGGCGAGCTGGTAGAGCCCGGTGCCCCCCTGGAGCGCCCGCACGGCGCCGCGCAACGCCTGGGTGCCGCCGCGGGTCGAGGAGCCGCGGATCGACTGGCCGCCCAGGGAGAGGGCGAAGCGCGAGCCCAGCTCGCCGTCGCGGGACCGGCTGTTGAGGACGGCCAGCGGGTACCCGCGGGCGACGCAGCGCCGGTGGAGGAAGCGGGTCAGCCCGAACAGGTGCTCGTGCCAGGCGGCGAACACCGCGGCGCGGCGCGCCAGCACCAGCCCCTCGAACGCCTCCTCGCCGGCGACCACCCGCATCCGCCAGGTGGTGCCGAGGCCCGCCATCACGGTGCGCAGCAGGGCCACGGCGGCGGCAGTCAGGAGCCGGTCGCGCAGCGGTGGCCGGGGGTCGCCCTGCGCCGGGCCCTCGGCCCCCCCCTCCCGCGTCTCCCGGTCCCGCTCGCTGCCGGCCCCTGGTGGCCCGGTGTCCCTGGTCGATTCGTCGTCCATGGCGGCCGGTTCTCCGGCGGCATCCTACCTGCCGCGCGGCGGGTGCGGTGCCTGCCCGGCCCGGCGGCGGCTAGAGGTCGAGCTCCAGCCGGCGGGTGAGGATCGCCTCGCCCCGGGCGTCGTGGACCACCACCAGCAGGTCCTGCTTGCCGCGGCGCAGCTTCAGCTCGGTGACGAACGGCTGCAGGCTGCCGGGGGCCGGAGGTTGCTCGCCGCGCCAGGTGATGGGGATCGCCGGCAGGTCCGAGCGGGCGCCGTCCGGCTCGATGGCGCCGAACAGCACCTCGGCGCGGGCGATGTAGGCGTCGCCCTCCCGCAGCACGGTCAGGGCGTCGAGCGGGATCATCATCGCCACCGGCAGCACCACCCGGCCGATGCCGGCGCGCTTCGTGTCGCCGAAAGCGACCTGGAGCGGCGGCGGCACCCCCGGACCCGGTGCCTGGACGGTGGCGGCCGGGCGATCGAGCAGCAGGGCGGCCTCGCTGGCGCGGGCCACGGCGGTGGCCCGCGAGTCGTCCAGGAAGCTGCGGCGGGCGCGTACCGAGGCGCCGGGGTGGAGCACCTCGACGTCGACCTCGTGGCGCTGGTCGTCGCGCCGGCGGTCGGTCTGGAAGGCGAGCTGGTAGTAGGAACGGCCGTCGGCCGCCACACGCGAGAGGGCGTCGGCGGCGGCGGCGTTGATCAGGGCCCGGCCGCCGGTTTCCTCGGCCAGGAAGCGCAGCGTCAGGTGTCCCTCCCACTCGGCGGCCCGGGCATCGATCTCGGCCCCGCCCGTCACCGGCGCCTCGGAGCCGAGGGTGACGACCGCGTCCTGCGGGTTGCCCAGCGCGCCTCCGGGCAGGTTCGTCGGCGCCTCCCCGAGGTCCAGCTCGCCGATGGTTTCGCGGGGACTGGCATCGGCGTCGGGGCCGGCGGACACGCCCTCGAAACCGGGCACGTCCACCGGGTAGAGGGCGTAGCCGAGCTGGTTGGCGGTGTCGGTCAGGGGCCGGAACAGCTCGGCGCCGCCGAGCACGTCCTGCACGCAGGCGCCGGGCGTCGCCAGGCGCGCCGGATCGTAGGCCCAGCCGCCGGTCAGCAGCAGGGCGGCGCGGCGGCGCTCGGTGGCCGGGGCGACGCGCAGCGCCGAGGCGGCTGCCGCCACCATGCGCTCGGTGCGTTCCCGGAGCCGCTCGAGGTGGTTGCAGATCTCGACGTCGCTCTCGAGATCACGCCCCTCGAACACCTGCCAGGTGCCGCGGGCCGGCATCTCCTCCAGGCGGCCGATGGCCGCGGCGAGATCGTGTCCCGGGGCGGTCCAGCCGGTGAGCTCGGTGAGCTGCTTGCCGTCGTAGCGGTAGATCGCCACCCGATCCTCCGGCGCGAGCACGGCCAGATCGCGCTGCAGCCGGCCGAGCACGCGGCCGCGGTCTCGGGGCTGGGTGAAGAAGTCGTCCATGAACACCAGGTAGGCGGTGCCGCGGGCGGCGCCGGGGGCTGCGTCGACGGCAGCCGGCAGGGTCGGGCCCTCGGCGTCGGCGGCCGGCGGGGCGAGCCGACCGCCGCGCACCTCGCTGAAGAAGTCGATCGGCTCCACCTCGCCATCGACCCGGAGACGGAAATCCTCTGGCCCGAGGCCCGAAACCAGGTTGCCCTGGCTGTCGGTGACCACCACCTCCACCTCGACCACCCGCACGTCGATGGTCTCGCCGAAGGAATCGGCGGGCGGCTGGGCGGCCTGCCCCGCCGGCGCCTGGGCAAAGGCCGGGCCGGCGAGCAGGGTGGCGACGGCCAGCAGGGAGAACAGCGGACGGAGCGCGGAGGCGGGTCGGGAGCATCTCATGGCCTGATCTTACAGACCCCCCGCGACCCGGTTCGGGGGAGTGCCGGGAAACGGCTCAGGCGCAGAGGTCGAAGCGGGCGAGCAGGGCGGCCAGGGCTCGCGGGTCGGCGGGGGTGCCGGCCCAGTCCTGCTCCCCGGTGGGGGTCTGGGGCGAGGGGTCGGGGGCGAACCAGATCGCGACGCGCTCGTAGCGGGCGTCGCCGGGGCACTCGACGTCCATCAGCGTGAGCACGCTGGCGCGTGGTGGCGCTCCGGCGCCCGGGCCCGCGGCGTCCCCGCCCGCCTCGCCGCCGTCGCCGCCGCCCACCTTCACCCGGACGTCGCCGCGGCGGGCCACCCAGGTGATCTCGGCCCGGCCGCTCGTCAGCGCGCCCCGGCCCACCACTTCGCGGGGAGCGAAGTCGATCTGTTCCTGCTCGAGGGGCGCCGCGTCGCCCTGGCCGCTCTCGATCCAGCGGCGGGTGCGGTCGCCGCGGCCGAGCCAGTCGCGCACGCGCACGTAGAGGAAGCCGCGGTCGTACTCGCCGTCGGCTCCGGTCGCGGGCCCGGCGGGGCCCAGCACCATCGCGAGATCGAAGGTCAGCGGCACCGACAGCGCGCCGAGGGGCCGGTACCCCGCTGGCAACTCCTCGTAGGGCAGGATGCGGCGCACGTCCCGGGCGGCCACCGCCGGATCGTCGGCCTGGCGCTCCAGGCGCTGCCCGGCGCGGTAGGAGAGGAATGTGACCGACAGGGCCCCGGCGAGGAACAGGGCCAGCACGGCGGCGCAGCCGCAGCCCAGGAAGGTGGTGACGCGGCTGCCGGTGGGCATCGGTGGGCGGCGGCCGGCGCCGCCTACATCGCCTCCGGCAGCGGAATGCCGAGCAACTCGGCCAGGGCCTCGAGGCCGCGCTGGTAGATGCGGGTGGCGGCCAGCCGGGCGGTGCGCAGCGCGGCGTCCTCCTCCTGGAGGATCGGATGGCGGTTGTAGAGCGCGTTGAACCTCTGGGCGAGATCCAGGGCGTGGCGGGCGAGCAGCGAGAGCTCCAGCGTCTCGCCGGCCTTCTCGACCACCTCGCCGCTGTCCGCCACGGCGAGCACCAGGTCCCACAGGTCGTCGCTCCACACCGCGGCCGGCAGCGCCGCGGCCTCGTCGGCGGCGACGTCGTCGGCCAGGCCGGCGGCGGCCAGGCGGCGGCGGATGTTGCGCGGCCGCACCGAGGAGTACTGCAGGTACGGGCCGGTCTCGCCTTCGAATGCGAGGGCCTCGTCGAGGTCGAAGGCGATCACCCGGTTGGTGGTGGCCTTGACCATCAGGAAGCGGATGGCGGCGGTGGCGATGTCGCGAGCGAGCCGCTCGACGTCGCCGGCGGGAACCTCGCGTTCGCGCTGGACGATCTCCTCGCGGGCCCGCGCCTCGAGCTGGTCCAGCAGGTCGTCGGCCTTGACCCCGATGCCCTTGCGGCCCGACATCTCGAGGGTCTTGCCGGTGCCGGCGCCGGAGGTGCCCTCCGCGGCGGCGTCGCCGGCCGCGCCGAGGTAGCCGAGCTGGCGCGCCGTGTCGGTGGACAGCGCCACCATCTCGTAGGCGAAGTGGACCGAGCGCTCCGCCTCGCCATGGTGGCCGAGGGTCTCGAGGCCGGCGCGGACGATCTTCTGCAGGTAGCTCTGGCGGGCGTCGATCACGTTGATGGCGCGGGCGGCGCCACCGAAGCTCGGGTGGCTGCCGCCGGTGGTGCCGGGAGCCTCCGCCGGCCCGGTCTCCCACACCCCTTCCTCCTCCCAGCGGCGGTAGTGAAAGTCCTTGCCGAGCAGACCGAACTTCCAGAGCTGGTACGCGATGTCCTTGCCGACGTAGGTCACCGTGCCGTCGGAGCGCACGATCACCTTGTCCGGATCCTCGAGGCCGGCGAACTCCTCGCTCTGGGCGAGCGGCATCACCCAGCAGCCGGCGTTCTTGCCCTCGGTCTCGTGGCGCACCGCGCCGTGGTCCTTCAGGCGGCCGAAGGCGACCTCGAAGAACCGCTCGCCGAGGATGTCGCTCTCGCGGGTGAGCAGGTCGTAGCCGATGCCGATGCGGCGCATGGTGCCGAGGTGGCGGCGCACGATGCGGCGCGCCACCAGGCGGCCCATCGCGGCGCGCTCGCCCTGGCCGATCTCCATCGCGTGGAGCGTCTCGCGGCGGTGGACGCGGCGCGCCTCGTCGGCCTCGTACCAGCGGCCCACCTCGCTGTAGAGGTCCCAGCAGGTGAAGTCGAAGGGCTCCGGGAGGGCGGCCACGGCCTCTAGGTCGAGGCCGCGCAGGTCGACGAATCCCACTACCACGTCGGCGAGCTGCACGCCGGTGTCGTCGATGTAGTTCTGCACCTCGACCGGGTAGCCCAGGGAGCGCAGGGTGCGCACCAGCACGTCGCCCAGCACCGCGTTGCGCAGGTGGCCGATGTGGGCCGCCTTGTTGGGATTGATGTTGGTGTGCTCGACGATCACCTTGCCGCGGCCGGCCGCGGGTGCCGGCAGCACGGGGCGCTCCAGCAGCCGGGCCGCGGCGGCGGAGCGGCGCAGGAAGAGGTTGAGGTAGCCGGCGCCGGCCACCTCGACCCGTTCCACCATGTCTGGCGGCTCGTAGGCGGCGAGGATCGCCTCGGCGATCTGGCGCGGCGGCCGGCGGACGGTGCGGGCGAGCTGCAGCGCTCCGGGGAAGGCGAGGTCGCCCAGCTCGCGCTTCGGCGGCACCTCGACGATCGGCTCGTGCTCCACCCCGAAGAGCTCCCGGATGGCGGCCTGCAGCCCCCGCGCGACCTGCGATTTCAGCTCCGCCAGCATGACCGGCGGAGTCTACACGACCGTTTCCGAGGGGCGGCGGTGCGGCTGGGAGAGGGGGGCAGGGAAGGGCCCGGGAGGATCACCGTCGAGGCTGTTGCGTTCGCTCCCGTCGGCCGTGGTGCGCTGCTGTCACCTCGGCTGACCTCCCCCGCAACCCGCGCCGATGTTCGCGGCTTTTGAGCAGCCGCCTGACCCTTACGGAGCTTCGATCCACTGCTGGAGCGCGTCGAGGTTGGTGAGCGTGGCGAATTCGGGTGCCGAACGGAGGCCGGCCGGTACCTCGAGGACTGCGGAGCCGGAGCGTTGGATGAACACGGCGTACGGCTGCGGTTCCAGCACCCGTCCCTGGCGATCCCGTGGCGGAGCTTCGATGAACGCCACCAAGCGGTCGCCGGGCCGAGGAGGCTCCAGGAATCCGGCGATCTCGAAGCAGTAGCTTCCTCGGGGAGTCGCCAGGGTCGCCGATCGGAAGAGGATCAGCGGCTCGGCGCCAGAGATTGCCCGCGGGTCGCGAATCGCGGCGCGCGGCTCCCACTGCAACAGGGTCGCCGGCGCGCCGCCAAAGAATCCTTCTCGGCTGGCGGTGACCGTTCCGGAGATCACGACGAGCGCCTCGTCGAGGAGATCGCTCAGGTTTGCGGGCGGCCCCGGAGCATCGGTCCGCCGGATGCTGAAGTCGCACCGCACCGCGCTCTTCCCCGGCTGTGGAGAGGTGGCTCTGCCGCGCGTGGCGGCGAGATCCAGGGCGTTCTCCAGATGCCGGCGGGACCGCTCTCCCATCACCTCCCAGCGGATCTCCCCCCCGGGCTGGAAGATCTCGCTAGCTGCGATCCACAGTGGCTCGCCCTCGAGTGACGTTTCCCCCTCGAGCCTGTGGGGGAGACTCGCCTGTTCGGCAGGGGAGGCCAAGGCAGGCATTGACAGGCTCAGGACGAGACCGAAAGCGAGGAGTGCTGGCGCGGAGCTGCTTGATTTCGCGTTCCAAATCATGCGGAGCATTGTTGGCTCGACAGGCTCAGGTGTCAAACCGGCGGTGGCGAACCTCCGGTTGCAGGCTGCCGCCGACGGCTTTTCCAGGGGTGTGGTGGGTGCCGCGCGGTGGCCTGATATGATGCTCCGGTTCGGAGGGAGCGAAAACGATGTCCGAGAAGACCACTGCCCATCGCATCTCCCTGACGTTGGAGGAGACCCAGCTCGAGATCCTCGAGGGGGACGTCACCGAGATGGACGTGGACGCCATCGTCAACGCGGCCAACGAGGATCTGCAGCTCGGGGCCGGCGTGGCAGGGATGATCCGCGAGCGGGGCGGCCCGTCGATCCAGGAGGAGTGCGACCGGATCGGCCACACCGCCGTCGGCACCGCGGTGATGACCGGGGCCGGCAACCTCTCCGCCAAGCAGGTGATCCATGCCGTGGGTCCGCGCATGGGAGAGGGCGACGAGGACCGCAAGCTCGCTTCCGCGGTGCGCTCGGCGCTGGCGCTGGCCGACCGCTACGGCCTGCGTTCCATCGCCCTGCCGGCGATCTCCACCGGCACGTTCGGGTTCCCGATGGACCGCGCGGCGCGCATCCTGCTCACCGAGATCCACCGCTATCTCCAGGGCGGCACCAAGCTCGAGCGCGTGGTCGTCGCCCTCCACGGCGAGGACGCCTTCCAGACCTTCCGCCGCGAGCTGCGCCGCGGGTTCCGCTAGGGAGCCTCTGCTCCGCGAGGGCGATCCGATGGACCGTGCTGGCCGCCTACGAGCAGGGCGGCGCCCCCGAGCCGATCGCCCAGGACGACTCGGCCCTCGACGTGGCCGATGCCTTACGCGGCCGTCCGGAATCAGCTCGAGCAGTGCTTGCCGCCCGAGGTCCTTCGTGAACGCCTGGAAGCTCGACTCCGCTCCTCGTCGAAGTGATCCGGTTCCTCGCGGACGAGAACTTCGTCGGCCGATCCTTCGAGGCCTCCTGAGGCGGGTCCCAGACGGGGACGAAGCTCTCCCGCCCACGGGCCGCAGTGATCGACGATCTCCCCGGCCGTGAAATTCCTCACCCCCCAGATCACCTACCTGCTGACGCAGCGGGAGACGCGCCGCAACCTGCAGGCGCTCCTGCGCTACCTGGGTTTCCTGGCCGCCGTCGTCGTCACCTTCTCGATCCTCTTCCACTTCCTGATGGCGCGGGAGGGGCAGGATCACTCCTGGATCACCGGGTTCTACTGGACGCTGACGGTGATGAGCACGCTGGGATTCGGCGACATCACCTTCACCAGCGATCTCGGCCGCGGCTTCAGCATGCTGGTCCTCCTGTCGGGCATCGTGCTGCTGCTCATCGTGCTCCCCTTCGCCTTCATCCGCTTCTTCTACGCTCCGTGGCTCGAGGCCCAGATCCGCCTGCGGGCACCCCGGCGGGTTCCCCGGGAGACCTCCGGCCACCTGGTGATGGCGGCGTGGGATCCGGTGGCCCGCGGGCTGGCCCGCAAGCTGGCGCCGCTGGGCATCCCCTACTTCGTCCTCGAGCCCGATTCCCATCGGGCCGCCGCACTCCACGCCGAGGGAGTGTCCGTCATGACCGGGGATTTCGATGCCGTGGCGACCTACGGCGCGGCGCGGGTGGAGCAGGCGCTGGGCGTGCTCGCCAACCTCTCCGATGCCGAGAACACCAGCCTCACCCTGACCGTGCGCGAGCACGCGCCCGACGCCCCCGTGATCGCCATCGCCGAGGAGGACGATTCCGTCGACATCCTCGAGCTCGCCGGGGCGACCCACGTGCTGCCCCTGAAGCACCGTCTCGGCGAGCACCTGGCGGGTCGCGTCAACGCCGGCCACGCCCAGGCCCATCGCGTGGGTCGCTACCAGGACCTCGAGATCGCCGAGTTCCCGGTCCACAACACCCCCCTGTCCGGCAAGGCGATCCGCGACACCCGGCTGCGGGAGGTCCTCGGCGTCAACATCGTGGGGGTGTGGGAGAGGGGGCGGCTGCTCCCGGCCGAGCCCGACCACGTGCTGACCGACGCCAGCGTGCCGGTGGTGATCGGCACCCCGGAGCAGATCCAGGAGCTCGATGCGCTGCTGGTGATCTACGACGTCAACTTCAGTCCGTTGGTGGTCATCGGCGGTGGCAAGGTGGGAACCGCGGCGGTCCGCGCCCTGCGCGACCGCGGCCTGATCGTGCACCTGGTGGAGCGCGACGAGAGGTTGAGCGGCCGGCTGGAGGGCGTGGCGGACCGGCTCATCCTCGGCGATGCGGCGGATCGCAAGGTGCTGATGGAGGCGGGGCTGGCCGAGGCGCCGTCCGTGCTGCTGACCACCAACGACGACGCCACCAACATCTACCTGGCGGTCTACTGCCGGCGCCTCAACCCCGAGCTACGGATCGTCAGCCGCATCACCCACGAGCGCAACGTGGAGGCGATCCACCGCGCCGGCGCCGATTTCGTCCTCAGCTACGCCTTCCTCGGGGTCGAGTCGGTGTTCTCCATCCTGCAGGGCCGGGAGCTGATCCTGCTCGGCCAGGGCCTGGAGTTCTTCGCCCTGGAGATCCCGCGGTCGCTGGTCGGCAAGTCGCTGGCCCAGGCGCAGGTGAGGGCCCGCACCGGCCTCAACGTGGTCGCCGTGCAGACGGAGGGGAAGACCCAGCCCGGACCGCTCCCCGGCCAGCCGCTGTCGGCGGCGGGGCGCCTGCTCGCCGTGGGAACCCGCGAGCAGCGGGAGCGGTTCCGCGACGCGTTCGGAACCTGAGCGGGCACCGGCTTCCAGGGAAGGGTCCGCCGCGGTGGTTCCCCCTCAGGCGCCGTACTTCGCCAGCCGTCCGGCGTTGGCGAGCAGCAGGCCCATCAGGTGCATCGAGGCGATCGTGCCGAGGTGGCCGCGGGTGGCTTCCAACTCGTCGAAGCGCTGACAGTCGTCGGCGAAGCACCGGTCCGAGGCGACGAGCAGCGGCACCGGGTGCCAGGAGTGGCCGGCCAGCGGCGCGGGAGTGGAGTGGTCGCCGGTGATCGCGAGAACGTCGGGCGCGAGCTCCAGGAGGCGCGGCAGCTCGCGGTCGATCTCCTCCAGAGTCCGCGCCTTGGCCGCGACGTCGCCGTCCTCGCCCGCCATGTCGGTGCTCTTGACGTGCAGGAAGAAGAAGTCGAAGTCGTCCCACCGCTCGGCCACCGCCGCCACCAGGTCGGGCAGCTTCTTGCCGCAGGGCACCACCTCCATGCCGCAGGCCGACGCCACGCCACGGTAGAGCGGATAGCCGGCGAAGGCGCCGCAACGCATCTGGTACAGCTCCGGCACCGGCGGCAGGTCGGGGAGCTTCGAGAAGCCGCGCAGCAGCACCCGGTTGGCCTGGGGCTCGTTCGCGATGGCCTGGTTCATCACCTCCACCGCCCGCGCCACCGCCCGCGCCGTGATCTCGCCCGCCGGCCCGGTGGCCCGGGCCGGCAGCGGCTCGACGCCGAGCTGCTGCGGGTCGGTGTCGGCGACGTCCGGGGAGAGCTTGCCGGTGAGCGGGCCGACGCCGCGCAGGCGCAGCACGAAGCGGTGCCCCTCGCCGGCCTCGACCAGCACCTCCACCCCCTCCACCGGCTCGCCGTCGAGGGCAGCCTGCATCGCCGCCGACAGGCGCTCGCTCTCGCTCGTCGGGATGCGGCCGGCGCGGCGGTCGGTGAGCCGGCCGTCGGCGTCGGCGGTGGCGAAGTTGCCGCGCACCGCCACGTCGCCGCGGCGGATCTCGAGGTCCTCACCCAGGGCCTCCAGCACGCCGCGGCCGATGTCGGCCTCCGGCGAGGTGGGGTCGTAGCCGAACAGGGCCAGGTGGCCGGGGCCGCTGCCCGGGGTGATCCCCGGCGCCACCGGCAGGATGCGGCCGAGGGCGGCGCGGGCGGCCAGGGCGTCGAGGTTCGGCGTGGCGGCCAGCTCGAGAGCGGTGCGCGGCTGGTCCGTGGTGCGCAGGTCGCCGACGCCGTCGAGCACCAGCAAGACGATGCGGGTGCCGGCCGGTTGGGCCAGGCGGGCGAGCAGCTCGTAGTGCTTCATCGCGGCTCCAGTCGGTGGGAGGAACGGGCGGAAACGGTCCGGCGGGAAGACCCTCAGGGCACGAAGTAGGCGCTGCCGCGGATCTGGATGCGAGCCCGCGGCTCGAAGCCGCTGCCGACCAGCGTGAAGGCGGACACCGTGCCGAGGATCGGCAGCACGATCCAGCCGTCGAAGGCCTCGCCGCCGCCGTAGGCGGGCACCACTGGCTCGATCTCGGCGATCTTCGTCCAGTGCTCGTGTTCCGGATCGAAGCTCGCTCTCAGCTCGACGTAGGCGCGGTCGAGGTCGATCGAGCGCTGCGACGACGGGTGCCACACCGAGAACACGAAGCGCACCTCGTCGTAGGCGCCGGTGTCGAGGTAGGCCTGCACGCCCCGGGTGAGGGGGAAGACGAAGCCGCCGCCGCTGTCGGAGGCGAAGATCTCCGGCGTCGCTTCGAAGTGGACCTGCCAGGGCGGCACCTGGGACGCGGGCTTCACCATGTCCCTGCCCTCGCGATCCCCGCCCTCTCGTCGTGGCCGTGGGCCGGATCGGCACCGCGCGCCAGGGCGACGGCGCCGGCCACCCGCCGCACCGTCTCCTCGTCGCCTTCGGCGAGCAGCGGCGCGCCGATGCCGAAGGCGCTGGCGCCGGCGGCACGGTAGGCGGGGATCTCCTCGGGTCCGAATCCGCCGGAGGCGAGCATCGGGATGTCACCGAGCGGTCCGCGCACGGCACCCAGGTAGGCGGGGCCGCCGACCGGCGGTAGCGGGAACACCTTCACCAGGTGGGCGCCGAGGCCGTGGGCGGTGACGATCTCCGTGGGGGTCAGGGCGCCGAGCACCAGCGGCAGGTCCGCCTCGTGTCCGACCGCCGCCACCTCGGCGCTGGCGTTGGGGCTGACCAGGAACTCGGCGCCCGCCGCCACCGCCTCGCGGGCGCGCCCGGCCCCGGTGACGGTGCCCATGCCGATCGCCGTCTCCGGTGCGATGCCGCCAGCCTCGCCGCGGTCGGCAAGCAGTTTGCGTACGAGATCCGCGGCGCGCGGCACGGTGAAGGTCACTTCGACCCAGCGGATGCCGCCGGCCGCAAACATCCGGGCTTGGCGTTCGGCCTCCGCGGCGTCGCCGGTGCGCACCACGCCCACCAGCGGCACCTGCTCGAGGAGCCGCCGGACGCGGGCACGGAGATCGGTGGGAGAGGGGGTGGCGGTCGTCATGGCAGGCGCGGAGTGTATCACTCGCTCCCGGCGGTTCCGGGGGTTGTTCCCGGGGCGTTCGGAGGCCGCGGCAGGGCCGGCACGGAGCCGCGGAGCGACGACCGGCGGCGGAGGAAATCGCGATTTGTTGTCACGGATTTGGCGTTTGTGGAAACTCTATGTATAGCGAAGGCGCATGGGTCGTCGAGCCTGGCACGAGGGAGGGTGCATGTCCGAAGGGGAAGTCGGAGTATCTCGAGGGAAGGTGATTGCGTGGCGGCCCCCGGCCGGGAGCTACGACGGAGCGTTTCGCCGCGCCCTGGCGGCGGCGGTGGAGCAGCACCGCGCGATGGCCGGTGAGCGGGAGGAGGCGGGGCAGTTCGCCCGCCGCATGGCCGAGCAGCCCCAGGCGCGCCGCGAGCTCGCGGTGCGCAACCGCGTGCGCAACTGGTGGGCCGCCCAGGCGCTGGTCGACGAGGCCTGGGGCCTGGTGGTGCGGGACCCGCAGGACGCGGTCCAGCTCACCGCCCTGGCGCTGGAGATCGCCGGCTCCCTGGACGGCTCCATCGGTCGCCTGCCGCTGGTGGCGGATCTCGTCGCCCGCGCGGAGCGGGTGCGCGCCGCGGCCCTTCGGCGGCTCGGCGACCTGACCCGGGCCGGGGCGGCCTTGCGCCGCGCCTGGCATTCCCTGCGCCGCGGCAGCGGCGACCCGCGCGAGCGCAGCCTGCACCTGCTGGCTCGCGGTGCCCTGCTGGCGGCCCAGGGGCGTCGCCGGC
>DATACC010000358.1:0-17062 GCA_036259255.1 Thermoanaerobaculia bacterium | reverse complement strand
GCAGAGCCTGACCGGGTGGGTGGCGATCCTCCTCGGCCTGGCGCTGGCGGGCACGCGGGTGCCGCTGTCGATCCAGGTGCGCTCGGTGCTGCGGCAGGACTCGAGGGCCGACACCACCACCATCTCGCCGGAGAAGCCGCGGCTCGCCACGGCCCCCGAGTCCTGCCGCAGCACCGAGCGCACCTGGATCGACAGCGGCACCCGCGTGCCCGCCGGCGCCAGGGGCCGCAGGGTGATGCGCGCCAGGCTGGCGGTTCCGATGGGCTGCGTGAGGGACGTCGCGTTGAGGTCCACCACCGCGGCGCGGCCGGGGCTGGTCACCGCCACGTGGCCCGGCGCGAGCTGCTCGGTGGTGCCGGCTTCCACCCCGACGATCTCGGCGAGGACGGGGTCGAAGACGACGTCGAAGTGGGTGGCGCCCACCACGTCGGCGCCGGCGAACAGCAGCACCTCGAAGGTGGCGGTGCCGTCTTCCGCCACCGCCTGGGAGGGCTGGGCGAAGAACATGTCGCCGCGGAACTGGGCCTCGGCGAACGACGGCATCAGCAGCAGCACGGCTCCGGCCAGCAGGCCGGCGCGAAGGAGTCGAAGGGTGTTGGGACGATTCATGGTCGAAGCTCCTTACTGCACTCGCAGGATGAAGGTCTTGACGACGCCGGGCGTCAGGTCCGAGCCCGAGGTCGCGGCTCCGCCGATCACGGTGGCGCCGGAGAAGCTGATGTAGTAGGTGCCGATGCCGTCCGGTGCCGCGCGGCCGATCATCTGCACCGTGTGTTCGCCGACGGGGAGCTGCACCGTGGTCGAGATCGCGCGCACCGGGGAGCTGCTGGTGAGCACCGTCTCGCCGCCGATCCGCACCTCGTAGATGTCGTCGTTGGCCGACCCGTTGTCGCCCATGGTGATGGTGACGGGACGCGTCTCGCAGCTCACCGTGGCCGTCTCCTCGACGGTCTCGTCGCAGATCTCGCGGCGGACCGTGAAGGTGACGCCGTCGGCGGTGGAGCTGCCGTCGTCGGGGCACGTGTAGGTGGCGGTGCCGTCGCCGGCGAAGGTGAGCTGTCCGACGTTCGGGTCGGGACCTTCCATGATCTCGCTCAAGTCGTCGAGCAGCGGCACGCCGAGCTGGAAGATGTCGCACACCCGCGTCGTCAGCTCGTCCAGCATGTCGCCGATGGCGGTGTCGTTGAGCGCCCGCACCACGGTGACCTCGAGCCGCTCCTCCAGCTCCTCGAAGAGGTCCTGGGACACCAGCTCGGCGGCCTTCGCGATGGCCTTGAGCGCCAGCTTCTTGCGCAGCAGGCGCTCGACGACCTCCTCCGCCAGATCCTCGATCAGCTCGTCGCGGCCCTTGCCCACGCCGTAGGCGCAGACGTCGTCGAGACCCGCGATCTCCACCTCGGCCCGCAGCTCGACGCTCTCGCCGGGGCCGGGACTGGTGGGCGAGGCCGCGAAGCGCAGGTCCGGCTCGAGGCCGCCGACCAGCTCGTTGATCAGCAGCGCCATCTCGACGGTCACCTCGACCGTGCCGCAGCCGCTGGCCCAGGCGAACAGCAGGGCGGCGTCCACGACCGGCCCGTCCGCCGGCACCGCCACGGCGATCACCGCGGCGACCAGCAGGCCGTCGCAGACGTAGCCGAGGATGTTGCCGCCGGTCTCCAGCAGCTCGGTGGCTTCCGTGACGGCACAGACGATGGCCAGGATGGCGTCGACGTCGGCACCGCCGGTGGCGGCGGCGCGGCGGATGTTGGCGGCCAGCGAGCTGCCGTGCTCCGCCATGTAGTCATCCAGCCGCTGGCGGAACTCCGGGTAACCGTTGGCGTTGGCGACGCGGAACCACAGCTCGGCCAGCTCGTCACCGCCGGGGCCGGCGAGCAGGGCCGCGAGCTCCGCCTGCATCATGGCCATGTCCTGTTCCGCGGCGGTGAAGGTGGCGAGCAGCAGCTCCTCCTGTTCGCCGTCGACGCCGGCGTGCTCGAGCAGCGCCGCCAGCGCCTGCCGGTTGAGCGAGAACAGCTCGGTGTAGTCGGCGAGGAACGAGAGCAGCTCGGCCTTCGGGTCCGCCGGCAGCGGCGCCGGCGCCTCGACCTCGAAGGTGAGCGTCTCCGCCACGACGCCGTCGCGCAGGATGCGCACCGCCACCGGCCCCGGCGTCACCTGCATGCTGTTGCGGCGGGTGGCGTCGAAGGGGATGGTAATCGTGGCGTAGCCCTTGACCACCCGCGGCGGCATCTGGACCCAGGCGGAGCTGCCCACCTCGACCTCGATCAGGGCGTTGGGGTCGAGCAGCTCGGGGGAGACCAGGGTCACCCGGGTGCCCGGCGCTCCGCGGCTCGGCAGCAGGGCCGAGGGCACGGTGCTGTTGGCCGCCACCGCCTTGCCGAGGAGCAGCGAGTCGTCGAGCGTCAGGTTGCCGTCGAGGTCCATGTCGGCGGCGGGCCGGAAGGCGGTCGCCAGGAGCTCGAGCCGCCCGGTGTGCTTGGCCACCCGGTGGGCGTCGCGCAGCGTCACGGCACCGTCGCCGTCGACGTCACCCAGCAGCACCGGCATGCCGAGCTCCGGCGGCGCCTGGGTGGCGGGATCGAACACCACCACGCCCACCTGGTTGGTGAACACCGTGCCCTCCTCGTCGGTGACGGTGAGGGTGGCGCCGTGGAGGCCCGGCGCGTCGAAGGCCGCCGACGCCGTCTGGCCGCTGAAAGCGCGGCCGTCGGTCAGCGTCCACTGCCAGTCGGTCACCGCGGCGGTGGACTGCACCACACGGCCGGAGAAGGTGAACGACGTGCCGGGCAGTCCGGTGGGCCGGTCGACGTCGGCGGCCACCACCAGGGCGCCGACGCCGGGCGGCTCGCCGCCGCCGGTGGAGCAGTCGCACGGCTCGTCGGACGGCCCGTTCGGAGTGGTCGTCGCCCCCGGGCTCGCCGGCGGCACCGCGGGCTCGATACCGAGGGCCGCGGTCACCGCCACGCTGCCGTCGCCGGCCGTGCCGCGGGCGTCGACCGCCGCCAGCCCTGCTGCGAAGGCGACGCCGCCCTGGCGCGCCTCGATCTCCACCGTGCCGCCGGCCCCGGCCGTGCCGACCGCTTCCGCGCGGCCCGCCACCGTCACGGCGGCCGACCCGAGGGATCGTCCGGGGCCGGCCACACCGGCGTCGCAGCTCACCAGGGTGATGCGGCCGCCGGTGGCGCCGTTGGTCCGCACCGACACCGTCGCGTCGGCGAGCACCAGCCGGCCGGCGGTCTCCAGGTGCAGCTCGCCGCCGGCGCCGGCGCCATCCAGGGCATCGGCGGAGACGGCCGAATTGCCGGCCAGCACCAGGTCGCCGCCGGCGCAGAGGCGCAGCGACCCGCCGCCCGCCGGAGCATCCGCGGACAGGACGGCATGGCCGGACAGCCGCACGCTGCCGGCGGCCTGCAGGGTGACCTGCGGCGCCTGGTCGCCGGCGGCGCGAATCGCACCGTTGCCCGCGAGCACGACGTCCCCCGCCACCTCGATGCGCGCCACCGGCACGTCGATGGCGAGCACCGCGTTGCCGGCGACCTCGAGGCGGTCGAGGGTCAGGGTGCCGTCGGCGGTGCCGTCGGCGTCGGCCGCTCCGCCGTCGAGTCCGCTGAAGGGGGTGCTGCCGCTGCGCAACACCAGCTCTCCGGCCTCACCAGCGAGAGGCCAGAGCAGAACGAGGGCCAGCGCAGCCAACCAGGCCGTGCGGCGCCCGCGGGTTCGAGAGTCCTGCTGGATCGACATCAAGGAATTCCTCCGCCGCCGCGAACGTGGGCCCCGCACGCTGCGGTCGTACGAACATCTGCGATGGAGTGGTCCGTCAGACGGACCTCGGGTTGGGGTGGGGCCGGGGGCGAGATTCGCATAGCCTCCGCACCCGGTCAAGCAGCAGGAGCGGCTCGAGAAAGGGGCCGTCTGCGTGGTGCGCCGCCGCCGGGTGCGATCCTTGCTAGGGAAGTCCTGGTGTGCTGTTTCTGGACCCATGACCGGAGGAACCCTGCCGATGCACGATGCACCCGACGCGCCCCGCTCCTCGCCGCTTCACGTGCTCGACGTCCCCCTCGAGCGCGACGTCTTCCTGCGGACGCTGCTGCGCGAGCTCTCCGGTGCCCTGCAGGACGTGGTGGGGCTGGAGGAGGCCTCGGGGTTCGTCAGCGTGGTCGGCCAGCGCATGGGCGAGGGCATCGACGACGACTACCGTGCCGCCCTCGGCGTGGAGAACCTCGACCGCCACCAGGTGGCCGAGGTGCTGGTCGACCTCAAGCGCCGCATCCAGGGTGACTTCTACATCGTCGAGGAGGACGAGGACAAGATCGTCTTCGGCAACCGCGCCTGCCCCTTCGGCGACAAGGTCGCGGGGCGCCCGGCGCTGTGCATGATGACCTCCAACGTCTTCGGCGCCATCGCCGCCCGTAACCTCGGCTGGGCCAAGGTCGAGCTCCAGGAGACCATCGCCCAGGGCGCCGCCGGCTGCCGCGTCGTGGTCCACCTCCGGCCCACGGGCGGAGCCGAGAACGCCGCCGGGCGGGAGTACTTTCGGGACGAGGAGTGAGTTTCGCGGCCGATGAGTTCGCGCGGCTGGCGGCGAGGTTCCCGGAGCCGATGCTGCTGGTGGAGCGCGACGGCACCGTCGCGGCCGCCAACGCGGCTGCCGTGACCGCCCTCGGCCTGCCCGAAGACCCCGCCGGGGCCAGCCTGCTCGATCGCGTGGCGGAAGGCCCCGAGAAGCTGCTCGACTACCTGCGCCTTTGCGCCCGCAGCGGCACGTTCCTGCCCGGCAGCCTGACCTGTGGCGACGGCGACGGCGCTGGGACCGCCTTCCGGTGCGAGGGCATGGCCGCCCGCGATGGCGAGCCGGCAACGTCTGGTCGCGTGCTGCTGCGTCTGCGGCCGCGGGAGCGGGCCGGTGCGCGCTTCGTGCTGCTCAACCGCAAGATCGAGGAGCTGGCCCGCGAGAACGCCCGCCGCCGCCGCGCCGAGGCCGAGCGCGAGGCGCTGCTCGCGGCCGAGCGCGCGGCCCGCCAGGAGGCGGAGGAGGCCAACCGCCTGAAGGACGAGTTCCTGGCCACCGTCTCCCACGAGCTGCGCACGCCGCTCAACGCCATCTCCGGCTGGGCCAACCTGCTCGCCATGCCGGAGCTCGGTGCCGAGAAGCGTCAGCGCGGCGTGGAGACGATCCGCCGCAACGCCCGCGCCCTGTCGCAGCTCGTCGACGACCTGCTCGACGTCTCCCGGGTGGTCAGCGGCCGCATGCGCCTCGAGGTGCGGCCGGTGGACCCGGCGGCGGTCGTCGAGGCGGCGGCCGACTCGGTGGCGCCGGCGGCGGAGGCGCGCCAGATTCGCCTCGACGTCGTCGCCGACCCGGACACCGGCCTCGTCTCCGGCGACCACGCGCGCCTCCAGCAGGTGATGTGGAACCTGCTGTCGAACGCGGTGAAGTTCACGCCCCGGGGAGGGCGCGTGCGGGCCGAGGTGGCGCGGGTCGGCTCGCAGGCGGAGATCACGGTCAC
Organism: Thermoanaerobaculia bacterium; assembly: GCA_036259255.1. Classification (GTDB taxonomy): domain Bacteria; phylum Acidobacteriota; class Thermoanaerobaculia; order Multivoradales; family JBCCEF01; genus DATACC01. The sequence goes on along the minus strand of DATACC010000358.1, from coordinate 11,555 downwards.
CGACAGCGGCGAGGGTATCGACCCCGAGTTCCTGCCCCACGTCTTCGACGCCTTCCGCCAGCGCGACTCCTCGATCACCCGGGTGCACCAGGGCCTGGGCCTCGGCCTCGCCATCGTCCGCCGGCTGGTCGAGGCCCACGGCGGCACGGTGAGCGCCGAGAGCCCGGGGCGCGGCGCCGGCGCCACGTTTCGCGTGCGACTGCCGCTGCGGGTGCTCGCCGGACCGGCGGCGCTGGAGCCGGTAGCGCGGCGGCGGGCGAGGACGGGGGATCCAGGCCGGCCGCGGCGCGACGAGCAGGTGGCGGAAGAGCGCCTGGACGGTGTGACGGTGCTGGTGGTCGAGGACGATCCGGACGCCCGCGAGATGCTCTTCTCCCTGTTCGAGAGCCGGGGTGCCCGCGTGCTGGCCGCCTCCTCGGCCCGGGAGGCCCGGGAGCTGCTCGGGCAGCGGCCGGTGCAGGTGATCGTCAGCGACATCCAGATGCCGGGCGAGGACGGCTACAGCTTCCTGCGCCGGCTGCGGGCCTCCGACGGCGCCGGCGCCGCGGTGCCGGCGGTGGCGCTCACCGCCCACGGCCGCAGCGAGGACCGGCTGGAGGCGTTGCGCGCTGGGTTCCAGATGCACGTCGCCAAGCCGGTGGAGCCGACCGAGCTGGTGGCGGTGGTCGCCTCCCTGGCTCGCCGCCCCACCGCCGGATAGCGCCGGCGCGGCGGACATCGCGCCCTAGAAGGTCGCGCGGTGCGCCTCGTCCGGGGGGCCAGCAAGCGCCGGCCGCCGGGGATCCCGCCGGGAACGTGCTAACGTATGCTCCAGGACTGATTCATCGGCCAAAGCCGCAGGAATCACGGATCTCGACTCCCCACCTGGACCCGCCGCCTTCGGAGGTGTCGCCATGCACAGCAACCGTTTCCGCCGTCCGACGCCGCTCGTCCTGATCGTGGCGCTGGCCCTGCTTGCCGGCGCCGCACCGGCCGGCGCCGCCACCTGGATCGTCGAGCTCGAGAACGGCAACCGCTTCGAGAGCCGCTACCAGCCGGAGGCGGCGAGCTGGGACAGCTCCCTCGTGCTGCTGCTGACCAGCGCCGGCAACCACATCGCTCTCGAGCGCGACGACATCGCCTCGGTGAGGTCCGACGTCGAGGAGCAGGGGTTCGGAACGGTGATCGACAACAAGACCATCTCCCTGGGCCTGGCACCGGATCACCTGGCCGCTCCCGGCACCGAGGGTGGGGCGCCGGAGTCGCCGGAGATGCAGATGCTCCGGGCGTTCATGGAGTCGCAGCAGCCGGCGCAGCAGCAGAACATCAACGTGCCGCAGTTCGTCGACCCCGGCATGGCGGGCTTCGCCGGCCTCCCGGCGAGCGGCGTGGTGACCGGCGGCGCGCCGGCGACGGCGCCGTTGGCACCGCCGGGCAACGCGCCGTTCGCGGCGCCGGGGCTGGTGACGGCGCCGCCCTCGACGAGCTTCCCCATCCAGGGGAGCGCGGTGCCGGCCCAGGGCAGCACCGTCCCCGTCCAGGGCAGCACCGTCCCCGTCCAGGGCAGCACCGTGCCGGCCCAGGGCAGCGCCGTACCTCTGCAGACGGCGCCTCCTTCCGGCCAGTAGACCGCCGCCGGCCGCCGGGCTCGGGTTAGAGTCGGTGCCGCGCCGCTGCCGCCTCGCAGGCGGGGCGGCGCGTTCCGTCTGCGCCCGATGCCGCCTCCGTCCCCCAGCCGCCGCCCCGCTCGCCACCGCGGTGTCGCCGCCGTCCTCCTGCTGGTTCTCCTGCCGGTTCTCGCCGGCTGCCGCGAGTCGGGTGCGCCCGTCGCCGCGGGAACCTCGCCCGGTGAGGCTCCTCCCGCCGCCGCGCCGCGCCGCGTGGTGAGCCTGTCGCCCAACACCACGGCGATCCTGCTCGCCCTCGGACGCGGCGGGGTGCTGGTGGGCGTGGACGACTTCAGCCGGCTGCCGCCGGAGCTCGCCGCCGTGCCCCGCCTCGGTGGGTACCACGACCCGGATCTCGAGCGCATCGTCACTCTCGCCCCGGAGCTCGCCGTGCTGCTCGCCGGGCAGGTGGATCTCGCCATCGAGCTCGAGCGGCTCGGCGTGGAGGTGCTGGCGGTGGAGAACGAGTCCCTCGCCGACGTCGAGGCGTCGGTGCGGGCCCTCGGCGTGCGGCTGGGGGCGCAGGACGCCGCCGCCGCCGTCCTGCACCGCTTCCGCGAGGGGTTGGCGCCGCGGCCGGTCGCCGCGGGGCGCCGCGTGCTCCTCGCCATCGCCGCCGACCCGCAGCGGCTCGGCGAGGTGCTGGTGGCCGGTCCCGGTAGCTTCCATCACGAGATGCTCGAGCGCCTGGGGGCCAACAATTCCTTTGCCGAGCTGCCCCAGGCGTACGCGCCGGTGGGCCTCGAGGAAGTGGTGGCGCGGCGGCCCGAGGCGGTGTTGTCGCTGCACGGCGAGGAGCTGACGCCGCAGGCCCGCGAGGCCCTGGAGCGCGCCTGGCGCGAGGCGTTGCCGGGCGCCGGCCGGGTGGCGGTGATCGCTGGACCGGACGTGCTGATCCCGGGCCCCCACCTGCCGGCGGTGTACGCGCGCATGGCCGAGGCGCTCGAGTGAGTCGCTGCTCGGGCGGCGAGGGCGCCGGCAAGGCGACGGCCACCCTCGGCGAGGGGGGCGTGGAGCACCACGCGCCGGGACCGTTCGTCGGGCCGAGGGTGCCGAGGGTGGTGCGCTGATGGGGGAGGTGCCGCCGGCGGCGGCGAGGACGGGGGCGCTGCTCGCGGCTCGGGGGCTGGCCTGGGAGGCGGGGGGGCGTGCCGTCGTCGGGCCGCTGGATCTCGAGGTGGCGGCCGGCGGCTGCCTGGTGGTGGTCGGGCCCAACGGAGCCGGCAAGACGTCGTTGCTGCGCCTGCTCGCCGGCCTGCTCGCGCCGAGCGCCGGCACGGTGAGCTTCCGCGGCCGGCCGCTGGCCGATACGCCGCGGCGCGAGGCCGCCCGGCGCATCGCCTACGTGCCGCAGATCCGCCCGGCGCGGGTGCCGCTCACCGTCGAGGAGGTGGTGCTGCTCGGGCGCCATCCCCACCTCGGCCGCTTCCAGCTCGCCCCGAACGCCGCCGACCACGGGGCGGTGACGGCGGCCCTGGACCGGGTGGGGGTGGCGGCGCTGCGCGCACGCCCGCTGGACGAGCTGTCCGGGGGCGAGCGGCAGGCGGTCTACATCGCCGCCGCGCTGGCGCAGGAGGCGGAGCTGCTGGTGCTCGACGAGCCGACCACCCACCTCGATCCGCCGCATCAGGCCCAGGTGGCGGCGCTGCTGGCGGACCTGGTGGCCGGCGGCGGCCACACGGTGCTCGCCGCCAGCCACGACCTCACGTTCGCGGCCCTGGTGGCCGACCGCGTGGTGGGCCTCGCCGCCGGACGGGTGGCCGCCACCGGCACGCCCCGGGAGATCCTCCACCCGGAGGTGCTCGCCCGCCTCTTCGGGGCCCGCTTCGATCTCGCCGGCAGCCTGGAGCGCCCGGTGCCGGTGCTGCGGCTCGGACCTCCGGGAGGGGACCCGCCGTGAATCGTCCCGAGAACCGGCGCCGCGCGCTCGTCCTGCTCGCCCTGCTGTGGCTCGCCGTGCTGGTGTTGACGCCGCTCGCCGGCAGCCAGGCGATCGGCCTCGGCGCGGTGCTCTCCGGCCAGGGCGCCGCCGGCACCATCTTCTGGCAGCTCCGCCTGCCCCGGGTGCTGCTGGCGCTGGTGGCGGGTGGCGCGCTGGCGGTCGCCGGCGTCTCCTTCCAGACGCTGTTCCGCAACCCTCTGGCCGAGCCGTACACCCTGGGGGTGGCCGCCGGCGCCGCCCTCGGCGCGGTGCTGGCGCTGCGCTTCGCCGACCCCGCCGGCGTCCTCGGCTTCTCCGCCGTGGCCGGGGCGAGCTTCGCCGGCGCGCTGGGGGCCACGGCACTGGTGGTCGGCATGGCCGTGCGGCGCGGCGGCGCGGGCCGCGGCACCCAGACGGGCACCGAGACCGGCACGCTGCTGCTCGCCGGTGTCGCCGTGTCGCTGTCGTGCTCGGCGCTGATCCTCTTCGTCCAGTTCCTCTCCGACGCCAACCAGACCTTCCGCATGGTGCGCTGGATGATGGGCGGCCTGGCGGTGGTCGGCTACGGCGACGTGCTGTGGCTGCTGCCCTGGGCCGTCGGCGGCTCGCTGCTGCTGCTCACCCTGCGCTGGGATCTCAATCAGCTCCTGACCGGCGAGGAGCTGGCGGCGAGCCGCGGGGTGGACGTGTCGCGACTGCGCCTGCAGGTGCTCGTCGTCACCTCGCTGATGGTGGGGGCCCTGGTGGCGGTGGCCGGGCCCATCGGGTTCGTCGGCCTGATGGTGCCCCACGTGCTGCGACGCTGGGTGGGCCACGACCACCTGGTGCTGGTGCCGGCGAGCCTGCTGGGCGGCGGCGCCTTCCTCGCGCTGTGCGATCTCGCGGCGCGCACCCTGATGGCGCCGGTCCAGCTTCCGGTGGGCGTGCTGACGGCGCTGCTCGGCGGCCCGTTCTTCCTCTGGCTGCTGCTCGCGCGCCGACGCTGAGGCCCGCCCCTCCCGGCCGTCGACGCCGCGGGGCGCTAGAATAGGCACCGTGCTGCTGTACCGCATCGGTCCCCAGGGGGCCTACGCCGCCGCCGAGCAGGGGGGCGAGCCGCGGGCCCTCCTCTCGGACCCGTACGCCACCCCGCCGGCCTCCTGGGAACTGGGCCAGCCGGTGCCCCTGGGCGGCGACGGTCTGCCCCGCGGAGTCCTGGCGCCGGTCGCCCCCGGCAAGATCGTCGGCATCGGCCGCAACTACCGCGACCACGCCGCCGAGCTGGGCAACCCGATGCCGGCGGAGCCGGTGATCTTCCTCAAGGCGCCGTCGTCGGTGATCGGGCCCGGCGCCGCGGTGGTGCTGCCGGCGGCGAGCCGGCAGGTGGAGTACGAGGGGGAGATCGCCCTGGTCGTCGGCCGCCGGATCCACCGGGCGAGCCGGCGTCAGGCCGCCGCCGCCGTGTTCGGCGTCACCGCGGCCTGCGACGTCACCGCCCGCGACCTGCAGCGCCGCGACCCGACCTTCGCCCGCGGCAAGTCCTTCGACACCTTCTGCCCCTTGGGGCCGGCGATCCGCGTCGGCGCCGATCTCGAGGATCTCGAGGTGGTCACCCGCGTCGACGGGGCCGAGCGCCAGCGCGGACACGCGCGCCAAATGGCGTGGGGCTTGGTCGAGCTGGTGGCCTACGCCTCGGGCATCATGACCCTCGAGCCCGGCGACGTGCTGCTCACCGGCACCCCGGCGGGCGTCGGGACGCTGGCCGCCGGCAACCGCCTGGAGGTGGAGGTCTCGGGCGTCGGAACCCTGGTCCTCCGCGTCGAGGCGGAGGCGCCCGCGGTGACGGACGACCCTGTTGCGGCGGGCCTGCGGGAGGGCGCGGGGTGAGCGACCGGCGCGACGACGCACCCGCCGAGGGCCGCCGGGATGGCTCCGACGCCGCCTTCCGCGTCCGCTCCGAGCCGGCGCCGGGGCGGCGGGCCCTCTCGCCGATGGCGCGCCGGGTGGTGATCAGCGCCATGGTGGGTGCCGCCGGCGCGCTGGCGGCCGCGCTTCTGCGCGGCTATCGGCTCGATCTCGCGCTCGTCACCGGCGTCGCGGTGGGCCTGCTCGCCTTCGCCACGCTGCGCACCCTCGACCGCCTGCGCGGGCTGGGGCGCAGGTAGCGAGGCCGCGGCGGTGGACGGCACGCCTCGGGCGCTCACCCTCGACGCCACCGGCACGCTCTTCCACAGCCCCCGGCTCGTGGCGATCTACGCCGAGGTGCTGGCGCGCCACGGCGTGACGGCACCGCCGGAGACGCTGGAGCGGCTGATTCCCGAGGTCTTCCAGGAGCTCGCCTGCAGCGCCGAGATGGGGCAGGACCGCTTCACCGCCCACCCGGAGGGCGCGCGCGGCTGGTGGCGCTGGTTCCTGGAGCGCCTGTGCGAGCGGCTGGAGGCGCGGCCGCCGTCGCGCTTCGCCGCTGCCGAGCTCTACGCCCGCTTCGCCCACGCCGAGGCCTGGGAGGTCTTCCCCGAGGTGCGCGGCATCCTCGCCGAGCTCGCCGGCATGGGCCTGCCGATGGCGGTGGTCGCCAACTGGGACGAGCGGCTGCCGGGCCTGCTCGAGGAGCTCGGCCTGGGGAGCTTCTTCGCCGCCGTCGTCTTCTCCGCCGAGGTGGGGGTGGAAAAGCCCCATCCGGCGATCTTCCACGCCGCCCTCGAAGTCCTCGGCGTCGCACCGGAGGAGGCGCTCCACGTGGGCGACCGCATGCAGGAGGACGTGGAGGGTGCCCTGGCCACCGGCATGGAGGCGCTGCTGCTGGTGCGCCCGGAGACCGCCGCCGGCCGGGTAGCGGTGGCCCAGGGGGCCGGCGGCGACCTGGCGGACCTGGCACCCCTGCCGGAGCTGCTGGCTCTCGAGCCGGCGCGGCCGCCCTTTCCCTTCGGTGTGCTGTGAGGTCGCTGTGCTCTGAGGCTTCCGGACATCGTGCGGCGGCCCGGTCCGGAGCGCCGGCGGTGCTAGGATGACCGGGCCGTGAAGATCTCCACCAAGGGCGAATACGGCATCCGCGCCATGCTCTACCTCGCCTCGAAGCAGGAGGAGGGCCCGGTGACGAGTCACGAGATCGCCGTCCAGCAGGGCATCCCCGAACCCTACCTGCGCCAGATCCTGGCGGTGCTCTCGCGCGACGGGCTGGTGCGCTCCAACCGCGGCCCCCAGGGTGGCCACCTGCTGGGGCGGGACGCGACCGAGATCTCCCTGCAACAGGTCCTGGTCAGCCTCGAAGGGCAGACCACCTCCATCGACCAGGTGCTGGCCCTGCCGTGCTCCATCGGCTTGGGGCCGGAGCGCTGCGCCATCCGCGAGGTCTTCCTGCAGGTCAAGGAGGCGGTGGACGGCATCCTCGGCGGCACCAACCTGGCCGAGCTGGCCGCTCGCCAGAGCGAGATCCTGCGCCGCAACCTCTCGGTGCCCAGGGACGTGCCGGCCCCGCGGCTGCCGGTGATCCGCGACTGAGCCGGTCGATGCGCGGCGCACCCGTAGCGGTCGAGAGTCCCAACCGGTGGTGTGGGGGGCGTGGAGCGCTCCCCCACGGGGCCCGGAGGGGACGTGGTGCGGCCGTGGAGAACCGCGAGGACCTGCTGGGCGGAGTTCTGGCCGCGGGCGTCCTGACGCTCCTCCTGGTGCTCGCCGGCTGCGGCGGCGAGGCGGCGGCACCGACGGCCGAGCCTGCGGCGCAGGAGGCCGGGGTGCCGGGCGAGGATCCGGGGGTGACAGACGCCGGGGGGCAGGACATTCCGGCGGCGGCGCGGCCGCAGGTCAGCGTCGAGATGCCGGTGCGCTCGCCGGGAGCGCTGGCGGAGGCGGACGCCGGGGCCGGGGGCGGCGATCTGCCCGCCTTCGAGATCCAGCAGCCGGACCCGCCCGAATCCGCGCCGGAACCCGTGGCTCGCGAGCCCGAGCCGCCGCCGGAGGAGCCGCCGCAGGAGGCCGTCGCCTCGCCCGCGGCCCGGCCGTCGGAGCTGCTGGCGGTGCTGCCGGTGCGCGACCTCGAGGCCGCGGTGGCCTTCTACCGCGACGGGCTCGGCTTCACCCGGGAGGAGGGCGGGCTCTCCGGTGAGGTGGTGCTGGGGCGCGGCGGCACGCGGCTGGCGCTGCGGCGCACGGACGAAGGGGTGGCGCCGCGCTCCGGGGCGAGCGGCTGGAACGTGCCGCGCAGCGGCCTGGTGCTGCGCCTCGAGGTGGACGATCTCGAGGCCGTGCGCGCGCGTCTCTCCGGTGCCGGGCTGACCCCGCGCCGGGCCCGGGGCGGTGGCGTGGCGGTACTCGATCCGGCGGGCCACCTGGTGGTGGTGAGCGGCTCCTGACGGTGCTGGGGGGCGGCTGCCGGGGCGCCGTCACCCGCCTGTCACCTGCCGGTTCGCCGGCCGCCACACCCCAGCGCCATCCTGCGTCTGCACCCGCCGCCGGGAGACCGGGGGCCGGGGCATCTCAGCAGGCATGGGACCTTACGAGAGCCGCCTTGACGGCGGCGAAGCAACTTGGTTAGCGTCGGACCGACCCGTTCGGCAGCCCTTCGTGGAGACACAGGAGACCCCTTGCACCGGTCCCCTCCAAGCCCGAACGGTGCGCCCGATGAGCTCCCGAACCGAGCCGATCCGAACCGAGCCGCAGCGAGCCGAGCTGGCCATCAGCCCAACGATCCACCTGGTATCCACGGGCCCCGGCGTCGCCGGGGATCCCCGCGCGGAGCCCAAGCAGCATCTCCCTTTCGTTCTGGAGGAAGCATGAGTCACCACAGGAGAATCTCGTTCTTCGCCGCCCTGGTCGCCGCCTTCGCGGTGCTGGCGGCTCCCCTGGCCTTCGGCCAGGGCGTGACGACCGGCGGCATCAGCGGCACCGTCTCCGACCAGGAGGGCGGCCGGCTGCCGGGCGTTGTGGTGCAGGCGGTGCACGAGCCGACCGGCACCAACTACAACGTGGTCACCGGTGCCGACGGCCGCTTCGCGATGGCCAACGTGCGGCCGGGTCCGTACACCGTGAGCGCGATGCTGGACGGCTTCCGTCCGGTCGAGGATCCGAACGTCGAGGTGCGGCTGGGCGAGGACGTGCGGTTGAACCTCACGATGCAGCTCGCCACCGTCGAGGAAGTGGTGGAGGTCGTCGGCACCACCAACGAGCTGATCAGCTCCACGCGCACCGGCTCGACCAGCAACGTGAGCACCGAGCTGATCGAGAACCTGCCGACCATCAACCGGGGCCTCGAGGACTTCGCCCGCACCAACCCGTTCATCACGGTGGCGTCGGAGAACGAGGATCCGGACGCGATCAGCGTCGCCGGTCGCAGCGGCCGGTACAACAACATCCAGATCGACGGCGCGGTGAACAACGACCTGTTCGGCCTCGCCGGCCAAGGCACCCCGGGTGGCCAGGCGGACACGACGCCGATCAGCCTCGATGCCATCCAGGAACTGCAGCTCGTGGTGGCGCCCTTCGACGTGCGTCAGGGCGGCTTCACCGGCGGCGGCCTCAACGCCATCACCCGCAGCGGCACCAACGCTTTCCAGGGCTCCGTCTTCTACTTCACCCGCGACGACAGTCTGGTCGGGGATGGCCCGGACTACCTCGGCGAGTTCGGCACCTTCGAGGAGGAGCAGTACGGCTTCCGTCTCGGCGGGCCGATCGTCCGCGACAAGATGTTCTTCTTCGTCAACGGCGAGATCGCCGAGAAGAACGAGCCGACCGGCTGGTCGATCGACGGCGGCGGCGGCCAGAGCTTCGTCAACGGAGCCGCAGTCGAGGCGGCGAACCGCTTCCGCCAGATCTTGATCGACCAGTACGGATTCGACCCGGGCGGGCTGTCGCAGCAGAACCTGGAGACGCCTTCGGACAAGCTGTTCGGGCGCCTCGACTTCAACATCGCCAACGCCCATCAGCTCACCTTGCGCCACAACTTCGTGGATGCCGAGAACGACATCAACAGGCCGGGCTCCTTTACCTACGAGTTCCCCAGCGAGACCTACCTGTTTCGCAACGAGACCAACTCGACGGTGGCGCAGCTCAACAGCGTCGTAGGCGGGGCGATGTTCAACGAGCTGCGGCTGACCTACCAGACGATCAAGGACCGCCGCAGCGGCGTGGTGACCTTCCCGTGGATCGAGATCGAGGACGCGATCCCGTCCGGCGAGGAGTTCGAGGCCGGCACCGAGCCGTTCTCGACCGCCAACTCGCTCGACCAGGATATCTTCGAGCTGACCAACGACTTCACCTGGGTGACCGGCGACCACACGCTGGTGCTTGGCACCCACAACGAATTCTTCACCTTCGCCAACCTCTTCCTTCAGGAATCCTTCGGGTCGTACGAGTTCACTGACCTCGACGCACTGGAGGCGGGCATCGCACGCCAGTACCGCTACACAGTGGTGCCGGAGGGGCAGCCGCGGGCGCAGGAGTTCGACGTCGCGCAGTATGGCCTCTACGCCGGCGACCAGTGGGCGGCGCGGCCGAACTTGACGCTGACGTTCGGGCTGCGGGTGGATGCCCCCCGCTTCCCCGACGAGCCGTCGCGCAACGTGCGCACCGAAGAGCTCTACGGTCTGCGCACTGACACGATTCCCGAGGACAAGGAGCTGTGGTCGCCCCGCGTCGGGTTCAACTGGGACATCCTGGGGAACGCCACGCAGCAGATCCGCGGCGGTGTTGGTCTGTTCGCCGGCCGCACGCCCTATGTGTGGATCTCCAACAACTACGCCCGCACCGGCAACGAGCAGGTCTTCATCTCGGCGCAGAACATTCCGTTCTTCCCGGATCCCTTCAACCAGCCGACGCCGCAGACCCACCCGGAGCTGTTCCAGAACGCCGCTCTGGCGATCGGTGAGTTCAACCTGATCGATCCCGACTTCGAGTTTCCGCAGGTCATGCGCTACAACTTGGCGTACGATGTCCAGCTCCCGTGGTGGAACCTGATCGGCACCGTCGAGGCGCTGCACAGCCAGAGCGAGCAGGAGATCCTCTATCAGAACGTCAACATCCGGCAGACGGGCAGTTTGCCGTTCGACGGCCGACCGATCTTTGAGGAGGTCAACTCAGGGGTCGACGGTGCCTACCTGATCACGAACACCTCGGAGGGTGAGGCGACCAACATCGCCGTGAAGCTCGAGAAACCGTTCAGCCGCGGGTTCTGGGGCTACGTCGCCTATGTCTACGGCGACTCCGAAGTGGTCAACGATGGCTCGTCCAGCCGCGCTGTGTCCAACTGGCAGTTCAACGAGGCGGTCGATCCCAACAATCCGGGGACCAGCCGTTCGGATTTCGAGGTCTCCGATCGCTACACCGCCTCGCTGTCGTACCGGTTCAACCGCAGCAGCCCGTGGGCGACGACGGTCTCGACCTTCTACAATCTGCAGTCGGGCCGGCCGTTCTCCTACATCACCGCCAGCGAGTTCAACATCGACTGCGACGGTGACGGCGATCTCGACCGCGGCCAGTCGATCAACTGCGACGGCTTCACCGGCAACGATCTCTTCTACGTCCCCTCCGGGCCGGACGACGTGGTCATCACCAACGGAACATGGGACCAGCTCGACGCCTTCATCTCGTCGAACGAGTGCCTCGACAGCAACCGCGGCGGCATCGCCCCCCGCAACTGCGCCGATTCCCCGTGGAACCACACGCTGGATCTTCAGATCGCTCAGCAGATCCCGGTGCGCGGGACCAACCTGGCGCTGACCCTCGACATCGCGAACCTGGGCAACCTGCTCGACGAGGACTCAGGCCTGCAGCGCTACGTCAATTTCGGCACCGTGACGCCGGTGGAGTACCAGGGCATGACGGACGACGGCAAGCCGATCTACGAGCTGTTCAACGTAGTCCGCGATCCGGAAGCGAACTCCATCTTCCAGACGCACAACGTGCGCTCCCGCTGGCGCGCCAAGCTCGGCGTACGCTGGAGCTTCTGAGCCGAACCGATACTCCAACTCCGGACGAAAGGGCCGTGGGGTTTTGCCCCCGGCCCGTTTACGGTT
>DATACC010000357.1:0-2549 GCA_036259255.1 Thermoanaerobaculia bacterium | reverse complement strand
CCCCCCCCCCCCCCCCCCCGCCGCACCAGAGCGTGCCAGCGCTCCTCACGCGGAACCGAAGAAGGACACCGGCAGCGGTGCAGGGGAGGAGGACCCGCTCGCTGAGAGGGGAGAGGAGGAAACCCACGCTTCGGGGAGAGGGGAGGAGGAGGGAGGGCAGGCTTCGGCGAAGGGTGCGGAGAAGGGAGCGCAGGCTTCGGGGAGGGGGGCGGAGGAGGGAGGGCAGGCTTCGGGGAGGGGGGCGGGGGGGGCGGGGCCTTCGCTGGAGGGGTCGGGGGAGGTCCGGATCGATGTGGAGCTCCCGACCGGCGGGGTCGAGGGGCCGGCGGAGGTCGTGGAGCCGGCGATGGCGGGGGTGGCTTCGGGGCCGGTGGGCGGCGGGGAGGTGCGGGTGGCGGCGGAGGCCCTCGATGCGGTGGCGGATCTGGCCACCCAGCTCCGGTTGATGGCCCTCGGATCGGGCGACGCGGGGGAGCGGCTCTACGAGCTGGCCCGGCTCGCCGAGGGCGGCCTCCACGAGGAGCAGCCGAAGCAGGTGCTGGCCGTGCTGTCGACCATGCTGCGCCGACTCGCCGTCGAGATCGAGGGCGACCAGCGCCTCATGCTGCGCGCCGCCGAGTCGCAGCTCGACCAGGTGCTCGGCCTCCAGCTCCAGCCGCTGCGCGGACCGCTCCTCGCCATGGCCCGCAGTGCGCGTCAGCTCGCCAGCCGACTGGGCCGCGAGATCGAGGTGGAGATCTCGGGGCAGGACACCGGCCTCGACCGCCGCATCGCCCGCGATCTCGAGGACGCCCTGATCCACCTGGTGCGCAACGCCGTCGACCACGGCATCGAGCCGCCGGACGAGCGCGAGCGCGCCGGCAAGCCGCGCACCGGGCGGCTCCATCTCCTCGCCGAGGGGCGCGGCCAGCGCGTGCGCCTCGAGATCCGCGACGACGGCGCCGGCGTCGATCCCGACCAGGTGCTCGAGCAGGCGGTCGCCAGCGGCCTGATCGACGGCGCCGCCGCCCGCGCCCTCGGGCGCGACGCCGCCTTCCGGCTGCTCTTCGCTCCCGGCTTCTCCACCCGCCGCGAGGTCTCCGAGATCTCCGGGCGCGGCGTCGGCCTCGACGTGGTGGCCGCCACCGTGGCCCGGGTCGGCGGCGAGGTGTTCCTGCGCTCGGAGGCCGGCAAGGGCACCGTGGTGGCCGTCGAGGTGCCGGTGGCGCGGCGCGGCGAGCAGGTGCTCGTGCTGCGCGTCGGACAGCTCCGGCTCGCCCTGCAGGCGGCGGTGGTGCGCGGCGTCGAGGAGATCGGGGCCGACGACGTGGTGGAGCGCGGCGGGCGTTTCCTCGCCAAACGCGAGGGACGCCTGGTGCCGTTCGTGCCACTCGCCCGCCAGTACGGCCAGGAGGCCGCCGAGCGCCAGCTCCTGCTCGAAGGGATCGTTTCCGGCCAGCGCCTCGCCGTGGTGGTGGACGACATCGAGGGCGAGGAGGAGGTGCTGGTGCGGCCGCTGCCGGCGGTGGCCGCCAGCGACCGGCTGCTCGACGGCATGGCCCTGCTGGCGAGCGGGCGACCGGTGGCCGTGCTGTCGCCCGCCGCCCTCGCCCGCCGCGACCTGCTCGGCAGCCAGCGCCCCGCCCCGCCGGTGGTGGCGGTGCGCCGGGTGCGCGTGCTGCTGGTCGACGATTCCCTGGTCACCCGCGAAATGGAGCGCCGCCTGCTGGAGGACGCCGGCTTCGACGTCACGGCCGCCGGCGATGCCGACGAGGCCCTCGGCCAGCTCGGCGAGGCGACCTTCGACTGCATCGTCACCGACATCGAGATGCCCGGCATGGACGGCTTCGAGCTCACCCGCCACCTGCGCGGCATGGAGCAGTTCACCCAGCTCCCGATCATCGTCGTCTCCACCCGAGACCGCCCCGAGGACCGCTTGCAGGGCCTGCGCGCCGGAGCCGATGCCTACTTCACCAAGCAGGGGCTCGACGCCGGCGAGCTGGTGGCCCTGGTGCGACGCCTGGCGGGACGATGACCTCCGAAGCGACGGGTAGCGCAGGCCCAATCCGGGTTCTGCTGGTCGACGATTCGAAGTCGGTGCGCGCCGTGCTGCGCCGCTTCTTCTCCTGGACCGACGACATCGAGGTGGTCGGCGAGGCGGCGGACGGCGCCGAGGCCGTACGCCTGGCCGTGAGCCTGGAGCCCGAGGTCATCCTGATGGACCTGCTGATGCCCGGGGTCGACGGCTACAGCGCCATCGAGGAGATCATGCGGCGCCGCCCGGCGCCGATCCTGGTGCTCTCCGCCAAGGCCACCCGCAACCAGGTGCAGACCGCCTTCGAGGCCTTCCGCCGCGGTGCCGTCGAGGTGCTGCCGAAGCCCGAGGACACCGAGAGCTGGCGCCACCTCGCCACCACCCTGCCCGACGTGGTGCGCGGCGTCGCCCGGCACGGTGGCCGGCGTGCCGCCCAGGCCGGCGGCGCCGAGGCCGCCGAGAATCGCGCCGCCGTCCATCGGGCCGCCGAGAGCCACGCCGCCGAGGCCCGCGCCGCCGAGAGCCGCGCCGCCCG
>DATACC010000356.1:0-10402 GCA_036259255.1 Thermoanaerobaculia bacterium | reverse complement strand
GCAGCCGTCCCAGCTCGCGCAGCGACCGGGTCACCCGAGCGGCGGAGGCGGCGGTGGCGAGATCGTGCTCGGCCGCCTGCAGGAAGCCGATGAGCGCCGTCATGGCTCCGGGGTGGAGCTGGGGTGAGAAGGCCAGCGGCGCCAGCTCGTCCGCCAGCGCCTTGAGATCGGTCCGGCGTTGCTGCCGCACGTACAGCAGCGCCAGGTCCATCGCCACCTGCAGCGCCTCGTAGAGACACCCGGTGTCGCGGAACCCCCGGCGAGCGGCGTGGAAGCGCTCCTCCGCCTCGTCGGGGCGATCGGTGCCGGCGGCCACTCGCCCCGCGAGCCAGGTGGTGCGCAGCGCGGTGCACGGGTCCACCGCCCCCAGCCGCTCCACCTCCGCCAGCATCCACGCCGCCTGGTCCATCTCGCCGCCGTCGGCGAAGGCGAAGGCGAGGGACTGGCGCAGCCGCACGGCGGTCAGCGGGTCCGACAGCGGATCGATCAGCCGCAGCGCCTCGAGCAGCACCGGCAGCGCCTCGTCGAGGTGGCCGCGGTCGAGCAGCATGGCGCCGAGGTCCGCCAGCACGGAGCCCTGCCGCTCGCCGTCCTCGCTCTCGGCGTAGAGCCCGGCGGCGCGTTCGAGCAGGTCCTGGGCTTCGAGGTGACGGAGCTCGTCGCGGCGCAGGAAGGCAAAGCGGTGGAAGAAGGCGGCCCGCTCGGCCGGGTCGCCGCTGCCCTCGAGCAACTCGCCGGCCTGCCGGAAGCACTCGTCGGCACCGGCCAGATCACCCCGGCGGCGCCGTGCCTCGGCGGCGTGGCACCAGGCGCGGCCGGAGAGGTCCGCCAGCAGCCGCTCGCCGTGGAAGGCGCTGTCGGTGCGGGCGAGCACCACGAGGGCGAGTCGCGCCAGCGCTTCCGCCTCTCCCGGGTCCCGGGGCGCTACCTGCCGGCTGGCGTCGAGCAGGTGCTCGGCCAGCGGCAGCGACGCGAAGCGACGGCTGTTGGTCACCAGCACCTCGCGCCGCGCCGCCGGCTGGGCGAGCACCTCGCGGCGCAGCGCCTCGGCGTGACGCTGCTCGTCCTCGGCGCGGGCGACGGTGCGCCCGAAGACGCTCTTGAAGTCGAAGGCGGGGAACGGTGGGTCCGGCGAGAACGGCGGCGGAGGCGGCGGGTAGCCGGGGGGCGGCTCGACCTCGTGCTCGCCGTCCAGGGCCTCGGCGGCGGCCAGCGCCGCCAGCGTGCGCTGCCGGCACGGCTCGCACTCCAGCAGGTGGAAGATGGCGCGGCGGTGGCTGGCGTCCGGCAGCCTCTGGTACCAGCTCAGGATCTCGTCCGCTCCGGGATGGCTCATGGTCGCCTCGGCGCGCCGCACCAGCGCCGGCTCAGCGTAGCACCGTCGGCCGGCGCGGGGAGTGGTGCAGGCAGCGGCGCGGGGCGCCGCGGGCGGGACGCCGGGGGAGCGGCGGCACCCGGGGTGTCAGTGCCGACCCCGGGCCTCCTGATCGATGCGCTCGGCTTGGTAGTGGGCGACCAGCGGCTCGATCAGCGCGTCGAGGTCTCCCTCGAGCACCGCCGGGAGCTGGTGCACGGTCACCCCGATGCGGTGGTCGGTGACCCGGTTCTGGGGGAAGTTGTAGGTCCGGATCTTCTCGGACCGGTCGCCGCTGCCGACCATCCGCCGGCGCTCCTCCGACACCGCCGCGTCCGCCTTCTCGCGCTCGGCCTCGAGCAGGCGGGCCTTGAGCACGCGCATCGCCTTGGCCTTGTTCTTGATCTGGCTGCGCTCGTCCTGGCAGCTCACGGCGAGGCCGGTGGGCAGGTGGGTGATGCGCACCGCCGAGTAGGTGGTGTTGACGCCCTGGCCGCCGGGGCCGGAGGCGCAGAACCGGTCGATCCGTAGGTCCTTCTCGTCGATCTCGAGCTCGACGTCCTCGGCCTCCGGCAGCACCGCCACGGTCACCGCGGAGGTGTGGATGCGGCCGGAACCCTCGGTCTCCGGCACCCGCTGCACGCGGTGGACGCCGGCCTCGTACTTGAGGCGGCTGTAGGCGCCGCGCCCCTCGACGATGGCGGAGACCTCCTTGATGCCGCGCACGCCGGACTCGGAGACGTCGATCACCTCCACCCGCCAGCCCTGGGTCTCGGCGTAGCGGGTGTACATGCGGAACAGCTCGCCCGCGAACAGGGTGGCCTCGTCGCCGCCGGTGCCGGCACGGATCTCGAGCACCACGTTGCGCTCGTCGTTGGGATCCTTCGGCAGCAGCTCGCGGCGCAGCGCCTCCTCGAGGCGCTCCTCGTCGGCGGTGAGCGAGGCCAGCTCCTCGCGAGCCATCTCGTAGAGATCGTCGTCGCGGCCGAGGTCCGCCAGCATCGCGGAGGTCGCCTCGCGCTGGCGGTGCACCTCCTTGTAGCGGCGGTACAGCTCCACCACCGGGCCCAGCTCGGACAGCGTCTTGGTGGCCTCGGTGTAGGCGCGGCGGTCGCCCAGCACCTCGGGGTCGGCGAGGCGGTGGGTCAGCTCGGCGTGGGTCGCCTCGATCTGGGCGAGCTTGTCGATCATCATCGGCGAAGCGGCCGCGGCGGGCGGCCTCCCCGGCGGCGGCCTCCGGTCCGTGGGGAGCCGAGAGGCGGCTGCCGAGAGGTCAGCCGTTGCCCTGCTGGGCTCAGCTGTTCCCCTGCTGGGCGTAGCGGCGCTGGAAACGCTCCACGCGGCCGGCGGAGTCGATCAGCTTCTGCCGCCCGGTGAAGAAGGGGTGGCAGGCGTTGCAGATCTCCAGGCGCAGCTCGTCCTTGGTGGAGTAGGTCTCGAAGGTGTTGCCGCAGGCGCAGACGGCGGTCACCGGGTGCATCTCGGGGTGGATCTCGTTCTTCACGGCGAATGTCCTTCCGCGGATCGGTTTGGGGTGGCGGCGCGGGCCGCAGCCGGAACGGTCTAGGCTATCCGACCTCGTGCACAGAGGTCAACGCGCGCGGACGGCGCCTTTCTTCCCGCGCGGCGGCCCGCGCCCCGAGTATGCTTGGCGGCCATGCGACTCGCACGCCTCGCTCCGGAGCTCGCCGACGCGGTGGTGGTGGACGGCCACACCGACGTTCCCAGCCGCCTGCTGCACCAGCCGGCGGACCTCTCCCAGCGCCTGGATACCGGCCACGTCGACCTGCCGCGCCTGCGCGAGGGCGGTGTCACCTCGCCGTTCTTCGCCCTGTACGTGCCCTCCTTCCTGCCGCCGGCGGCGGGCTGGCGCCACGCGATGAAGCTCCACGCCCTGGTCGAGGAGCAGCTCCGGCCCGGCGAGCTGGAGCTGGCGGTGACCGCCGCCGACGTGCGGGCCAAGGCCGGCAGCGGCGTCGTCACCGTGCTGCTCGGCCTGGAGAACGGCCGTCCTCTCGCCGGCCCGGAGGACGTCGGCAAGCTGGCGGAGCTCGGTATGCGCTACGTCACGCTGACCCACGTCAAGAGCCACGAGTGGTGCGACGCCTCCACCGACGCCGCGATCCACGGCGGGCTCTCCGACGTCGGCGTGGCGATCGTGCGCGAGATGCGCCGGCGGGGCATCCTGGTGGACGTCTCCCACGTCTCCGACGACGCGGCGCTGCATGCGATGGACGCGATCCGCGCTCCGGTGATCGCCAGCCACAGCTCGGCCCGGGCGCTGTGCGACCACCCCCGCAACCTGCCCGACAGCCTGGTGCTCGAGATCGCCCGCTCCGGCGGAGTGGTGATGGCCAACGCCTACCCGGCCTTTCTCGACCCCGCGGCGGCGCGCGCCAACTCCCGCCGTACGGCGGAGATCGGCCGCCGCTTCGCGGAGCTCGGGGTGACCGGCGCCGAGGCGGTGGTCGACGCCTACTACCAGGTGAGCCGCGAAGTCATCGCCGCCAACCCGCTGCCGCCGGTGCCGCTGGCGGTCTACGTCGACCACGTGATGCACCTCGTCGGCGTGGCGGGCGAGGAGCACGTGGGGATCGGCACCGACTTCGACGGCATTCCGGAGGTGCCGGTGGGGCTGGAGGACGTCTCCCGAATGCCGGCGCTGGCGGAGGCGCTGCTGGAGCGGGGTCTGCCCCCGCGGGGTGTGCGGATGATCCTGGGGGAGAACTTCCTGCGGGTGCTGGAGGACTCGGAGCGGCGCTCGGGGTAGGCCGCACCGGCGGTCCGTGGGCGATCGAAAGCGGGCCGGGATCGTCGGCGGGCGATCCCGGCCCGGGGCACCTCAGGTTGCCGGCACGTACCGGTACACCGGTCCGGCGGTCCGCTCGCTGCCCGGCTCCACCGGCGTCGACATCAGCTTCTGGGCCTGCAGCCGGAGCTGGTACATCAGCCCGATGGCGGTGTCGATCCGCTCCGGTGCGCCGTTGAAGGTCTGGTGCAGCGCATTGAGCAGGTTGCTGTAGCCGGCGGTGAAGATCTCGGACAGCAGGGCCACCTGGCTGCCGGGGGCGTAGTCGCTCTCCTGTGGATTGTCGATCATCGGGAACACCCCCTCCTCGTCGAAGGCGATGGGCTCGCCTGCGTAGGAGTAGCCGTCCGGCGTCGCAATCAGCTTGCGTCCGTAGTAGATCTCGCCGAAGCGATAGTAGTGGGCCGGCTCGCCCGGCGACTCGAAGGGGTCGCTCGAGGTGCCCTCGCCCTCGATCACCACCAGCTCGAGGGCCCGGTTGGCGCTCTCCACGTCGACGATGGGGAACAGCTCCTGGGGATCGAACCAGGTGAGCATCTGGCGCTCGGGGCCGACCACGAAGATGCCGTCGCCGAGCTCGCGGATCTTGTCCTGGATCGCCTGGTAGAACTGGCCGATGGTGACGTACTCCGGGGTCATGAGCAGCCCATGGCTCACCGGAACCGGATTCTCCGGTTCCTCGATCTCCATGAACACATTCTTGACCAGCTCCTTGGAGAACGCCTGGATCGGTACCACGAGATCGCCGCCGATGCCCATCGGCAACGGCCCGGGGTAGGTCGGCACGAAGCGCGGGTCGTTGATCCGGGGGCTGCCGCCGGTGGCGATCAGGATGTTGGCGGAGATCGTCATGTGGAGCATCTCCTCGATCACCACCGAGCGGATCAGCGACGAGATCTCCTCGTTGGCCCCCGGCCGCAGCGAGTACATGGCGGTGAGGTACGGCGGGATGGTGGCGTGCTCGAGCTCGATGGCGTTCTGCAGGAAGACCTGCAGCTCCTCCTTGCTGGCGGCGGCCTGCAGGGCGCGGACGTACTGCGGGTCGATCTTCAGCATGATCCCTCCTCCGGGTCGGCCGCGCCGCGGTGGGCCTGGGCGAGGCGGACGAAGCCCACCTTGCTTCCCGGATCGGGCGCATTGAAGGCCAGCTCCACCGAGGCGCCGGGATCGCCTCCCGAGGCCGGCGGCGTGGCGGTCCGGAGCTCGGCACCGGTCCCAGCCCGCGCCTCCGGCTCCCCGGCTTCGGGCACCTCGCCCCGGGGCGGCAGGCCCGTCTCCGGGTCGGTCGAATCGAGCCACCGGAGGATCGCCTGGCGCTTGCGGGCCGACAGATCCCGGGTGACCGGCATCGAGTTGGGATCGTCGAGGGGCAGCGAGAAGCTCAGCCGCAGGATGGCGAGGTTGGCGACCACCTGCTGGTAGTCGGCGAGGTCGAACAGGCGCCGGCTCATGATCGGGTAGAGATTCGCGTACTGGAGCAGGATCGGCCGGATCGCCCCGTACCAGGTCAGCGGCTCAGGCGGCTCGTAGCGGTCCCAGGCGAGCACGCTGACGTAGTCGAAGGGATTCGAGACGTAGCCCGGGGGAAGGGTCTCGAGCTGGTAGGCGATGCCGTAGACCTGGCCGTCGAGGTACCCCCGGGGGCAGCCCGGACCGGTGGGCTTAGCGGTGACGGTGAGCACGGCGTGCCCCGCCCCGTCGGTCGCCAATCGAGGCGGGAAGGCGATGGCGTCCGCCGGCACGTTGACGTCGGGCACCGGGATGGGCGGCTCGATCTTGGCGCCGGTGCCGGGGCCGCCCATGAACCCGGCGGTCGGGGCGGTGGTGACCGTCGCCGCCAGCGGCTCCCCGTAACGGCTCGCCCACAGGTCGACGTCGGCGGAGGCCCCCGGGTCGAGGCGCTGGACGAACAGGTCGGCTCGCAGGTAGAGGCCGTCTCCCGTCTCCCGGGTCAGCACCTTGTAGCCGTCGCCGTCGGGGCCGACGACCGCCAGCGGACGCCCGGCGAGGTGGTCGAGGAGCTCGGAGCGGGCCGAGAGCTCGAAGTCCATCACCCCGGCCGTCGTCTCGTACCAGCCGGCGTCGCGGTAGGGGATCGGGCCCAGCAGCTCCACCGCCGAGGCGGCGACCGTCTGGCCCTGGGCGACCTGGTCGTCGGCGAGGACGCCGAAGGCGAGGTCGCCGAGATCCTGGAAGTCGCCGGCGGAGGTCTCGATGGGCAGGGCGTTGCCGAAGTCGGCGCTCACCCGCCGGCCCGCGGCGTCGACCACGGCCTGCACGCCGGCGACGCCGTTGGCGGGAACGAACGGGTAGAGGCTCGGGTCCGGATCGAGGGCCGGCACCAGGTGCCGACCCATCACGAAACGCCGTGGGCCTGCGGCCGCGGCGGGGCCGATGGTGCCGACCACGCGGCCGGTCGCGTAGTCCGCCGCCCCGGGGGTGCGGTCGTAGCCGAAGACGTTGAAGCGGATCGACAGCAGCCCCTCAGCGCTGCGCGCGCGCAGGGCGGCGAGGACCGGCGAATCGAGGGGCCCCCACTCGACCCCCTCGAGCACCGATTGGTAGGCCGCCGCGAGCTGCTGGTCGAGGTACTCGGTGGCCTGCTGCTGGCGCAGCCACAGATCGCAGAACGGCGCCACGGCGAACCGGCTGTCGAGGGCGATGGTGCCGCGCTCGTCCTGGAGGCGCACGGCGAGCCCCCAGATCTCGGAGACCATCTGCTGCTGGGGATCGAGATCCACCAGCTTGCCGGCCACCCGGTCCTCGGAGCCGGAGAGCAGCAGGCCGACCGCCGGATCCTGCTCGCGGCGGGTGAACGTCTCGGTGCCGAGCACCGCCCCGGTGATCCGGCAGCCCACCATGCGCCAGGCGCCGGTGCCCTGGGGGTTCCAGTAGCCGTTGTACTCGACGATCTTCTCGTCGACGACCTCCATCTCGGCCTGGAACGAAGGCACGAAGCGGGCGTCGTCGAAGTGGCGCACGTCGTTGTTCACGGTCGACGTGTCGGCCTGGAAGCGGCCGGCGAAGTGGAGCCGCGGCAGATCGAGGTACGACACGTCAGTCGACCTCCGGCCGCACCGGCGGCGACAGGTTGCTCCAGTTGGTGTTGACCGCCTCGGTGCCGAGGCCCTGCGCGTCGGCCTGCGGGTTCGCGCCCGGGCAGTCGGTGGCGAACAGGCAGCACCACTCGGGCTCCGGCGTGCAGGCCTCGCGGGCGATGGCCCAGATCTCCGCCCCCGGCTTCTCGATCCGGAAGCTCTCGTAGTTCTGGCTGACGATGGGGGCGTCCGGCGGGTCCGTGGGCTGACCCGAGAAGTAGAAGGACTGGGGGAGCTGGAAGGTCTCGCCGGTGCGCGGATCGGTGACGGTGCGGTCCTTGTAGAACGCGTAGGCGAAGAGCAGGCCGGGGGCCGGCTCGTAGGCGTAGGCCTGGATCGTGCCGCCGAGGTGGGTGCTGTCCTCGGGGCTGTAGGGCACGTGCTTGATGAAATCGCGCCGCGGCGGGTGGTTGAAGTCCGAGAAGCGGCAGCAGCTCGGCTTCGCCCCCTGAGGCGGCCGGGCGCCGTTCTCGGCAGGCCCGACGGCGACCTTCCCGTAGTTCAGGAAGTAGGCCTTGTTGCCCAGCGAGACGAAGGCGCAGGTGTAGTCGTTGCGCAGCGGGAAGATCGGCAGGCACTGATCGTAGCCGTAGAACTCCATCATCGCCCCGATGCCGTCGCCGTCGGTGGGCACGTAGGAGGCGTCGTAGTAGGAGCTGCCGCGGGACACCCGGTAGTCGCTCTGGGTCAGGTTCTCCGGCGGATTGGTGTAGGGCGGCGGGAACACCTGGTAGTGCTCGAAGACCTGGTAGAGGGTCCACTCGGCCGTCCAGTGCTCGGGGTACAGCGGGTCCGGCGGGCGTCCCGGCTCGCCCGAGAAGTCGCACTGGGCCGGCGGGTCGCACCCGCAGTCGTTGTGGACGCCGTTGCTCAGGTAGACGTGGGTCGCGGCCAGGGGATCCGCCGGGTTGCAGCGGGGATCTTCGGCCGCCGCCGGCGCCGCGAGAAGCAAGCCGGCCGAGAGCAGCGAGACGACGAGGACACGAGACATGCGGTTCTCCTGGACGTTTGACCCTCGCCCGGCCCCCGCGGCGCGACCCCGGAACGGGTATTTGCCGCGTCCGAGCGGGCGGACTCGAGAGAGCTTTGCAAAGCGGACCGTCAACTACTTTGCCACAGGTCTTCCGGAACGGCAACGCCCGCCGGCGGTAACAAAACGCGGCGTGGTACGTCCTGCTGGGTGCCGCCCCCCCGAATCCACAAGGAGCCGCCATGCCCCGAGCCCTGCCGTTCCCGATCGTCCTGAGCCTGCTCCTCGTGGTCCCTCCCGCCGCCGGCGAATCGTCCTTCTCCGAGACCCACCGGGCCGCGGCCCGGGGGACGGTGACGATCCACAACCCGGATGGAGCCGTCGTGGTGCGGGGCTGGACCCGCGACCAGGTCTCGGTGGCGGGGGTCATCGAGGACGAGCGGCACACCTTCCTGCGTTTCGAGGTGACGGGCGACGAGGCCGAGGTCGCCATCGAGGGTGAGGAGCTCTCCTTCATGCAGCGCGTCTTCCTCGGAGACGGGCCGAGCGCGGCGCGCCTCGAGGTATGGGTGCCGCGGGGCAGCCGGGTGACGGTGAACAGCCGCAGCGCCCACATCGGCGTGGCGGGGGTCACGGGGGCGCTTACCCTGGCCTCGTCCCACGGCGTGGTGGAGGTCACCGGTGCGCCGGCGCGGGTGGTGGCGAGCACGGTGAGCGGCGCCATCCGCTTCGCGGGCCGTACCGAAGACCTCACCGCCCGCAGCGTCAGCGGCAGCGTGGAGGCCGAGGGCGTGGGCCGGCGGCTGGTGGCGGCGACGGTCAGCGGCTCGATCCGCGGTGCGGGCGAGAACCTGCAGCAGGTGGAGATGCAGTCGGTCTCCGGGGCGCTGGAGTTCGCCGGCAGCGTGCGGGCCGGCGGCCGTCTGGAGGCGCAGACGACGAGCGGCGACGTCGATCTCGTCCTGCCGCCGGATCTCGAAGCCGCCTACCGGCTGTCGACGGCCCGCGGGCGCATCGAGAACGGATTCGGCCCGCCGCCTCGGCGCGAGGACGCCGGGCTCGGCCTGCGCTTCGGTCGCCTCGGCGCCCGGGTGAGCGCCTCCACCGGGAGCGGTGAGCTGGCGCTCCTCGCGCCGCCGGAAGGCCACGCCGCCCGGCAGTGAGCGCTCCAGCTACAGCACGTAGGGCCCGTAGAGCACGGCGTTGAGCAGCAGCGGCATGGTGCCACGCCAGAAGCCGCGGAAGGCGGGGTCCTGGGCGAACAGCACCAGCTTGCCGTGGCCGGCCGGCGCCACGGCCGCCAGCAGGGAGCCGGCGATGCGCTCGCGGGACTCGGGCCAGGCGAAGCCGGCGAGCACCGGGTCCTCGCCGGCGGCGGTGAGCACGTCGGTCTGCGGCTGGCCGCTCGCCAGCAGTGGGCGGCTGCCGAGCACCAGCATCGGCGGCGGGCTCGGCAGGCCGGCGCCCAGCGGGTGCCCCTGGCGCAGCTCGCTGGCGATCACGGCGCCCGGCACCTCCAGCGGCCGGTCGATGGGCGCGGCGGTCTCCACCGTCGTCTCGCCGGTCCCCTCGCCGGCCTCGCCCGGCAGGCCGCCGGCGCCGCCGGCGCCGGGCTGCCACTCGGCGAGCTCCACCAGCCCGCGCTCGCGCACCCAGTCCACCGCCTCGCCGAGGGCCACCAGCACCCCGCCGGCGCGCACCCAGGCCTCGAGCGCCGCCCCGGCGTCGCCGGCCAGCGCCGCGGTGTAGCCGTAGCCGCCGGGCAGCACCACCACGTCGAGATCCGCGAGCTCGGCGGCGCCGAGGGTCGGCAGGTCGAGGCGCAGCACCGGCGTTTCCACCTCCTGGTCGAGCAGGTGCCAGAGGGCGCCGAAGGAGGACGGCAGCACGCCGGCGCCGGCCACCAGGCCGGCGCGCACCGCGCCGATGCTCACCATGCGCTCGGAGCCGAGGGACAGGCCGCCGCCGGTGAACGAGGAGCGGATGCCCTCGACCGCCAAGCCGGCGGTTGCCAGCCGCGCCAGGCGCGCCGCGGTGTCGGGCGGGTTGCCGAGGCGCGGGACGAACAGGGTGCCCGCCGGGTAGGAGGTGCCGGCGGCTTCGAAGCCATCGAGGGCGAGTCGGAAGCGCACCTCGGCTACCGCGCCGCCGCCGCCCTGCGCGCAGCCGAG
>DATACC010000355.1:0-4750 GCA_036259255.1 Thermoanaerobaculia bacterium | reverse complement strand
GGGCGCCGGCGGCGGTGGCCGGGGCCGCCCGCAGCAGCTCCGTCACCAGGCCGCGGCGGACCAGGGCGGGCAGCAGCCGCGACGGCAGGCGGCGCAGCAACGTGGCGACGGCGAGCCGGCGCACCCGGGCGTGGTCGCCGGCGCCGATCTCCGGCAGCCGCCCGAAGGCGCCGAGCAGGGTGAACAGGAGCGGCCCCGCGTCGAGGTCCGCGGCCGCCGAGACCTGGCCGTTGCCGAGCCGGCGCAGCGCCTCCAGCGCACCGCGGTCGATGCGGCGGGTGCGCAGCAGGGCCCGCAGTTGGAGGTTCGACAGCGCCGCCACGCTGCGGTCCATCACCTGCTTGTGCACCACCGACATGCCGCGCTCGTGCATGCGGTAGAGCACCAGCGGCTCGGGCAGGCAGGCCACCCGCGAGCAGCGCGCCATGCGGGCCGCGATCTCGTAGTCGTAGGCGGCCGGTGCGTAGCGGTAGACCGGCACGCCGCCGGCGAAGGCGTCGCGGCGCAGCAGGAAGGAGGAGTGGCAGAAGATCATCCCGAACAGGAGCTTCCAGCGGATGACGGCGTGATCGGTGGCCGGGTGCCGGGGCACGCGGCGGCCGTCGGGGTGGAGGCGCTCGTAGGCGGTGGCGAGCAGGCCGACCTCCGGGTGGCGCTCCATGTAGGCCACCTGCCGCGCCAGGCGCTCGGGCAGCGACACGTCGTCCTGATCGTGGCGGGCCAGATAGCGGCCGCGGGCCAGCGCGAAGGCGCGGTTGGAGGCGGCACGGTGGCCGCGGTTGACCGGGTGGCGGTCGAGGCGAATGCGGCGGTCGCGGGCGGCCCAGGCCTGGAGCCGCTGCCAGGAGTCGTCGGTCGAGGCGTCGTCCACCGCCACCAGCTCGAAGTCGTCGTGGGTCTGGGCGAGGATGCTCGCCAGGGTCGGCTCGAGCAGGGCGCCACCGTTGTAGACCGGCATGACGACGCTGACCGCGGGCGTGCTCACCGCCCCTCCTCGGAGAGCGCCGCCCGCGGCTCCCCGGGGCTCTGCGCGGCGGGGGCCACCTGCCACGAGGGCCGCGGATCGAAGATCGAGCGCTGGGCGATGCTCACCGGCCCGGTCGCGAAGGGCACCTCCAGCACCGCCAGCCCGAGGGCGTCCTCCACCCGGTGCAGGAAGGTCTTCGGCGGCAGGAAGCAGCCGACCGTGAAGCGGTAGTCGCCGGGCACCAGCACGTTGTTCTCGAAGCGGCAGAGGACCTCCTGCTCGCCGGCCTCGAGAGGCAGCAAGCCCCCGGGATTGACGCCGAACAGCTCGCGTCCCTGCTCGTCCTGGGCGCTCACGAAGTAGTAGGCGCCGGGCAGGGCGCGGCGGTTGCGCCAGCGCATGCGCAGGGCGAAGGGCTCCCCGTAGCGCAGGTGGCCGGCGGCGCGGCCGGTGGCGTCGAGGACCTCGGCCTCCACCAGCACCGCGTCCCCCGGGGCCGGCCCGGCGGCCGCGCTCTCCTCGGCCGGCAGGGCGTCCGCCCGGTAGCGGAACGACACCGCCTGGCGCCATCTCTGGAGGTAGCGGTGGATCACCTCCGCGGGCTCGCCGTCGGCGGCGATCCGCCCCTCGTCGAGCCACAGGCACCGGCTGCACAGCCGCTGCACCGCCTCCAGGTTGTGGCTCACGAAGAGCACCGTGCGCCCGGACCGCGCCACGTCGCCCATCTTGCCGATGCAGCGGCGCTGGAACTGCTGGTCGCCCACCGCCAGCACCTCGTCGACCAGCAGGATCTCGGTGTCGAGGTGGGCGGCGACGGCGAAGGCGAGGCGCAGGTACATGCCGCTCGAGTAGTGCTTCACCTGCGTGTGGATGAAGCGCTCCACCTCGGCGAAGGCGACGATCTCGTCGAAGCGGGCCTCGATCTCGCGCTGGCGCATGCCGAGAATGGCGCCGTTGAGGAAGATGTTCTCGCGCCCGGTCAGCTCCGGGTGGAAGCCGGTGCCGACCTCGAGCAGCGAGCCGACCCGCCCGTGCAGCTCGGCGCGGCCGCGGGTGGGCTCGGTGATGCGGGAGAGGAGCTTCAGCAGCGTCGTCTTGCCGGCGCCGTTGCGCCCCACGAGGCCCAGCACCTCGCCCCGCTCGACGTCGAAACTGACGTCGTCGACGGCCCAGAAGCTGCTCGCCGCGAGGATCGTCGATTCGCCGCGCAGCACGCCGCGCAGGCGCCGGAAGGGCATGGTGGCGCCGCGGCTCACCGCGTCGCGCAGGGTGCGGTAGCGCTCGGGGGCGGCGCCGATGCGGTAGCGCTTGCCCAGCTCGCGGACTCGGATTGCGGTCTCGGCCATGGTTTGCTCGTCACACCACGTCGGCGAAGGTGCGCTCCATGCGACGGAAGTAGAGCATGCCGCTGGCCAGCAGGGCGACGGCGGCGAGGCTGGAGACGGCGATCATCGGTCCCGGCGCCGTGTCGGTGCCGAGCAGCGCCCAGCGGAACCCCTCGACCACGCCGACCATCGGGTTGATCGCGTAGACGGTGCGCCACGGCTCGCCGAGTAGGCTGGAGGGGTAGGCGATGGGGGTGGCGAACAGCCAGAGCTGACTGATGAACGGCACGGCGAAACGCACGTCGCGGAACTGGACGTTGAGCGCCGAGAGCCACAGCCCGACGCCGAGGGCGGTGACCAGGGCCAGCAGCAGCAGCAGAGGCAGCCAGAGGCTGGCCACTGTCGGCGTGAAGCCGTAGAACAGCATCATGACCAGCAGCAGCCCGAAGGCGATGGCGAAGTCGACCAGCGAGGCGAGCACCGTGGAGGCGGGGATGATCATGCGCGGGAAGTAGATCTTGCGCACCAGGTTGGCGCTGGTCACCAGGCTGTTGGAGCTCTGGGTGAGGCTGTTGGCGAACAGGGTCCACGGCACCAGCGCGGCGTAGCTGAAGATCGGGTACGGGATGTCGTCCGACGGCACCCCCGCCAGGCGGCCGAAGAACAGGCTGAAGACGAGCATCGTCAGCAGCGGCTGGAGCAGCGCCCAGGAGGCGCCGAGCACCGTCTGCTTGTAGCGGATCTGGACGTTGCGCAGGGTCAGGAAGTAGAGCAGCTCGCGGTACTCCCACAGCTCGCCCAGGCCGAGGTCGAAGCCGCCGCGGCGCGGCTCGATGACGGTGACGGCCGGCGCGCTGCGGCCCATCAGGTGGCCACCACCCGTCCGCCGCCGTCGCCGCCGGCGAGGCGGCGGTAGATGCCGCGGGAGTCGAGCACCAGAGGCGCGTGGTCGAGCACCCGGCGGTAGTCGACGGTCGAATGGTCGGTGACCAGGACCACCGCGTCCTGGGCCACCAGCGTCTCCTCGCTCAGCTCCACCGAGCGCAGCGGCGGCAGGTCGGGCCAGGTGCGCATGGAGGGGGCCTCCGGCACGTGGGGATCGTGGTAGGTCACGTCGGCGCCGAGGTGGAGCAGCAGGTCGAGGATCTCGAAGGCGGGGCTCTCGCGGGGGTCCCCCACGTCGCGCTTGTAGGCCAGGCCGAGCAGCAGCACCCGGGAGCCCTTCACCGCCTTGCCGCGATCGTTGAGGGCCCGCTGCAGCTTGCTCACCACGTACTGCGGCATCGCCACGTTCACCTCGCCGGCGAGCTCGATGAAGCGGCTCGACATGCCGTACTCCCGCGCCTTCCACGACAGGTAGAACGGGTCCACCGGGATGCAGTGGCCGCCCCAGCCGGGGCCGGGATCGAAGCGCATGAAGCCGAACGGCTTGGTGGCGGCGGCGTCGAGCACCTCCCAGACGTCGATGCCCATGCGGTCGTAGACCATCTTGAGCTCGTTGACCAGCGCGATGTTGACCGCCCGGAAGATGTTCTCGGTGAGCTTGGTGGCCTCCGCCGCCCGCGCCGAGGAGACTCGCACCGTCTTCGCCACCACGCCGTGGTAGAGCGCCTCCGCCAGGTCGCCGGAAACCGGGTCGGCACCGCCCACCACCTTGGGGATCGTGGAGGTCGAGAAGCTCGGATTGGCCGGGTCCTCGCGCTCCGGCGAGTAGGCGAGGAAGAAGTGCTCGCCGCAGGTCAGCCGCTGGCGGCCGTGGCAGTCCTCCAGGATGCCGCGCAGCAGCTCGTCGGTGGTGCCCGGGTAGGTGGTCGATTCGAGCACCACGAGCTGGCCGGGGCGCAGCCGCGCGGCCACCGACTCGGCGGTCGCCACCACGTACGACATGTCGGGCTCGCGCTGCGGGGTCAGCGGCGTCGGCACGCAGAGCAGCAGGGCGTCCGGCTCGCCGAGCCGTTCGAAGTCGACGGTGGCCGCCAGGCGGCCTGCGGCGGCGAGCTCCGCCAGCTCACCGCCGTCGATGTGCTCGATGTAGCTCTCCCCCGCCGCGAGGTGCTCGACCTTCACCGGGTCGACGTCGAAGCCGAGCACGCGGAAGCCCTGGCGCGCGAAGGCGATCGCCAGGGGCAAGCCGACGTAACCCAGGCCGAGGATGCCGATGAGCGCCGAGCGCTCCTCGAGGCGGCGGCGCAGCGCGTCGGCGGTGGGCGGCAGGTCGGTTCCGGGCGTCGGCTCAGTCACGGTTCGCGAGCTCCTCGAAGAAGGCGGGCAGGCTTGCCGCCAGGGCGGGGCCGGCGGCGGCGAGCCCCGGCAGCCGCGGCTCGGGGCGGTTGAAGCGCGGCACACGGCCGTCCGGCAGCAGCACCCGGCCGCCGGCGGCGAGCACGAGGGCGGCGCCGCCGGCCACGTCCCACTCGTGCTTCGGTACCAGGGTCCAGGTGGCGTCGGCGCGGCCGGC
>DATACC010000354.1:0-6046 GCA_036259255.1 Thermoanaerobaculia bacterium | reverse complement strand
CGGCAGCTCGCCGACGCTCTCGGACGACGACTCCCTGGTGCCGGTGAAGCGAGGCGAGGCGCCCGCGTTCCGCGCCCTGCTGCAGGTGCCGGCGATCAACTTCGTCGACGCCACGGTGGCCGAGTGGGACCTGTGGCG
The DNA here is from genome assembly GCA_036259255.1 of Thermoanaerobaculia bacterium. Classification (GTDB taxonomy): domain Bacteria; phylum Acidobacteriota; class Thermoanaerobaculia; order Multivoradales; family JBCCEF01; genus DATACC01. The sequence goes on along the minus strand of DATACC010000354.1, from coordinate 5,908 downwards.
CGGGCTCGGCTACTCGTTCAGCCCCGGGCCCGGGTTCACCTTCGGCGAGGGCGTGGCGCGGGTGGCGACTCGGAGCGTGCTCAACACCACCTACACGCCGAAGACGGGGCCCGCCGACGTCGACCTCGACGGCGACGGCACCGCCCCGGACCAGTACGTGCTGGGTGACGTCTTCCACTCCGACCCGGTGATCGTCGGCGCGCCCTCGAACATCCGCTACTTCGCCAGCAACCTCAACGGCTACCGCGAGTTCGCGCGCCAGCAGGAGAACCGGCGCAAGGTGCTGCTGGTGGGCTCCAACGACGGCATGCTGCACGCCTTCGACGCCGGCCAGCCGCGGCTCGAGCAGATCGCCTCGGGCGTCGAGGACGTCGAGTTCGACAACGGCACCGGCAAGGAGCTGTTCGCCTACGTGCCGCGGGCGATGCTGCCCGAGATCCGGGACCGCGCCGCCAACCTGGGCCACGACTGGGGTGTGGACGGCAGCGTCAACGTGGCCGACGTCCACATCGACCCGGTGTTCCAGACGGTGCCCGACGAGGACGACCGCGAGTGGCGCACGGTGCTGATCGGCGGCTTCCGTCGCGGCGCGCCGGGCTACTACGCCCTCGACCTCACCCAGCCCGATCCCGTCGAGCACGAGCAGGTCGGCTCGCCGGCGCGCACCATCTTCATGCCCGACGAGAACGCCCCGCTGGTGCCGGAGTGCGCCAACACCACCGGCAACGTGGAGAGCCCGCGTCCGGCGACCGCCACCGAGGTCCCGTGCCACGACGAGCTCACCTACCCGGCGCCGCTGTGGGAGTTCAGCGACCGCGTGTGGGTGGCGGATCTCGGCCGCTTCGTGCGCCTCGACGAGGAGCGCGACGACGACGATCCGGAGGATCTCGAGCCCAACGGCCACGCCGACCTCGGCAACTCCTGGTCGGTGCCGAACCTCGGCCGCATCCGCCTGTGCAACGGCAGCAACTGCGTGCCCTCCGTCGACGCCGACCAGCCCGACGACCTGGAGGACCGCTACGTGGCGATCTTCGGCGGCGGCTTGCCGGCGGACAAGAACCGCTGGGGCCAGGTGGGCAACTGGCTCTACATGGTGGACATCGAGACCGGCGAGACGATCTACAAGCGCGAGCTGGTGGACGAGAACGGCAACAGCGCCGGCTCCGCGGCCGCCGAGCCGGCGGCCGTCGACACCAACAACGACGGGTACCTCGACCGCATCTACATCGGCACCACCGGCGGCTTCCTGTTCCGGGTGGACCTGGAGGAGTACCAGCTCTCCGGCGGCAACCGGGTGCTGCGCCCGTTCCCGAACCTCGAGACCCAGGTGGTGGCCGAGGTGCCCGATCCGTCCGACGGCAGCACCATCGTGCTCACCGCCCGGCGGGTGCCTTTCGCGTACGACGACGGCGCCCCGCTGTGGCAGCCGCGGGTGATCTTCGACACCCTGGCGCCGAGGAGCCTCGCCGACCCGACGCTGGTGCGCCGGCCGCTGTTCCTGCGTCCCTCGGTGCTGTTCGTCGCCGAGCTCGGGCAGTACGCGGTGAACTTCGGCACCGGCGATCGCGAGGATCTCTGGCGCACCGACCCCACCGCGGCGCGCTTCTACACCTTCGTCGACGACTCCGATCCCATCGACCCGACGACCTTCCCCTTCGTCGAGAGCGACCTGCGCCCGGTGGATCTCGATGGCGTCAACGTCGACTTCAACGACCCGACGGTGACCGAGCGCAACTTCCTGCTCGACCGCGACCCGGGCCAGCGCGGATGGGTGCTGCGGCTCGATCCCCGGGAACGGCTGATCGCGGCCCCCTTCAACCTGTCCGGCGTCACCTTCTTCGTCACCTTCACGCCACGCTTCTTCGCCGAGAGCGGCGAGTGCTCGCGGGAGGGCGACAGCCGCCTGTTCGCGGTCAACACCACCAACGCCAACGGCTTCCTGCGCGACGAGTTCGGGGCGCGCACCCGCTATAGTCTGCAGGGACTCTCCTTCGCCACGGCGCCGTTCACGGAGCAGGCGCAGACCAAGAACCAGCAATCGGGCGAAAGCGAGGAGGAGAGCGCCGACACGCTGACCCCGGACCTGCTGGAGATCATGAGCGAGCTCCAGGCGCTGTTCCCGGACAACTGCGAGTTCGGCAACTACCGCATCGACGTCAAGACCGTGCTCGACCGCACCGAGGTGGAGTTCATCGCGCCGGTGCCGGTGTGCATCATCGAGCGCAACTGGAAGGAGTTCGACCGGTGAGACGATCCTGCCGGAGAGCCGCCGCGGCTGCCTCCGTGCTGGTGATGACGGCGGCAGCGGCGCCGGGCGCGGGAGCGGACTGGCTGGTGCTGCGGGACGGCTCGCGGGTCGAGACCCGCGGCGCCTGGAAGGAGAAGGGCCGCTTGCTGGTGTTCCACACCGCCGACGGCACCCTCGCCTCGCTGCGCACCGCGGAGGTGGACCTGGCGGCGAGCCGCGAGGCCACCGCCGAGGCCGAACGGCAAGCCGCCGCGCCCGCGGAGGGGCCAGCGCCGGAGCCCGAGGCGCGGGCGACTCGCCGCATCACCAACGCCGACATCCCACCGGGAGACCCGGCTCCGCCGCCGGCGGCCACCGGCGAGGCCACCCCCGACGCGGCCTCCGGACCGGCCCCGGCCGAGCGCCGGGCCGGCGCCGCCGGCCCGGTGGTGGTGGGCACCTGGGACCGCGCCAGCCGACCCGGCGAGAACCTGACCTTCCGCGGCACCCTGCGCAACACCTCCGACCGCATCACCGCCGCCGCCGTCGGCCTGCAGGTCGAGCTGACCAGCCGCGACGGCCAGGCCCTGGGCACCCGCGCCGCCACCGTGCGACCTTCTACCCTGCCGGCCGGGGCCACCGCCACCTTCGAGGTCACCTTCGACGACGTCTACGACTACGGTGCCCTGCGCTTCGAGATCGACAGCATCGGGCTGCGGCAGGGCGGCGAGGAGGACGACGGCGCGGCCAGCGGCGAGGCGGCAGGCGGCGGTGGAGAAAGCGGCGAGAACGGCAACCGCTAGGCGGCGGTCCCGGGTCGGAGTCGTCCCCGGCCTCCTCGTCCCTCGCCTCCTCCTCGCCGGGCTCCTGCTGGCCGCCGCCGGCTGCTCCCGCGAGCCCAAGCCGGAGCTGCCGGCGCCGGTGGCCCGTTGGCTGGAGGTGGCCTTCCACGAGACCGACGGCACCCCGCGGGCGCGGCTGCAGCGCTGGAGCGGTGACCTGGCGCTGTCGGCGGCCGGCACGGCGGGACCCGACGATCTGGTGCTGCTGCGCGGCGCCGCCCGCCGTTTGGCCGAGGCCGCCCCCCGCCGCCGGCCGCGCCTCGAGTACCGGCCTACCTCCTTCGTGGTGCGCTACCTGCCTCCGGTCGTTGCCGCCGGCCCGGGACGGGGACCGGAGCCGCGGGTGGAGGCCGACTGTCCGGCGGATGCGGCGGGCCACATCCGCCGCGCCGAGGTGCGGGTGCCGACCGGCGACTGGATTCCCCAGGCCCGGCGCGACGACCTGGCCCTCGAAGGCCTCCTCACCTGCCTCGGCCTGGCCGGCCGTCTCCCCCCCGGACGGGGCGAGTACGAGAGCGTGCTGGCGGCCGAGCCCAACTGGGGCGACGTCCGCCTCACCGGCGGGGATCTGCTCACCCTGAGCGTCCACTTCGACCCCGCCCTCGCCCCGGGCCTCACCCCTCCCGAGGCCCTCGCCGCCCTCGGCCTGGAGGCACCGGCCGGCGCGGTCCGGTAGCCGTCGAACCGGTCCGCCACGCCCGGCGGGCTTGTCCTATAGGTATTCGTGCATTATCCTTGCAGGTCCAGTTTCTGCAGCACCGGAAGATCCACAGGAAGGCTGGACATGACGAAGAGCCGAGGCTTCACGCTCGTCGAGCTGCTGGTCACCGTCGCCGTGGCCGTGCTGGCCTTGCTGCTCCTCGTGCCGGCCCTCCAGTCGATCTTCGAGCGGCGGCGCCTCCAGGGCACCGCCGAGCAGGCTCTGGCCTACCTGCGCCAAGCTCGCTACGAGGCGATCCAGCGCAACCGGGCCGTCGCGGTGACGGTGGACGAGGTGGCGGGGGTGCTGTTCCGCGATCTCGACGGCGACGGCAGCCTGGACCCGGCGGAGCGGCAAGAAGGCACCATCGCCCTGCCCGAGGGCGTCGAGCTGGGCGGTCCGCCCGCCGACGCCGACCCGGTGGTGGGGTTCACCGAGAGCGATGGTCGGCACAGCGCCGTCTTCCTCCCCACCGGCACGCTGGCCGACGACGGCGGCGCCTTCCGCCTGCGCGACGCCGACGGCAACTGGCTGGAGGTTCGCATCCTCGACCGCCGGACCGCCATCGCCGAGCTGCGCAAGTGGGACGGCACCGCCTGGCGGCGCCAGGACGAAGGAGGGAGGCGATGGAACTGGGAGTCGTGAACCGCCGAGCGAGCGGGGGCTTCTCGCTCATCGAGCTGCTGATCGCCGCGGCCATCCTGGTGGTCGTCGTGCTGGCCCTGCTGCCGCTTTTCGCCACCTCGCTGTCACAAAATCTGGCAGGCCGGGAGCTCTCGGTGGCCACCTCCCACGGTCGCTCGCAGATCGAGGAGCTCACCCAGCTCCCCCTCGACCGCCGCGAGCTGATGGTGCCGGCGGGCGCCGACGAGCGCCGGGACCGGGAGCTGTTCGACCCCGTGCTCCACCGCTACTCGGCGGCCACGCCCGCCGATCCGTCGCCGTGGAGCCGGACGACCACGGTGCGCCAGTTCAACGTCCGCGATCTCTACGACAACGGGCGCCTCACCACGCCGCTGGACGGCTCCACCCCCGCGCCCCACGTCCACCTGCGGGAGGTGATCGTCGAGGTGGAGAGCGAGCGGGAGGCGGGCGCCCTGGGCGGCGGCCGCGAGGTGGCGATGACCACCGTGCGGGGGTTCTGACGGTGGTCCGCGCCCTTTCCCGCCAGCGAGGCTTCACCCTGGTGGAGCTGCTGCTGGTGCTCGCCCTGTCGCTGATCCTGCTGATCGCGGTCCTCAACCTGTTCGACGGCATGAACCGCATGACCCGGGTGCAGGTGAACCTGGCGGACCTGCAGCAGGCCCAGCGGGTGGCCCAGGCCGAGGTGGTGCGGATGGTGCGCATGGCCGGCCGCGGCGGCCTGCGCGAGGATCTGCTCGGTGGCTCGGTGGCGCATCTCGCGGCGGTGACGGTGCGCAACAACGTGGGGGCCGGCGGGGTTGATCCGGTCGTGCTGGACGGCTCCGGCATCGCGGCCAACGAGGGCAGCGACGTGCTGGTGCTGCGGGGCGTCTTCTCCACCCCGATCTACCGCGTCGACTACGTCGATCCCGGCTCCTTCGATCCGGTGACGGGGCGGGTGGTGGTCGCGCTCAGCACCCCGACCGGCGTGCCCCAGGACCTCGGCCCGTTGCGGGAGGCGGTGGAGGAGGAGCGGCCCGAGGCGCTGGTCATCACCGATGCCCTGGGCGATGCCTACGGCGTGGCCGAGCTGCTGCCGGGGGATTCCGTCGTCACCGCCGATTCGGTGCTGCTGGCCTTCCGCACCAGCGGCTCCGCCCGGGCCGAGCGCTACGCGGCGCTGTCGTCGGGCGGCGCCTTCCCGGCCTTCCAGAAGGCGCTGAGCGTCGGGATCCTCGAGGAGCACCGCTTCTATGTGCGCCCCGGCGACCCCGACCCGGTGCTCGCCCGCACCCGCACCTATCCCAACGTCGAGGAGGCCTACCCCGACGAGCTGGACCGCGAGGTGGCCCCCAATATCCGCGACCTGCAGGTGGCCCTGGGCTTCGACAGCAGCCAGGCGGGCGGCTTCTTCGACTGCGACGCGGATCCCGACGGCGACGACGACCGGGTGGTGGAGAGCGACGACGGCCGCGACGACGACTGGCTGTTCAACGCCGCCGGCGGCGCCGCCCG
>DATACC010000353.1:0-11840 GCA_036259255.1 Thermoanaerobaculia bacterium | reverse complement strand
CGCCGACCCCCCTTCGGCCAGCGCGCCGTTTCCGGGACGGGCGAGGGGCAGCACGTCGTAGTAGTCGCCGGCCACCTCGCGGGCCGGCTCCCAGCCCGCCGCGCTGCCGCAGCCGGCGCACGGCTGGCAGCTCGCGGCGCGCTGGGAGCCGGCCCGCGAGGTGGCCGGCGACTACTACGACGTGCTGCCCCTCGCCCGTCCCGGAAACGGCGCGCTGGCCGAAGGGGGGTCGGCGGAGGATCGGCCGGGGGAGGGCCCGCTGGCGCTGTGCATCGGCGACGTGGCGGGCAAGGGGATGACGGCGGCGCTGCTGATGTCGAGCCTGCAGGCAGCGGTGCGGGCCGTCGCCGACGCCACGACCTCGCCGGCGCGGGTGTGCGAGCAGGTGCGCCGGGTGCTCACCCCGTCGCTCGCCGGCGGCCGCTTCGTCACCTTCTTCTACGCCGTCCTCGACCCGGCCATCGGCCGGCTGGCCTACACCAACGCCGGTCACGTGCCGCCGGTGCTGGTGCGCGCCGACGGCCGGGTGGAGCGCCTGGAGGCCGGCGGCGGCGCGCTGGCCCGCCTGCTCGCCGGCACCCCCTTCCGCGACGAGGTCACCCACCTCGTGCCCGGCGACCGGCTGGTCCTCGTCACCGACGGCGTCACCGAGGCGCAGGACGGCAGCGGCGAGCTGTTCGGCGAGGAGCGCCTGCTGGAGCTGCTGCGGGCCCACCGGCACCTGGCGGCGGGGGCGCTCGAGGAGCTGCTGGTCTCGACCCTGCGGGCCTACACCGTGGGCGACCCCGGCGACGACCTGACGCTGCTGATCCTCGCCGCCGACTGAACCCCGCGGCACGGGGCGGTGGTTCGCCCTTACAATCGCCCCGTGCCCGACCGCGACGATCCCTCCTCCGAACCCCGCGACGACGAGCCCTGGCCCGACCCCGAGCCGGTGGAGCTCGAGATCACCGACGTGCTCGACCTCCACACCTTCCCACCGAAGGAGGTCCCGGCGCTGGTGCGCGACTGGCTCGACGCCGCCTACGCCCGGGGCCTGCGCCACCTGCGGGTGATCCACGGCAAGGGCGTGGGCGTACAGCGCCAGGCGGTGCGCACCATCCTGTCGCGAGACCCGCGGGTCACCGGCTTCGGCGACGCTCCCGGCGAGGCCGGCGGCTGGGGTGCCACCTGGGTGGAGATGGAGTAGGCGCTTGGCCGCCTCGCTGCTGCCCTGGCTCACCCGCCGGTTGCGGCGGCGCCCGAGCGCCGCCCTGGTCTACAGCCCGCGCTACCGCCTGGAGCTGCCCGGCCTGACCTACGACACCGGCCGGGGCGACAAGATCCTCGCCTTCCTCGCCGCCGAGGGGCTGGTGCGGCGGGGCTCGGTGCAGGTGCCGCGGCCGGTGCCGTTCCAGGCGCTGTGCCGGGTGCACCCGCCCGCGTACCTGGAGACGCTGGGCGATCGCGACGTGCTCACCCGCGTCGTCGGGCTGCCGACCACCGAGCGGCAGCGCGAACGCATCCTCGATGCCCAGCGGCGGATGGCGGGCGGCACGGTGCTGGCGGCGCGGCTCGCGGTCGACTCCGGGGGGATCGCCGCCAACCTCGGCGGCGGGCTGCACCACGCCTTCCCCGCCCGCGGCGCCCGCTTCTGCCTGATCAACGACGTGGCGGTGGCGATCGCCGCCGAGCGCGATCGGGGGCTCGCCGGCCCGGTGCTGGTGATCGACGGCGATCTCCACGACGGCGACGGCACCCGCGCCTGCTTCGCCACCGACCCGACGGTGCACACCTTCTCGATGCACAACGGCTCCTCCGGCACCGATCCCGACGCCGTGGCCTCCACCAGCGTGGAGCTCGGCGCGGGCGTCGACGACGCCGCCTACCTGGCGGCACTGGAGAGCCACCTGCCGCCGGTGGTCGCGGCGCTGCGCCCGGTGCTCGCCGTCTACCTCGCCGGCACCGACGGCGCTGCGGACGACACGCTGGGTGACGGGGAGCTCACCGCCGAGGGGCTCTTCCAGCGTGACTGCCGGGTGACCGAGCTGCTGCGCGAGCGCCGCCCGGCCGTGCCGATGGTGGTGGTGCTGGCCGGCGGCTACGGTCGCGAGGCGTGGCGCTACAGCGCGCGCTATCTCTCCTGGCTCCTCACCGGGCGGCGCCACGAGCCGCCGCCCACCGAGGAGCTGATGCTCCAGGGCTACCGCCGCCACGCCCGCACCTTCCGCCACGAGGAGCTCTCCGGCGAGCCCACCACTCCCGACGAACCGGACTGGAACCTGAGCAGCGAGGACGTGCTCGGCCCCCTCGCCGGCGCGCCGGCGCACCGCTTCCTCGGCTTCTATACCCAGAGCGGGGTCGAGCTGGCGCTCGAGCGCACCGGCTACCTCGAGCGCCTGCGCCGCCTCGGCTTCCCCCAGCCCACGGTGGAGCTGGAGCCGGACCACCCGGCGGGTGAGACGGTGCGCATCTGGGGGTCCCCGGAGCATCGCGAGCTGCTGGTCGAGCTGCGGGCGCGCCTGGAGCGCGCGGCGATGCCCGGCTTCGAGCTGCTGCGCGTCGAGTGGCTGATGCAGCAGAACCCGCGCCTCGACTTCGGGCCCGCCCGACCGCATCTTCCGGGCCAGCGCCACCCGGGCCTCGGCGTGCTGGACGACACCCTCTCGCTGCTGGTGCTGATCTGCGACCGCCTGCACCTCGACGGCATCTACTTCATCCCCTCCCACTACCACCTGGCGGCCCAGTCGCGCCGGCTGCTGCGTTTCGTCGAGCCGGAGCACGAGGGCGTCTTCCGCGCCGTCACCCGCGCCGTGGCGGGCCTGCCGCTGCCGGAGGCCACCCGCCTGGTCGACGAGGGCGGCCTCCTCGACGAGACCACCGGCCGCCCCTTCGAGCTCCCCCCGATGCCGATGGTGCTGCCGGTCACCGACCGCCTCCGCACCCACCTCGACGACGGGGACTCCGAGGCGCGCGCCGAGGCGGCGGCCCAGGCGCACCGGCTGGCGCGGCGCTAGGGGTCGCCGCAACCGCGCCGGCGGCAGCGCGCGGCGGGCGCCGCGCTCCAGCCGATCCCGGGCCGCCTCCGCTCCCTACCGCGAGGCGGCGGGGAGCGGGCCGGCGGCCACCGGCTGCCAGGGCGCGGTGGTGAGCTTCGGCGGAGCGGTGACCCGCAGCACCGGCAGGCGCCAGGACTGGTCGCGCCAGTAGGGGGTGCGCTGGTACCACCACAGCCAGCGCGCCCCCGGGTCGGCCGCGAAGGCCTCGTCGGCCAAGGCCGCGCGCCACTCGGCGGCCACCGCCTCGTCCGCGAGCATCTCGCGCACCAGCGGCTCGAGGAGCCACGTCTCGATGTACTCCTTGCGCTCGAAGACGGTGTTGAGCAGGCCCCAGGCGAGGAGCGAGTCCGGCGCCTCGGGCTCGAGCAGTTGCACCGCCACCTCGAAGCCGGGCTGGTCGGCGGGGATCCACAATGCACCGGCGGGCACCTCCGCGGCCGGCTCGGGGCGGCGCTCGACGCGCCCCGGGGTGACCCGCGTCAGCCCCTGGTACGGGGCCTCGGCGAAGTCGGGCTCCAGCACGTAGACCGCCTCGGCCGCCACCTGCCCCGGCACCGTCACCCGCTCGACGCGCAGAGCGTGGACCGCGAGCCGCTCCTCGATCTGGGGCCAGCCCGGCATCACCAGGTACCCCCGGGGGCGCGAGGCCGTCGCCGCGGGCACGACGCCGTGGTACCAGTCCACCTCCACCGGGCGCGGCGTCTCGCCCCACACCAGCATCGGCGCGCCGAGGGCTACCGAGCTCTCCACCCGCCAGTCGTGGAACGGAACCTCCAGGCGCTCGGGCTCCGGCGCCCTCTCGAAGGCGAGCGTCACGCGGGACGGCTCGGCGTCCGGCCGCCCCGCCGCCACCGTGGCCGCCTCCGCCGCCGCCACGGCGGCGATCAGCTCGCGCCCCCCGCGGCCGGCCTCCAGCAGCAGCGCCTCGAGGAACGCCTGGTTGGCCAGCACCCGCTCGCGGTACGGCTTGTAGGAGTGCATCTCCACCAGCACCGAAGGGCGGTGGCGCAGCGGGTAGTAGCCGGTGGCGAAGCGCGGCGGACTGATGTCGGTGGTGAAGCCCTCACCCGGATCGAGGCGGTCGTTCAGCTCGACGTACGGCCCGGTGGGGAAACCCGCCGCCTCGGTGGCGGCGAGGGCCGGCTTCATGTGCGCCTCGATCCACGCCCCCAGCGCCGGCGTGAGCTGCGGCGGCTCGGCCACGGCCCAGGTGAGCACCCAGGCGTGCTGCGAGCCGTCGGTCACGTGGTTGTCGACGTGCAGGTGGGGCCGCCAGCGATTGAACAGGTCGATCACCGCGCGCGCCTCGGGGCTGGCGACCTTCAGGTGGTCGCGGTTGAGATCCAGGCCGTTGCCGGTGGTGCGCCAGCCCATCCCCTCCACCGGGCCGTCCTGGTTGGCGCGGTGGAACGGCGAGCGGCGCTCGTGGCCGTCGACGTTGTAGATCGGCACCACCAGCAGGGTGGCGGCGGCGAGCAGGTCGTCCCGGCGGCCGAGGGCGACGTCGCGCAGCATGCGCAGCGAGGCGTCCTTGCCGTCGATCTCGCCGGAGTGGATGCCGTTCTGGAACAGCACGATGGGCTTGCCCCGCTCGCCCGCCAGGGCGTGCGCCGCCTCCGGCGTGAAGGCGCCGTCGGCCGACAGGATCACCAGCGGCAGGGGCCGCCCCTCCGCGGACACCCCGAAGGTGGTGAGATGGATCGCCGGCGAGAGCTCCGCCAGGCGGCTCACGAAGTCCACCGTCTCCTCGTAGGAGGAGGTGGCCCGGAAGCCGGTCCGCTCGGCCACCGTGCGCCACGGCTCCGGCACCGGGGCCTGCGGCCGCCCCGGCCCGGGTCCGGGCACTGCCTGCGGACTCGCCCCCTCGGCGGCAGCACGCTCGGGAGGGCGGGACGGCTCCGCGGCCACGACGTCGGCGGCGGCAGCGGTGGCCGTCACCGGCAGGGCGAGGAGCGAGAGCAGGAGGGCGGCGGCGAGGGCGGGGCGGGATGGCGAGGTCCGGGGCATGGGGCGCATGGTAGCCGAGGAGGGGACGGGAGGCCACGGCTTGCCCTTGCGCCGCTCCAGCGCGCTCCCGGAGCGGCGTGGCCCACGCCCAGGAACTGGCAGCGAGCCGGATGTGGTCGGGGTGCTCCACGCCCTGGCAGTAGCCGCGGCCCCCTCCGGCTCTGCTAGGGTGCGCAGACCCCTTGCAGCGATTCCGGAACCGAGGTCGAGGATGAGCCACGCAGACTCCCCGATGAGCTACACCGAGCTGCCGCCGCGGCCCGAGCTGGCGCCGTGGGTGGCGGCGTTGTGGAGCTTCGCGGTGGCGCCGGAAGCGGGCGTCATCGAGCACGTGATCCCGCCCACCGGCGGCGTCTCGGTCTCGGTGGGGCGCGGCGGGGAGGCGATGCTGGCCGGTCCCCGGACCCAGCCCTTCGCAATGCCGGTCGCCGGCGGCGACGCCTGGTGGGGCTTCCACCTCTGGCCCGGCGCCGCCCCCTCGCTGCTCGGCCTGCCCGCGGGATCGCTGCGCGAGGCCGTCGGCCCCGCCCGCCTGTGGCTCGATCCCGCCTGGTGCGAGCGCCTCACCGCGGCGCTGACCGGCGGACCGCCGGAGGCGGCCGCCGCCGAGCGGTTGGACGCGGCCCTCGGCGAGCTGGTTCCCACCGCCGGACCGCTGGACGCCGCGGTGATGACCGTCGTCCTGCGCATCGTCCGCTCCCGCGGCAGCGAAAGCGTCGAGGAGCTCGCCCGCGGGGCCGATCTCTCGCCCCGCCACCTGCGCCGCCGCTTCCGCGCCGCCGTCGGGCTGACGCCGAAGGAGCTGGCGCGGGTGCGCCGCCTGCGCGCCACGGCCGCCGACGCGGTGCTCGCCGCGCGTCCGTGGGTGGACGTGGCGGCCGCCGGCGGCTACGCCGACCAGGCCCACCTGGTGCGGGAGTTCCGCGAGTTGCTCGGCGTCACCCCCCGCCGGTTCGAGCACCACGCCCGCCGCATCGCCCACCGGCTGGTCGAGTGAGGCGGGGGGGGGGAACGGCGGGTCCACGCCCCGGAACCGGTCGCGAGCGGGAGCGGTTCGGAGCCTCCCGGCCGTTTTCATCAAGACGGGCGCCGCCGCTTGCTCTACTCTCGTTCCCACCACGGACCACTTGCGGAGACCCGTTCATGCGCCGACCCATCCCCTGGACGCTCGCCCTTCTCATCGTTCTCGCAGCTCCTGCCTTCGCCGCGCAGCAGCCGCGTCCCGCCGCGCCCGCCCCCGCGCCGGCGCCCGCCCCCGCCGAACCGCCGGCCGTGCGTCTCGCCATGGACGAGGTCGGCCAGCTCGCCGGCACCTGGGAGGGCGAGGGATGGATCCGCATGGGCGCCGGAGAGCCGGTGCGGTTCCGCGGCAAGGAGACGGTCGAGCCGCGCCTCGGCGGCCGGGTGCTGGTGATCGAGGGGGTCCACCACGGCGCCGAGAGCGGTGAGCTGGCGCACCACGCCCTTGCCGTGCTCGCCCCGGCCGAGGAGGGCGACGGCTACCGCTTTCATACCTGGCTCGCCAACGGCCGCGGCGGCGAGTACCCAGCCTACCGCGACGGCGACGACCTGGTGTGGGAGATGGAGAGCCCGCGGGGTCCGATCCGCTACACCATCGCCATCGACGACTTCCGGTGGCACGAGGTGGGCGAGATCCAGATCGACGGCACCTGGCAGCGCTTCTTCGAGATGACCCTGAAGCGGGTCTCCGAGCCCCGGCCGCGGCGGTAGAGGCGGCCCCGCCGGCGGTGGTTGGTCATCCCCTGCGCCCCTTCCAGCGCAGGCCGATCCGTGCCAGCACCCGCTTCACGCCGAGCCGGCGGCCGACGCCGGCGGCGCGCTGCTCGGCGGGGCGCATCGCGCGGCCCAGCTCGGCGAGCACCGCCGGAGTGTCGTCGCCCAGGCGCGGCAGGCGCTCGGCGGCCTCGGGACGCTCGCCGTCGAGGAGGGCCGGGTAGGCGAGGCGCAGCAGGCCGTCGGGCCCGGTGGACACCACGCGGCGCTCCCGGGCCTGCGGGTGGCGGCGCGCCTCGGCCGCCGAGAGCACCGGCTCGAGGGGCAGGTCGTGCTCGCGGGCCAACGCCTCCCAGGCGTCGCGGGTGCGCCCGCCGATCACCTCCTGCACCCGCTGGCGGGCCTCGAGCCGGGCATCCAGGTGCCGCTTCTCGAGATCCGCCCGCCCCACCACGGCGCAGAAGCGCTTCCAGAAGCGGGGCTCGAGACAGGCGAGCGCCACGTAGCGGCGGTCGGCGGTGAGGTACAGGTTGTAGCAGGGCAGCGAGCCGGTGAGCGGCAGCGCCCGGCCCACCTCGCGCTCGCCGGCCCCCTCCTCGGCCCAGGCGGCGACGTTGGCGTGCAGGGCGGCGTCGTAGAGCGAGGCGTCCACCCGGGCGCCGCGGCCGGTGGCGCCGCGGCGGTAGAGGGCGGCGACGACCGCGAGCGCCGCGGACCAGGCACCGGCGACGTCGGCCACCGGCACCGCCGGCATCCGCGCCGTCGGCGCCAGCGTGCCGGCCAGGGCTTGGTAGGTGAGGTCGTGCCCGGCCCGCGGCGCCTGCGGCCCTTCCTGCCCATAGCCGGAGAGCGAGCAGACGACGAGGCGCGGGAATCGGCGGGCGAGCTCCCGGGGCGGAAAGCCGAGGCGAGCGAGGGTACCGGGCCGGAAGCTCTCGAGCAGCACGTCGGCGCGGGCCAGCAGATCCTCCAGCACGTCGCGGGCGCCGGGGTTCCCGAGATCGAGGGCGACGCTCTCGACGCCGGCGAGGAGCAGGGCGGCCAGCGCGCTGCGGCCGCGCACCAGCGGCGGCGCCATGCGCAGGGGATCGCCCATGCGCGGCTCCTCCACCTTCACCACCCGGGCGCCGAGATCGGCCAGGAGCTTGGCGGTGAGCGGGCCCGGGAGCAGCCGCGACAGGTCGACCACCAGCACCCCCGCCAGCGGCGGCCCGCTGGCACCCGGCGGGGCGCCATGCGGCGCCGGCGACTGCCGGGCGGGCGGAGGCAGGTCTGGCGGACGCTGGGCCGGCAAGTCAGCGGCGGGCGGGTCCTGTGCCGGCGGCTCCTGTTCGGCTGGATGCTGCTCGGGTGGATGCTGTTGGGGCGCGGGCTGCCCGTCCGCGGGCGGGCCGCCGGAGGTCGTCACGCCGGCTCCTCCCCGCGGGTGGCCGCGGCTACTCCCGTTCCACCACCATCGCGAAGCCGGTACCGCCGGCGGCGCAGACGGTGATCAGGCCGAGGTTGGCGCCGCGCCGGGCGAGCTCGTGGAGGATCTGCATGGTCACCCGGGCGCCGGTGGCGCCGAACGGATGGCCGATGGAGATCGAGCCCCCGTTGACGTTGATGCGGTCGAAATCGATCTGCCGCGCCACCGGGCGGTCGAGCCCCAGCTCCTCGCGGGCGAACTTCGCCGACGCCAGGCCTTTCAGGTTGGAGACGATCTGGGCCGCGAAGGCCTCGTGCATCTCCACGAGGTCGATGTCCTCGAAGGCGAGGCCGGCGCGCTCCAGGGCCACCGGGGCGGCGTAGGCCGGCCCCTGGAGGAGCTGATGCCCCGGGTCGACTCCGGTGAAGGCGAAGGAGCGGATATAGCCGAGGGGCTGGTAGCCGAGGGCCTTGGCCTTCTCCTCGCTCATCAGCAGCACGGCGGAGGCGCCGTCGGTCAGCGGGCTCGAGTTGCCGGCGGTGAGCGTGCCGTAGCGGCGGTCGAACACGGGCCGCAGCTCGGAGAGCGCCTCGAGCGAGGTGCCCTTGCGCACGCCGGTGTCGTGGGCCACCGCCTCCTTGTGCTTGGGCGGCGGGAAGGTGGCGACGATCTGCTCGTCGAAGCGTCCCTCCTCCTGGGCGGCGGCGGCGCGGTGGTGGGACCACAGGGCCACCTCGTCCTGGGCGCGGCGCGACACGTCGTTCTCCTTGGCCATCTTCTCGGCCGACTCGCCCATCGTCATGCCGGTGGTGTACTCGGCGATGGCGGGGGCGACGGGGGCGAGGTCCTGGGGTCGCAGCTTGGACAGCAGCTTCGCCTTGGCCGGGAGGGTGCGGGCGCGCGACAGGGCCACGAAGATGTGGGCCGCCTCCTGGGAGAAGCGGATCGGCACGTTGGACAGCGACTCGGCGCCGCCGGCCATCACCACCTCGGCCTCGCCCTTCAAGATCGCCTCGGCGCCGAAGGTGATGGCGCGGTTCGAGGAAGCGCAGGCGAGGTTGACGGTGGTGCCCACCGTGGTCTCCGGCATCGCGGTGCGGAACACCACCTCGCGCCCCAGGTTGGGCGCGTTCAAGGCCGGCACGACGACGCCGAAGATCGACATGTCCACCGACCGGGGATCGACGCCGGTGCGGGCGAGCAGGGCGGAGGCGGCGACGCCGGACAGGTCGGTGACGTCCATGTCGCGGAAGTCGGTGCCGGCCTTGACGAACGGCGTGCGCGCCCCGGCGACGATGGCGACCCGGCCGTGCTTGCCGCGCAGCTCCTGGCGTTCCCGGCTGGGCAGCTTCGGCCCTCCGCCGGGGTGGGTCCACACGGTGTCCGCCCGCTCGGTGACCTCCTCGATGGCGGTCGCGTCGTTGTCCACCGGCAGCGGTGCCGGCGGCCGCTCCGCCTCGGGCAGCGAACCCGTCCTGCTCACTTCGGCCATGAGGTTCCTCCTCGGTTCGTCACGGGGATGACCATACCACCGGGGGAGGGGAAGGGATTTGGTTAGAGCCGATCCGGCGGCGGGCCCTACCGCACCTCCGGGTGGTGCTCCAGGCCGATGTCGCGGGTGGCGTGCCAGACGCCCTCGGCGTCGCGGGTGGGATGGACCAGGCCCGAGCCGCCCTGGGCGTCGGCCTGCCGACGCTCGGCCTCGGTGACCTGGGGATCGTCGGCGAAGATCACCTCGTCCACCCAGTACTCCCGGTGCCCCGGCTCCTTCACCGTCATGTGGACGTGGGCCGGGTCGGGCCGCTCCGGGTAGCCGCCGGGTCGGATGGTGTGGAAGCGGTAGCGTCCCTGCTCGTCGGTCCGCACCCAGCCGCGCAGGTAGCCGTGGCGCCGCGCCCACCCCGTCTCGCCGCCCCGCGTCGGGTACACGCCCTCGATGTTGGTGTGGTACGCATAGACGACCACCCCGGGCGCCGGCGTCTCGCCGTCGGCCTGGTACACGGTGCCCGCGAGCACCAGCGGCTCCCCCGGCTCGCCGGCCGGCGGAATCGTCGTCTCCCACCCCAGGTCGTCGTGGGGATGCTCGTAGATCGCCTCGCAGCCCTCGCAGGCGTAGAGATCGGCGCGGGGTTGACCGGGGTGGCGGACTGGTTCGGTGCGGGTCTGATCGGCGCGAACGCAGCCGGCCAGCAGGATGATCGACAGCAGCGCGGCGGTCAGTATCTTCATGGCGTCTCCTACGGTGGTCGAAAGCTCGACCGGCCAACTCTATCGCTGCCCCGGCCGAGCGGGCGCCCTCCAACCGTCGGCAGGGGTGGCCGCATGGTGCGTTGCCGCGGAAGCGTCACCGGGACTCTTGGGTTCGTAGCGCGTCAGCGGGCGAATAGCTGGTGCTCCGCTTTCGCAGCCCGGCACCGGCAGGCGCGCATCGGCAGCCGCCGCTTCCGCGCGAGAAAGAGTCCAGGACGGCACTGCGGCCGCCCCGGTTCGGGAGATCAGCAGCCGTCCGGAGAGTCGTCCGTGGCGTAGCGGGCGGCGAGGTACTCGGCGTAGTGGGTGACCTCGCGCAGCAGCGGCGCGGGGAGGGTCGCGAGGCGGGTGGCGAGGGCTTCGGCCGCCGTCGGATCCGGACCGGGCCCCGCGCCGGCCGTGGCCGAGCGGCCGAACCACTCGGGGCGGAGCTGGCCGTCGCGGCGCTCCACCGGCGCCGCGGCACGGGCGGGCTCGGAGGCGGCCGCACCGGCTTCGCCTTCCGGGTCCGCGCCGGAGACGGCGCCGGAGCGCGGGCCCGGCGAGGGGCCGGTGGGGAGCTCGAGGTCGCGTCGGGTCATCGATCTTCCTCCTTGCGTTCGTTGCCGAAGGACAGCCGGGTCCGCCCCCGCCGCCACACGGCAGGATAGGCGGCCCCCCGAGCCCCTCCCGCCGCGGGGGCCCGAAGTTGCGCCCAAAGACGATCTGCGGCGGAGCTCGGGGGACACCCGTTCGCCGGGTTCCGGAGCTTGCATGCGGGCTCGGTGCTCCCTCCTCGCCAGTCCGCGGACCGGCGGCCACGGCCTTCTCGGTCGGCCGCCCCCCCGGCGGCCGGTCTTCCCACCCTCGTGCCGACCGGCGCCACCGGACGGCGCTCCCTCCGGCGCCACGGCCCTTCCGACGTCCGGCGGCTGCGCGATGTCGAACCTGCAGCTATGACAGACTTGCAAGGATCGTCACTACACTGGCGCGGGGAGACGGGCATGAGCGAACGGCACATCACTCCAGAGCTGTACCACCTGGCCGGCAGCGGCGTGGTGTCGCCGCGGACTCTGGCGCGCATGGTCCACGAGCACGTGCTGCACCATTGCCCCGAGTGCCGGGCCGCTTGGCAGGCCCTGGGCGGCGACCGCCGCGCCCTCGCCCTCCTGCTCGAGACCGATCCCAATCCCGGCGGCGACACCCTGCCGCCGCCCTGTGGCACCGCGGCCCCCGCCACGGCCCCGTTGCCAGACACCGGAGCCGCCTGCCCCCCCCATCGCGAGGCCCGGCCCGCCCGCTCCGGCGGCCGGCCGGCCGAGGCCGGCTCCTACAACACCGCCTTCGGCCGCGGGCGCGAGGGATGGCGCTGGTCGTCGTGCTCATCGGCGCGGTGCTGGCTGGACAGACGAGACAGCCAGCAC
>DATACC010000352.1:0-6964 GCA_036259255.1 Thermoanaerobaculia bacterium | reverse complement strand
GCCGGGCCACGGAGCTGGCGCTGCTCGCCGAGCACGCCGCCTGGTCGCTGGAGGCCGAGGGCGACTCCAGGGCCGCGGCCGCGGCGCGGCGCCTGGCACTGGCCGGGGTCGACCGGACCGCCGCCGCGAGCCGCAGCGACGCCCGCGCCCTGGCCAACGACGAGCCGCTGGCGGTGGAGGTGGGAAGCGGAAGTTGAACCGCCGGCTGGCCCGCCCCTTGCTTTGCTTCGGAGGCAAGGAGCCGAAGCCATGCCCGCACCGCCACCCAGCGACAACGAGACCCGGACGACCACCGGCCGCGGGCGTCCCGGTGCGCCGACAGACAACCAGCCGTTCCTGGTGGTCGCCGCCGTCTGCCTCGCCGCGACCCTCTTCGCCGCCTTCGTCTCGGCTCCCGCCGCGGTGCCGGATCGGACGACGCCGGTGCTCGCCACCCTCGCCTTCGACGACGCCGGCCAGCTCGCCTGGAACGGCCTGTCCGCCGGCATGACCCGGCGCGAGGCGGAGCGCGTGGTGGGGAGTCCCCTCGAGCCGGTGCCGGTTCAGGTGGAACGCTGCGGCGAGACCGGGGCCGCCGCCCGGGTGGCGGGCCGTACGGCGGTGCTGTCCTTCGCCGGGCCGGGTGCCGAGGCGCCGCTGCGCGCCGTCTCCGTCGCCGGCCGCGCCGCCTCGGGCGCCGCCGTCGAGGCCCGGTTCCCGTCGATGGAGCAGGTGGTCGCCGGCCCGCGGCCGATCTACCGCACCGCCGCCGACGAGCTGCTGGTGGTGGAGCCCGGCGCCGGCATCGACTTCGGCGAGGTCTGCCTCGATTAGCTGCGGATCGGCCCCACCGGCTCGCGGGTGAGCCGCTCGGCTCGCAGCAGGTACTCCTCGGCCACCAGCCGGTAGGCCTGGGCGCCGGAGGCCTTCGAGTCGTACTGCAGGATCGTCTGCGCCGCCCCCGGCGCCTCCGCCAGCCGCGTGTTGATCCGCACCTCCACCGCGAACACGGCGTCGCCGTAGCGCTCCCGGATGCGCTGCACGTTGCGCCGGGTCTCGGCCGTGCGGTAGTCCACCATCGTCAGCAGCAGACCGGCCAGCGACAGTTTCGGGTTGTAGTTGGCGCGCAGCCGCTCGGCGGCCGCGAGCAGCGTCTCGGCGCCGGCGAGGGCGAGGAACTGGGGCGGCACCGGCACCACGAACACGTCCGCCGCCACCAGGGCGTTGACGGCCAGTAGCGGCAGCCCCGGCGGGCAGTCGAGGATCACCTGGTCGTAGTCCGCCGCGGCGTGCTCGAGGGCCGCGGCCAGGCGGCTTTCGCGCTGGCGAAAGGAGCCGAGCTCCAGGTCGGCGCTCGCCAGGTCCGCCGAGGCGGTGAGCAGGTCGAGCCGCGGCACGCCGCTGGCGCGGATCGCCTCGCGCGCCGGTGTCCCCCACAGCAGCACGTCGGCCACCGAGGGGGCGAGACGCTCGCGCCCGACGCCGACCGACAGCGAGGCCGAGGCCTGACTGTCGAGGTCCACCAGCAGCACGCGCCGGCCGGCCTCGGCCAGGGCGGCGGCGAGGGTCACCGCGGTGGTCGTCTTGCCGACGCCCCCCTTCTTGCTGACGACGGCGCAGATCATCCTGGCGGCCGGCGCTCCGCGTCCTTCGGCAGCAGCCGCATGTCGCGCACGAACGACAAGTTGATGCGGCGCACGCTCTCGACCACCGCCTCGGCCTCCTCCGGCCGCCCGGCTTGGCGCAGCGCGTGGGCCAGGAGCAGCCGGCCGAAGAGCTTGGTGACGCCCTGCCCCTGGCCGAAGGGCACCCGCTCGTCGGCGGCCCGCAGGTGCTCGACCGCGCCGGGCGGGTCGCCCTCCTGGAGCCGGCGCATTCCCAGCGCCAGGTGGACGTGCCCGGTCTCGATGTAGTGACCCTCGGTGCCCACCCGCTCCGCGAGCTCCGCGACCGTCGCGGTGGTCGTCTCCGAGGCCCCGACGTGGAGGCCGGCGGCCAGGGCGAGGAGGATCATCTCGGAGGTGCCGGTGCGCTGCATGCACTCGGTGGCGGCCTGGTGCATCTCCGCCCAACGCCCCGCATCGCCGGCGCTCCAGGCGGCCACCCGGCACCTTTGGAGCGCGAGGTTGGGCTGCGGGCAGCCCTCGGCCTGCCGCGCCGCCGTCACCACCCCCTCGGCCGCCCGGGGGTCGCCGCGCAGCAAGTTCAGCGTCACCAGGTTCTCCCACGACGGGCAGAAGGTGGAGCGCGTCGCGAGCGCGGCGCGGAACTCCCGCTCGGCCTCGTCGTACCGGCCGAGCAGCATCAGCAGCTCGCCGAGGGAATCGTGGGGGTTGGCCTCCTCCGGGGCGAGGTAGCGGTAGATCTCGAACTGCTCCTCGGCGTCGGCGAAGTCGCCGCGCTCCATGGCGAGATACCCGATGCGGTTCTGCGCCTCTACCCAGTTCGGGTCGAGCTCCGTCAGGCGCCGGTAGCACGCCTCGGCGGGACCCATGTCGTTGTCGGCCCAGTAGCGGCGGCAGCGGATCTCCACGGCGTAGGGGTCGTCCGGGTGCTCGCGCAGATAGGCGTCGAGGATCTCGGCGGCGCGCTCCGGCTCGTGGTCCAGCCGCGCCCGGAAGCTCTCCACCAGCATGCGCTCGCGGGGTGTGAGGTCGCCGAGATCGGCGCTCTTCAGCTCCTCGACCAGGCGGGCGATCACCTCGCGACGGCCCTCCACCGGCGGACTGAGCTGCACCACCTTGAGCATGGCGAAGACGAGGCCGGGGTCGAGCTCCAGGGCCCGCTCGTAGTGCGCCAGGGCCTCCTCGAAGTAGAGCTGCATCTCCGCCTCGCGGGCCGCCAGGACGGCGGCGAGAGCCTCCTTCGAGCCGGTGGTCCATTCGGCGGGCGGCAGGCTGGCCCTCCACACGGCCCCGGCGCCGGCGGCGACGCCGAGCACCAGGGCGAGGAGGATGAGCACTTTCTTCGTCATGGCGTGTGGATCTCCGCCGGTCGCGACCGGCCGATGGCGAGGAGCGTGACGTCGTCGTACGGCAGCTCGCCGTGGGTGAAGCGGTCGAGCTGCGCCAGCACCGCCTCGACGACCGACTGCGGATCGCCCGGAGTGGCGGCGAGCAGGGTCTCGAGGCGATCCTGCCCGAACGGCTCGCCGTCCGGCCCCTGGGCCTCCACCACGCCGTCGGAGTAGGCGAGCAGCAGGTCGCCCGTCTCCAGGCGCACCGCCAGCGGCCGATAGCCGCCGGTGCGGAGCGCCCCGAGGGGCAGCCGGTGCTCCGGGAAGGGCAGCTCGTCCACCCTGCCGTCGCCGTGGCGCAGCAGGGGCGACGGCTGCCCGGCCAGCAGGTAGGTCAGGTGGCCCTCCGGCCCGGTGCTCCCCTCCCCGGCGCCGTTCGGCGAGAAGTATCCCACGGCCACGAAGCTGCGCTCGCCGAGCTCGTAGAGGCGCCGGTTGGCGAGGTCGAACAGGTCCTCGGGCGAGCGGTTGGCGAGCGCCAGCGAGTGGAACACCTCGGAGGCCGCCATCATCATCAGGGCGCCGGAGACCGCCTTGCCCGAGACGTCGCCGTAGAGCAGCGCCGGCCCCGGCAGAATCGAGTAGAAGTCGCCGCCGACGTGGCGCGCCGGCCGGCACGCCGCCGCCACCCGCCAGCCGGGGCCGAGGTCGAGCCGGCGGGGGAGCAGCGAAGCCTGGATCGCGGCGGCGATCTCGAGGTCGCGCTCGAGCTCCGCCCGGCGCGCCCGCTCCTCGAGCAGGCGTCCGGTCTCGAGCGCGATGGACGCCTGGTGCAGCAGGCCTCGCAGCAGGTCGAGCTCCTCGGCTTCCAGCGTCACCTGGGACAGCTTGGGCGAAAGCAGCACCAGCCCGAGGCGGCGCCGCGAGGAGGCGAGCAGCCCCACCGCGTCGACCCCGGCCTCGGCGAGGGTCGAGGCCAGCCGGTCGACGGCGGGGGAGCGCAGGCGCAGCAGGTCGAGATCGTCGAGGCGGGCCAGGGTGCGCCCGGCCAGGTGCTCCAGCAGCGGCTCGGGAACGACGATCTCCGCCGGCAGCTCGGCGGCGGTGCCCGGCGGCGGCGGCCGGTCGAGGGCGCGGCCGTCCTGGGGTCGCGCGGGCGAGCCGGCGGCGCGCACGAAACGGTCGTCCTGGGCGACGAAGAGGGCGGCGAAGCGCAGGCCGAGCAGGCGCGGCAGAACCTCCACCAGGTCGCGCACGAGCTGGGCCGGATCCTGCTGCCCGGTGAGCGCCTCGCCGAGCTCCACCATGGCGCGCTGCAGCCGTGCCCGCTCGGCGAAGAAGAAGCGGTCCATGGGCCCCTGGATGCGGCGGCGCAGCGGCTCGAAGAGCAGCACGATGGCGAGGGCGAACAGCAGCGGGAAGTAGGGCGAGCGCGCCAGGCCAGTGCCCTGGAACAGCGCGTTGAACGAGGCGATGCCGAGGGCGTAGACCAGCGTCACCACCGCCGTCGTGGCGGTGTACAGCAGGCTCTTGCGCAGGATCACCCGCACGTTGAGGAGCTGGAAGCGGAAGATGGCGTAGGCGAAGGTCAGCGGGATCGCGGCCAGCGGCACGACGCCGTAGAAGATGAACTGCTCGGTCTGGAAGAACGACGGGAACCCCACCGCCAGCACCAGGAACGGCACCAGCCCGACGATCGAGCCGAGCAGCACGATGGCCGCGCCACGGCGCTCGCGCGACGCCGGCAGGTGGGCCCAGTTGGCGGCGAGCAGCAGCAGGCCGACCACCATGTAGAGGGCGAGCACCCACCAGCTGCCGGCCGGGGCGCCGCTGATCGAGCGCCCCACCCGGCCGAGCCCCTGGACGCCCCACACGCCGTAGACGAAGACCAGCGCCGGCACCAGGTAGACGACGCCGAGCAGCGTCGCCCAGGTGCGGCGGTTGCGCAGCGCGCCGAAGGTCTCGCCGAGGCGGCCGTCCCACACCGGGCGGGGGAAGATGAGGAAGAAATGGAGGAAGCTCGCCGGTAGCAGCACCAGGGCCAGCGTTCCGGTGCGCAGCACGAAGGCGTCGACCGCCGAGTAGGACGCCGGCCGCAGCCGGCAGACCAGGAACACCAGGAACAGGCAGCAGAGCAGGAAGAACACGTGCCCGGCGCGCAGCCGCGGCTGGTGCAGCAGCACGAAGAGACCGATGAAGAAGAAGCTGAAGCCGAGCAGGCAGGCGTAGAGGTAGGAGGTGCCGCCGATCTGGCGCCGACCCAGCTCCACCGCCACCTCCTCGAGCTCGCCGCCGTCGGCGCGGCGCACCAGGTAGGCCGCCGTGGCACCGATCTCGAGATCGTTGAGGGCCTCGGCTCCCTGGGCCTTCGAGCGCAGCAGCTCGCGCCCGATGCCGACGATGCGATCGCCTGCCGCGATGCCGGCCCGGTCCGCCCCGGAGTCCGGCACCACCGATTGCACGCGCAACGAGCCGGGGGTCTCGGTGAGCACCACGCCGTCGTAGGGGCGCGGCAGGTACATGTCGACGATCGACAGCGCCGCCAGCAGGAAAGCGGCGAAGCCGAGGACGAGGAGCGCGGTGGGCGGTCGGTTGGGGGTCATGGAGGGGTGCTCGGGGTGCAATCTTAGGGTACGGCGCGCCCGTCTGCGGGGTCCGCGACGCTAGCCGGCGCCGCGACACAGTAGGCTCGACACCATGGACGACACCCCGCAACCCCCTCCCTCCGTCGGCGCGTCCGGGCCGTCCCCCGGCGGATCCACCGCGGATCCGCTCACCGGCATCGCGCGCATCAGCCTGCTGGCGGGGCTCGCTCCGCTCATTCCGCTGCCCTTCGTCGACGACTGGGCCGAGGCGATGGTGCGCCGCCGGGCGGTGGCCGACCTGCTGCGCGAACGCGGCCTCGACCCGACGCCGGGGGACGTGGCGATCCTCGCCGGCCTCGAGGGCGACCGCCGCACCGGCTGCGTCCAGCGGGTGGTGGTGTGGACCGTGATGAAGCTGCCGCTCTATCTGCTCAAGAAGATCTTCCGCAAGGTGATCTACGTGCTGGCGATCCACGACGGCGTCAACGCCGCCTCGTCGCTGTTCCACGACGCCTACCTGCTGCGCCACGCGCTGGCCGGCGGCGTGCTCGACGCCGCGCCGGGCGGGCGCGTCGATCGGGAAGCCGCCCGGCGGGTGCGCCGGGCCGTGGAGGCCACCGTGGCCGAGACCGACACCCAGCCGCTGCGCCGCGTGATCCGCACCAGCTTCGCCGGCAGCAACCAGACGCTGGCCGCCGGCGCCGAGGTGCTGGGGCGCGCCGCCCGCGGCACCCGGGCCGGTGCTGGCGACGACGGCGAGGCCCAGGCCCGCGCCGCCGAGGCGCTGCCCCTCGAGGAGGAGGAGCGCCTGCTGGCGCCGCTGATCGACCGGCTGGCCGCCGCCTTCTTCGCCCAGGCCGGCTACCGCCAGGCGCTGGAGCGCCGCCTGGAGGCCCATCTCGAGACCCACCTCGCCGGGGAAACCCCGCCCCCGCCACCCCCGGCGGCCGGATTCCAGTAAGATCAGAGATCCCAACTAGGAACCCAGAGCCTTGGCCGTACACGTTCCACCACGCATCTACCGCCGCGTGCCCTTCGCGACCACCGTCCGTCTCTGCTACGACCGGTTCCGAGGGTTCGTCGAGGAGAACTCCGCCAATCTGTCGCTCGGCGGCATGTTCATCCAGACCGACGAGCGGCCGCCGCTGGGCACCGAGTTGTCCATCGAGTTCCGGCTCGAGGACGGCTTCGAGCTGATCCGCGGCACCGGCCGGGTGGCCTGGGTGCGCGACGAGCCCGCCGGCCCGGAGCTGCCGGCCGGCATCGGCGTGCGCTTCCTCGAGCTCACCCCTGGCAGCCGCGAGCTGATCTTCCGCCTGGTCGACCGCCGGGTGAAGGAGGGCAAGACCCCCTTCGACCTGGACGAAGCGGCCCCCCACGAGGTGGCACCCGGCAAGGCGTCTCCCGCGGCGGCGGAGGCGGGTCCGGGAGCCCCGGACGCTGC
>DATACC010000351.1:0-4056 GCA_036259255.1 Thermoanaerobaculia bacterium | reverse complement strand
CCCCGCCGGGGCGCCCTTCCGGACGCGGCCGGGGCGGGATCGGCCGCGGCGGGCTGGGTGTCCGGGGAGGGCGCCGGCGCGGTTCCTGGTCTCGTCGGATCGCTCATGGGCTCAGGCCAGGGCGGCGGCGACCTCCAGGAGATTCTGGATCCAGAAGCGCGCCCGCTGCGCCCAGCGGCGGGAGGCCCGGCGCTCGGGCTCCACGCGGCGGCTGTTGTTCAGGCGGTCGACGTCGAGCAGCAGGGTCTCGTCCGGGTCGACCTCGGCCCACAGCAGGCGCGGGCCCCGCACCCGGAAGCGCACCCAGCGGTCGCGGCCGTCCCAGCGCACCCGCGTGCTCTGACCGTCGGCGAAGACCAGCTCCACCAGCACCGGGAGTTGCACGGCGCCGAGGCGGCGCACCACCACCTCGCTCTGCCAGCCCGGCAGCGCCTCCCCGGGCGCCGGCTCGGCCCCCGGCTCGAGCACCCCGCGGGGCGAGCGGCGGCGCTGCGTCGACACCCGCTCCACACCGTAGTCCAGCACCTCGGCGCTGCCCAGGGTCTGGCGGAAGTAGTCGCCCAGGTCCTCGCCGGCGGCCTGGGACAGGGTGCGCACGAAGTCGTGGTGGGTGGGCTGGCGGAAGCGCCAGGCGGTGGCGTAGGCGCGCATCGCCCGCTCCATCACCTCGGCCCCCAACAGCCGCTCGAGCTGGGCCAGCGCGAGGGCCGTCTTGCTGTAGGTGCCGGCGCGGTAGGAGGCCTTGTCGAGGTAGCCCCAGGTGGTGCGGGTCACCGGGTCGGTGGTGGGACGGCGGAAGTAGCCCGCGCGCACGTCGTGGGGGTGCTCCAGGGTGACGCCGGGCAGCACCACCGGCGCGCCCCAGGCGCGGAAGGCCCAGGTCTCCGGACCGTAGGCGGCGGCCAGGACACGGGCGGTGGCGTAGGTGGTGAGGCCCTCGTCGAGCCACGATTCCTGCGCCTCGTCGCTCGCCAGCAGGCCGTAGAACCATTGGTGCCCGAGCTCGTGGACGGTGACGCTCTCCGGGTCCTGGGTGGCGCGCGGCGAGAGCACCCGGGTGCCGGTGGTGATGAAGGTCGGGTACTCCATGCCGCCGGCCTGGCGGGCGCCCCACGGCGGGTCGACCATGGTCAGCGTCGAGTAGGGGTACGGCCCGTACCAGGTGCCGAACAGCTCCAGCCCGTGCTCGAGGGCGGTGAAGTAGCGCTCGGCGAAGCCCACCGTCTCCGGGCGCAGCAGCAGGGTGATCTCGACCTCCGGCAGACCGGGGCGGCGAAACACCCGGCGGCGCTCCACGAACTCGGGCCAGGCCGTCCAGGCAAAGTCGTGGACCCCGTGCTGCACGTAGCGGTGGGTGGCGAGGCGGCCGTCCACCACCGGCTCGCCCACCCGCTCGCCGGTGGCGCCGACCACGAAGCGGCGCGGCAGCGTGATCGCCACGTCGTAGTCGCCGTAGTCGGCGAAGAACTCGCTCGCGTAATGGAACTGGTGGCAGTTCCAGGTCCCGTCGCGCGCCAGCACGCCGAGCTTCGGGAACCACTGGGCGGCGAGATGGAAATCGCCGTCGAAGCCGGTGCGGGCGACTACCCGGGGGAGCTGGGAGACGAACTCCGCGCCGATCACCACCTCGTCGCCGGGGGCCACCGGCTGGGGCAAGGCGACGCGGGCGAGCGTCCGGTCGTCCGGGTTGCCGTCGTCCGGTGCGGCATAGCGCAGGCCGTCCGTCACCTCGCGGCCGGCGACCTCCAGGCGGCGCACCTCGGTCCAGCCCCAGCCGCCGGGGGCGAGGCGGGCGATCTCCTCGGCACCCTCCCGGCGCAACCACGAGGTGCCGCTATGGGCGAAGGCGTTGAGGTACAGGTGGAAGCACAGCTCGGAGACCGGCCGTCGGCTGGTGTTGCGCCAGCGCACCGTCTGGCGCCCCTCGATGCGGTGGGTGTCCGGATCGAGCTGGGCGCGCAGGGTGTAGCTTGCCACCCGCTCCGGCTCGCCGGGGCCGCGCAGGGTGCGGGGCACGCGGCTCGCACCGTCGGCAGCGCCCGGCTGGGCGGCGGCCGCGGCGGCGGCCGGCAGGGCGAGGCAGAGCCAGGTGGCGAGGACCGCGGCCGTCGCCGCCGCCGGCCTGCACGCTGCGGGCTTCGGCGGCCGGCGAGGGCGCAGGAATCCGATGAGGGGAGATCCGGTGTGGTGAGATATTGACAAGTGACTATTTTCTCGCTAAGGTGCCGGCACGGAAGAGGGTGGAAGCCCTCCTCTCATCCCTCCCGACGAGGAGCCCAGCAGGCTCCTCTCTTTTTTTGCGCGCCCCACGCCGGCCGTCAAACGCCCAGCAGTCCCTGCTTGAAGTCCTCGCTCGGCGGCTTCTTGCCGATCCAGGCGCCCCACAGGGCATCGGCGAACGGCTTGCCGGGCAGCGTGCCCTTCGACCGGCCCCCCACCTCCACCGTCGTGCCGGTGCCGGGAACGTAGGTGAAGCTCATCGTCTCGCCCTTGTCCATGTCCTCCATCCACGAGCACAGGGTGGTGAACTTGCCGGTGAGCTCGGCGGAGGGGTTGGCGACGTTGTTGGCGAGCCCCTCGTTCCAGGCCTCGCAGATCTTTCCCCGGTCCACGTCGTAGAGGAAGTGGAGCACGGTGCGGCGCGGCGAGTCGGCGGCAAGCACCTTCGAGGCGTCGCCCTGCTTCGCCGGCAGGTAGAGGCCGGCCACGTAGACCTTGATGAACAGCTTCTTGCGGAGCCCGAGCCCGTTGAGGACCAGCGGCTCGCCGGCGACCGTCACCCGGTCGGGCATCGACACCCCGGCGAGGGTGGCGGCGCCGGCGGCACCGGTGGCGAGGACGAAGACGAGCAGGGTGCAAGCGATCGAAAGGCGTCGCATGGTGTTGGATCTCCTGGTTGGCCGCCTCGGCATCGAGTCGGGAATGCCCGCCGAGTATAGCCGGGCAAGCCGAGCCCGTAGAATGCGTTGCGAATCGCGCGACGGAAAGGGACCGGTGGACGAGACGGGGTACGAGACGGGTGCGGCCGGCCGGCGGGTCGAAGGGGCCGGGCCGAGCGACGCCGAGCTGGCGCTCGCCGCCCGGGGCGGCGCGGACGACGCCTTCCGCCTGTTGGTGGAGCGCTTCGAGCGCCCGGTGTTCAGCCTGGTGGTGCGCATGGTGCGCGACCGCGGGGCGGCCGAGGACCTCACCCAGGAGACCTTCGTCAAGGCGTACCGCAAGCTGCGGACGTATGATCCGGAGCGCAAGTTCTCGAGTTGGCTGTTCAAGATCGCCCACAACGCGACCATCGACCACCTGCGGCGGCGCGAGCTCGAGACGGTGCCGCTGGACTCCGGCGGAGGCGACGACGAGGCGCCGTCCCTCGCCCGGGTGCTGGCCGATGCCGGGCGCGGCCCGGCGGTGGACGCCGGCCGCGGCCAGCTCGCCGGCGCCCTGGAGGCGGCGGTGGGGCGGCTGCGTCCGGAGTACCGCGAGGTGGTGCTGCTGCGCTTCGCCGAGGGGCTGGGATACGAGGAGATCGCCGAGGCCGCCGAGCTGCCGCTGGGCACGGTGAAGACGTACATCCACCGGGCGCGCAAGGAGCTGATGACGAGCCTGGTGGAGGCGGGTTGGGGGCCCGAGGGGCTCGCGTGAGGTGGAGGGGGCGGCGGGCTGGTGATGGTCAGGCCACCGTGACCGGCGCGGTGGGGGTGCTCCACGCCCCGGAACCGGGAGAGAGCGCGGGATGAGCCGCCGGATCGATGGCAGAAGGCCGTAGGGAGAGCTTTCCCGGCGGAGGCCGGAAGCGAAACCGCGGGAGGGGATGACCCGTAGGGCGCAGAGGACAGGGAGCCGGCCGTCGGCCGGTCTCCCCTTGGACCAGCGAGAACGACGCATCATGGATCGCCGACGCACCGACACCGATCTCGAACAGCTCACCCGCTGGCTGGCCGCCGAGCAGGCGGGCGACGACGCGGGCGCCGAGGAATCCCTCGGTGCCCTGTTCGCCGCCCTGCCGGAGCTGGCGCCGGCGCCGGGCCTCGCCGGCCGGGTGCTGGCGGCGGCGCGGCCGGC
>DATACC010000350.1:0-5373 GCA_036259255.1 Thermoanaerobaculia bacterium | reverse complement strand
CGCCGGGCCGAGGCCCGCGAGGGCCGCCCCCAGGGCGAGGAGGACGGCGGCAGCGGGTGTGCGGGGAAGCAGACCGCGGGAGAGGATCCTGGCTCGTCGGGGGGCGTCACGTCGCATCATTCGGCTCCTTCCGGTGGCTGGGGACGGTGGGGTGATCAGGAATTCGCTCGATGGCGTCGAAGCTGCCGAGGTGGCGCTCGGCGAAGGTCAGCGGCTCGCAGCGCGCGTCGAGGGCGGCGTAGGCGGCACCGTGGCGGGTGCGGAACGCCTGCCAAGCGGCGGCCGAGCGCCAGCGGTCGACGGTGAGATAGCGGCCGGGCAAGCCGCCGTCGCGCAGTAGCTCGGTGCCGAGGTAGCCCGCGTCGCGGCGGAAGAGGCGTGCCCACTCGCCGTCCGGGGCATAGGCGGCCTCGAACGCCGCCGCCGCCTGCGAACGGACCCGGAACTCCCACACGATGCAGAAGGTCACGATCCACCTCCACGAGCGCCGCCGGCGGCAAGCCGGGGGCCGAGTGGCGGGCGCCTCGGAGCGCGTCCCGCCGCGCCGCGCCTACTGGCCCCCCTGCTCCGGCCGACGGTCCGGCGTGCCCGAACCGTCCGGCACGGGGAAGCCGCGGTCGCGCATCAGGGCGTCGATGGTGGCGTCGCGGCCGCGGAAGGCGCGGTAGGCGTCCACCGGGTCGACCGCGTTGCGCACCGCGAACAGGTGCTCCACCAGCCGCCGCGCCAGGGCCTGGTCGTAGAACCCGCCGGGCGCCTCGGCGAAGGCCTCCGCCGCGTCGGCGGTGAGCACGTCGGCCCAGAGATACCCGTAGTAGCCGGCCGAGTAGCCTTCGCCGGAGAAGACGTGGCCGAAGTGGGGCGAGCGGTGCCGCATCACGATCTCGTCCGGCATGGCGAGGCGCGCGAGGGTCTCGCGCTCGAAGGCATCCGGGTCGAGGCCCGCCGGGTCCACCGTGTGGTACTCGAGGTCCATCAGCGCCGAGGCCAGGAACTCGGTGGTGGCGAAGCCCTCGTTGAAGGTGGCGGCGCGGCGGATCTTCGCCACCAACTCGTCGGGGATCGGCTCGCCGGTCTCGTGGTGCACCAGGAAGCGCTCGATCACCGGGTCGGTGAGCAGCCAGCGCTCGAGGAGCTGGCTCTGGAACTCGGTGTAGTCGCGCACGCCGCCGTTGAGCGTCGGATAGGCGACGTTCGACGACAGCGCGTGGAGCGCGTGGCCGAACTCGTGGAAGTAGGTCTCGGCGTCGTCCCACGACAGCAGCACCGGCTCGCCGGGCGCCCCCTGAATGAAGTTCGAGTTGTTCGACACCAGCACCGTCCGGGGTCCATCGAAGGTCTCGTGGACGCGGTAGGTGCTGGCCCAGGCACCGGAGCGCTTGCCGGAGCGGGCGAAGGGATCGAGGTACCACAGGCCCACGTGCTCGCCGCCGTCGCGCTTCGTCACCTCCCACACCTTCACGTCCGGATGGAACACCGGCACGCTGCCCTCCGGCACCGGCCGGAACTCGAAGCCGAACAGCTCGCCCGCGACGTAGAACATCGCCTCGCGCAGCTTGTCGAGCTGGAGGTACTGCTTCACCTCGTCGGAATCGAGGTCGTAGCGCGCCTTGCGCACCTTCTCGGCGTAGTAGCGGTAGTCCCACGGCTGGATGGTGATGCCGGCGCCCTCGGCGTCGGCGATGGCCTGCATGGCGGCCACCTCCTCCTCCACCCGGGCGAGCGCCGCCGGCCACACCGCCTCGAGCAGGCCGAGGGCCCGTTCCGGGGTCTTCGCCATCCGGTTCTCGAGGCGCCACTGGGCGTAGTTGTCGTAGCCGAGGAGAGCCACCCGCTCGTCGCGCAGCTGCAGGATCTCGGTGATCAGCCGGTTGTTGTCGTGCTCGTCGGCGTTGTCGCCGCGGCTGTAGTAGGTGCGCCACACCTTCTCGCGCAGGTCACGCTGGTCGGAGTAGGTGAGGAACGGGTCCATCGAGGAGCGGGTGTTGAGCACCGCGTAGCTGCCGGGCCGGCCGCGTTCGGCGGCGGCGGCCGCGGCGGCGGCCACGAAGGAGGCGGGCAGGCCGGAGAGCTGGTCCTCCTCGAGGTACAGGACGTAACCCTCCTCGTCGGCCAGCACGTTGTTGCCGAACCGGTTGTGGAGCTCGGCGAGGCGCTGCTCGATCTCGGCGTAGCGCTGCTTGGCGGCGCCCTCGAGGGTGGCGCCGTTCCTGGCGAAGCCGTCGTAGACCAGCTCCACCAGGCGGCGCTGGTCGGGGCGCAGCGCGAGATCGCCGGCCTCGGCGGCGGCCCGCACCGCGGCGATGCGGGCGAACAGCGCGCGGTTCTGAGTGATCCGCGTCGAGTGCTCGGAGAGCTTCGGCTCCAGGCGCTCCTGGATCTCGCGCAGCTCCGGCGACGACAGGTTGGAGCTCCAGATGCCGTAGTAGAGCGACACGCGCTCCAGCGTACGACCGGCGCGCTCCAGCGCCTCGATGGTGTTCTCGAAGCTGGGCGGTGCCGGGTTGCCGGCGATCGCCTCGATCTCGCGCAGGCTCTCGGCCATGGCAGCGTCGAAGGCCGGCTCGAGGTCGGCGAGGTCCATGCGATCGAAGGCGGGCACGCCCCCGTAGGGGCCGCTCCACTCCTGCAGCAACGGGTTGGCCTCGGCGGTCTGGGCGGGGGCGGTGGTCATCGTGTCCTGGGCCGGGTTCGGGCGGCTCGTCGGCTCGGTCTGGGGAACGGCGCAGCCGGAACCCAGCACGAGCAGGGCCAGACCGGCGGCGGCCGGTGAATTCTTTCGCATCGGGCAGCTCTCCTTCCGCGGCGGTCCGATCCGCCGCCCTTGGGGAAACCGGGCAAGGCGCGCTGGCCTTCCCGGCCCCCCCTGTACGGACGGGCGCCTGCCGTGGTTGCCTACAGCTCGCGGCTGCGCTCGCGGTCCCGAGCGGCCAGCCGCTCGGCGAGCTCGGCCACCGGCATGGCCGGCAGCTCTTCGCCACTGCGCAGGCGCACCGAAACCTCGCCCGCCTCCTGCTCGCGGGCGCCGGCCACCAGCATGTAAGGCACCTTCTGCAGCTGCGCCTCGCGGATTCGGTAGCCGAGCTTCTCGTTGCGGTCGTCGAGCTCCACGCGCACGCCGGCGGCGGCCAGCTCGTCGCGCACCCGCTGGCCGTACTCGGCGAACTTCTCGGAGATCGGCAGCACCACCGCCTGCACCGGCGCCAACCACACGGGGAAGGCGCCGCCGGTGTGCTCGATCAGCACGCCCAGGAAGCGCTCGAGCGAACCCAGCATGGCGCGGTGGATCATCACCGGCCGGTGCTCGGCGCCGTCGGCGCCGACGAAGGTCAGGCCGAAGCGCTCCGGCATCTGGTAGTCGAGCTGCACGGTGCCGAGCTGCCACTCGCGGCCCAGGGCGTCGCGCACCTTGAAGTCGATCTTCGGGCCGTAGAAGGCGCCGTCGCCGGCGTTGATCTCGAACGGGATGCCCTTGCGCTCCAGCGCGCTCCGCAGCGCCGCCTCGGCACGCTCCCACATCTCCGGCGTGCCGAGGGACTTCTCGGGCCGGGTGGAGACCTCCACCGCCACGTCCTCGAAGCCGAAGGTGTCGTAGACGCGGAAGATCATCTCGACCACGGCGAGCACCTCGTCCTCCACCTGCTCGTCGCTGCAGAAGATGTGGGCGTCGTCCTGGGAGAAGGTGCGCACGCGCAGCAGGCCGGCCGTCACCCCGCTCCTCTCGTAGCGGTGCAGGCGGCCGAAGTCGGCGTAGCGCACCGGCAGGTCGCGGTAGCTGTGGAGCTTGGTCTGGAAGATCAAGCAGTGGCTCGGGCAGTTCATCGGCTTGACGGCCATGGGCCGCTCGTCGGCCTCGACGAAGAACATCGCGTCGCGGTAGTTCTCGTAATGGCCGGAGGTGTGCCACAGCTCGAGGTCGAGCACCTGCGGCGTGATCACCTCGCCGTAGCCGTACTCGCGGTACAGCTCGCGCACGTAGTCGACCAGCCGGTTGTAGAGCGAGGCGCCCTTCGGGTGGAAGAAGGGGCTCGCCGGCGCCATCGGGCTGAAGCTGAACAGGTCGAGCTCCTGGCCCAGGCGCCGATGATCGCGGGCGCGAGCCTGCTCGATGCGCTCCAGGTACTCGTCGAGATCCTTCTTCGACAGGAAGGCCGTGCCGTAGATGCGCTGCAGCCGCTCGTTGGCCTCGTCGCCCTTCCAGTAGACGCCGGAGGCCTCCAGGAGCTTGACGGCGCCGATCTGGTCGAGGCGTTGCACGTGGGGGCCCCGGCACAGGTCGACGAACCCGCCGTGGCGGTAGAGGGTGATGGTCTCGCCCTCGGGGATGTCGGCCAGGCGCTCGACCTTGAGCGTCTCGCCCATCTCGCGGAAGATCCGCGCCGCTTCCTGGCGGGAGACCTCCACGCGCTCGAAGCCGCTGCCCTCGGCGAGGATCTCGTGCATCTTCTGCTCGATCTGCTCGAGGTCGTCCGGCGTGAAGGCGCGGGAGAAGCGGAAGTCGTACTGGAACTTCTCCGAGTGGTCGACGCGGCCGACGTCGATCTCCACCTCCGGCCACAGGCGCTTGACCGCGTCGGCCAGCACGTGCTCGGCGCTGTGGCGCACGTACTCGCCGGCCTCGGCGTCGCGGCCGGTGAACAGGCGGAACCGGCCGCCGCGAGCCAGCGGCTGGCGCAGGTCGATCTTGCGCCCGTCGAGCTCGGCGCCCACGGCGGCCTTGGCGAGACCGGGGCCGATGGAGCGCGCCACGTCGAGGGGAGTGGTCCCCGGCTCGACCTCGCGCACGGATCCGTCGGGCAGGGTCAGATGCAGGGACTCGACACTCGTCGTCATGGCAACCTCGGGCGGTTCGGGGATCACGAAGAACTACCTACGGGCCTCGGCACCGGCCGGCGCCGGTGGACTGCCTAGTATAGCGGGGCGGGCGTTCGCTAGGTGGCGTTGGGGCGGCGGGGAAAGCTCCGCTGGAGCTGCGGGAAAGGCTCACGCAGAGCTCCCCCCGCCGCCGCAGGGGAGCCCGGCCGCGGTGCTTCGCGGACGGCCCGGGTTCGGTGGGTGGTGCGAGCGACCGTAGGGGCGGGCGTTCGCTAGGTGGCGTAGGGGCGGCGGGGAAAGCTCCGCTGGAGCTGCGGGAAAGGCTCACGCGGAGCTTCCCCCGCCGCCGCAGGGTGCCCGGCCGCAGTGCTTCACGGACGGCCCGGGCTCGGTGGGTGGTGCGAGCGACTGTGGGAGGCGGGCGCTTGCTAGGTGGCATCGAGGCGACGGGGAAAGCTCCGCTGGAGCTGCGGGAAAGGCTCACGCAGAGCTCCCCCCGCCGCCGCAGGGGAGCCCGGCCGCGGTGCTTCGCGGACGGCCCGGGTTCGGTGGGTGGTG
>DATACC010000349.1:0-14808 GCA_036259255.1 Thermoanaerobaculia bacterium | reverse complement strand
GTGCTGGCCGCCGACCCGGCGACCAGCACCGCCGAGGCGCCTCCCGCCGGCGGCTCAGGGCTCGCCGTCCTGGCCGCCCGCGGGGTGCTGCTGGCCGCCGTCTCCCTCCTGCTGGCGAAGATCGCTCTCGTCCCGGTGTGGAGTTGGGACCACTTCGCCTCCTGGGGGGTGAAGGCCCGCCGCCTGGCGGCGCAGGACTCCCTCGACCTCGCCTTCCTGGCCCGTCCCGAGCTGTGGAGCACCGTGCCCGACTACCCGCTGGGCGTGCCGATCGGCTGGCTGCTGCTCACCCTCGGGGCGGTGCCCCAGGCCGCCGCCTTCAAGGCGGCCCACGCGCTGGCCGCCCTCGGCCTGGTGGCAGTGGTGCGGCGGGGCGCGGCCGAGCTCGCGGGCTCGGCGACGGTGGGCGACGCCGCCGGCGCGTTCGTGGCGATCTCGCCGGTCGCCTGGGACACGGAGAGCCTCGGCCTGGCGGACCTGCCGCTGGCCTTCGTCGCGGCCGCGGCCGTGGTCGCGCTGCGCCTGGCGCTGCCCGGAGGGGGGCACGGAGGGGTTCGCGGAGCGCCCGGTACGGCGCACCGTGGAACCGGCCGGGGTGCGCTGGCGACCGCCGGGCTCGTCGCCGGCTCGCTGCCGTGGGTGAAGTCGGAAGGCCTGCCGCTGGCCGCCCTCCTCGTGGTCCTGGCGGCGGTGTGGGTCGCCGGCTCGGCGACAGCGGGCCGGCCCGGCCGAGCCTCCGAGCCGCGGCGGCCCCGCCGCTTCCCGCGGGCCGGGCCGCCGCTGCTCGACTGGGCCGCCTTCGCCGCGCCCGCCGCCCTGCTCGCCGCCGCCGCGGTAGCCGTGGGCACCCTGCTGCCGCCGGGACGCAGCTTCTTCGAGGGCGACTGGGCGGGCCGCGTGGGCCGGCGCTTCCCGGAGCGGACGCCAGAAATCCTGGAGCTGCTCGGGCGCGACCTGCTGCACCCCGCCTGGCTCGGGCTCTGGGTCGCCTTCGCCGCCGGGCTGGCGGCGGCGTGGCGGCGGCCCCGCCGGGCGCTGCCCCTGTTCCTCCTGGTGGCGGTGCAGCTCGCCCTCTATGCGGCAGTGTTCTTCGCCAGCTACGTCGACCCGCCGGCCCATATCCGCTCCGCCTGGTTCCGCGTCGTCGCCGCCCAGGCGCCGCTGGCGGTGCTCGCCCTGGCGGCGCTGGCGGCGCCGCGGGCGGGCCAGCCGACGGAGGCCGCGTGATCCGGGTGGTGCTGGTGACCGGGGTCTCCGGGGTCGGCAAGACCACCGTCGGCCGCCGC
The DNA here is from genome assembly GCA_036259255.1 of Thermoanaerobaculia bacterium. Lineage (GTDB taxonomy): Bacteria > Acidobacteriota > Thermoanaerobaculia > Multivoradales > JBCCEF01 > DATACC01. Next base: position 13,522 of record DATACC010000349.1, on the reverse strand, counting down.
CTCGCAGAGCGGCTGGGCTGGCGCTTCGTCGAGGGCGACGACTACCACCCGTCGCCGAGCATCGCCAAGATGAGCCGCGGCGACGCGCTGACGGAGGCCGACCGCGCTCCCTGGCTGGCGCGGTTGGGGGAGGTCGTCGGTGAGGTGCTCGCGGACGACGGGACCGCGCCGTGCGTGGTGGCGGTCTCCGCCCTGCGCCGCGCCCATCGCCGGATGCTGCACGCCGGCGACCCGCGGGTGCTGCTCGTTCACCTCCACGCGCCGGGTGCCGTGCTCGCCCGCCGCCTCGAAGCTCGGGCGGGCCACTTCTTCGGTCCGGAGCTGGTCGCCAGCCAGCTCGCGGCGCTCGAGCAGCCCCGCCGGGCGCTGCGGCTCGACGCCGCGCTGCCGGTCGACGAGATCGTCGAGCGGGTGGCCGCCCGGGTGGCGGGCTGACCCGCATTTCGCACCAGGCTCCTGCTCTCGCGGCGCCGGGAGCGAGTGGGTCGCGGCGAAGCCAGGTTTCCCGCGCAGGGCAGGCGACCTGGGCCCGCCGGCGCCCGATCCGCGGCGGTGCGCCGAGGGGCTCGCTCGCAGGGGACGGCCCGCAGCTGGCGAACGTGCAAGGATCTAGCGATGGCCAGCCCCACCGTCTCGCCCCTCGATCTCGTCCGCCGGTTCGCCTCGCGGCTGCGCTACCCGCAGCTCTTCCTGCTCACCGCCTCGCTGTTCGCCGTCGACCTGGTGGTCCCGGACCTGGTGCCGTTCGTGGACGAGATCCTGCTCGGCCTGTTGACCCTCCTGCTGGGACGGCTGAAGTCGCGGCGCGACGAGCCCGGGGGCGGGCGCAAGGCCCGGCCGGTGGTGAAGGACGTGACGCCGCCGGGGCCGGACCGCCGCGCCTGACCGCCGCGCCTGACCGGCTCGCCCTGAGCGGCCCGCCCCGACCGGCTCGCGCGAGCGCCTGACTGGCGGCGCCGGTCCGGCTCCTCGGCGAGCGGCCGCCGGCTCAATCCCGCGGCAGCCGCACCTCGCCTTCGACCCCGGTCACCTCGACGTCACCGCTGCCGTCGGCGCCGAGCTCGAAGTCGCCGCCGACGTCGGTGACGGTGATCGAGCCGGAGCCGTCGCTGCCCACCCGCACGTTGCCGCCCACGTCCCGGACCCGGATGCTGCCGGAGCCGTCCTCCTCGACGGTGACGTCGCCGGTCACCTGCTCGATCTCGGTCGTACCGGACCCGTCGGTGACCCACACCGGACCGCCGGCGTTGCGCACGTCGATCGAGCCGGAGCCGTCTTCGATGCGCACGGCACCCCCCACCGTGTCGATCTCGACGCTGCCGGAGCCGTCGTCGAGGCCCACGGAGGCGACCCGGTGCACCGCGAGCGAGCCGCTGCCGTCACGGATCTCGACGGCCAGTCCGAGGGGGATCTCCAGGGTCAGCTCGAGGCCGGTGCGCCCGCCCTCGGGGTAGAGGGCCTCCACCTCCACGGTGGTGCCGCTGCGCTCGGCCCGCAACTGCACCTGGTCGAGCAGCTCGGCGCTCGCGCCGCAGGCGGTGCCGCGCGCCTCCACGGTGGTGCCGCTGCGGCCGGTGATGGTGAGCTTGCCGGCGCCGTGCTCGACCACCAGCCGCTCGACGCCGGCCGCCGCGACGGAGGCCTGACGCGGCGCCGTCTGATCGCACTGGTTCTGGCCGAGGGCGAACTGGCAGCCGGTGAGCAGGGGAGCGATGGACAGGACCAGCAGGGCGCGTCGCACGGTAGAGCCTCCTCGGAATCGTTGGCCTGGAAGCCGCACCCTACGCCCGCCATCGGCGGCGGGTTTCAACCGGCCGCCGCTGGGAATCGTCGCGCGGCGGCTCAGCGCTGGAAGGCGTAGGAGATCTTGAGGAACGCCTGCCGCCCGGCCGGCTCGAAGCGCTCGACGCGGCCGTCCTCGGCGCCGAGCAGGGCACGGTCGTCGCTGAAGCCGACGAAGAGCACCGTCTGCCAGTCGAGCTTGTAGGCGAACAGCGCCGAGCCGGACAGGCCGCCGTCCCGGGCCGTCACCTCGCCGAGGTACAGCGCCGGGTCGCGCTCGCTCTCCGCCCACTGGCCGATCAGGCGCAGGTAGCTGCGGGCGTTGAAGGTGTACTGGCCGCGCAGCCGCGCCACCTGGGCGGTGAGCAGGCGGCCGCGGGCGTCGCCCTCGTCGACGTCGAGCCAGCGGCGGCTGGCGTCGATGCGCAGCTCGAGGTGGTCGCTGGGGCGGATCGCGGAGAAAAGGTTCAGGGTGCCGCCGGTCGCCGGCCGATGGTTGGCGAAGTCCACCTGGTCGCCGATCTCGCCGTCGACCGCCACCCGCGAGAAGACGCGGCTCGGCGTCCACTCGGCGGTGTAGAAGAGCTTCTCCTGGGAGAACACCCGCTCGCCGCTCCGCACCCGGTCGAAGCCGGCGCGCAGGCGCAGGAAGGAGCTCCAGCGCCCATCGAGGCTGACGCCGGGGGAGACGCCGCGGAAGGCGAGGTCGCCGTCGCGGTCGGCGGTGTAGTCGGCGATCAGGAAGGTGCGCACGCGGCGCACCGGCCCCTCCGGACGGTAGGTGTAGCCGGCCTCGCCGTAGCCCTCGCGCACGCCGACCTGGGGAATGAAGCCGCTGTCGGCCCGGAATTCGTCGGCGAGGTCCTTGTAGTTCAGGAACCAGTCCACCCGGGCGTCGGAGTGGGCCCACCACAAATCGGCGGCGTGGCCGGAGAGGCGCCGGCCGTCCCACTCGCTGGCGAGATCCGGGCGCACCGGCGTCTCGCTCTCGCTCAGCAGGAGCTGACCGGCGACGGTGTCGCGGGACGTCGGTCGCCACTGGAAGTCGGGGCCGTAGACGCGGTTGTAGGCGCCGCCCTCGATCTCCCGGGCGGTGGTCAGGAAGGAGACGAAGGAGCGCCCCAGGTCGCGCCGCACGCGCGCAAGCACGTTGGTGGAGCGGAAGTCCTGCCGCGCCAGCGACGAAGTGTTGGGGCCGGGCAGGATCACGCTGCCGCCGCCCTCGTCCTCGCTGACCAGCAGCGTGTAGCGGGTGTCGCCCAGGGTGCCGGTGGCCCGCGCTCCCCAGGCCGGATCGGTGATGGTGCGGGTGTAGACGGCGTCCAGCGGCGAGTCGAACAGCTCGACGCCCTCGAGGAAGAAGGGCCGCTTCTCGGCGAAGAACACGGCGAAGCGCTCGTTGGCGGCGATGCGCGGGACGTCGGCCTCGATCTGCGAAAAGTCGGGATTGAGGGTGGCGTCGAGGGCGAGGTTCGGGTTGGGCAGCCACTTGACGTCGACGCCGCCGGTCGCCTCCACCGAGCCGGTGGCGAGGGCCGAGCCGAGGCCGTCGCGGGGCGCCGAGACCTGGTCCGCCGTGGCGAAGGGAGCGATCACCAGCGAACCGCCCCCGGGGAGGTCCTGGAACCCGGTGAGCGGATGAGAGTGGCACACGAAGCAATCCTCGCCCCGGGGCAGCGGCCCGGCGAACATCTGGGTACGGAAGTCGCGCGGCCAGTTGCGGTAGAAGAGGATGCCCATCTCGGGCGCGGTGCCCTCGTAGCGCAGGGTGGAGAAGGGGATGCGCATCTCCAGGTTCCAGCCGCCCTCGGTGATGCGGCCGGCGGCATCCCAGAAGAAGTCGGGCGAGTTGTCCTCGCCACCGCCGGCGTCGGCGGTGATGGCGTCGTACTGCACGCCGCGCGGATTGGCGAGGAACATCATCGCCGTGCGTCCGTCGTTCCTGGTGTCGAGCAGGATGCCGGCGTAGTCGGTGTAGCTCGGGGTGTCGTCGCGGTCGCCGAGCGGGGCCCGGATGGCGGCCGGCTCCGGGTCCTCGAACTCGAAGCCGACGTAGAGGAACCGCTCGTCGTAGACGATGCGCGCCCGGTTCGCCACCCGCGCCGCCACGTTGTCTCCGGGGTTCGTCTCCAGCCAGCCGTCCACCACCTCGGCGCCGTGCCACCCCGGATCGGACAGGTCGCCGTCGACGGTGATCGGCCCCGCCGCCCGCGTCGCGCGCACCGGCTCACCCCGGGTGGGGCCCTCGGCGGGGGCGGCGGGGGCGGCGAGCAGGAGGGTGGCCGAGACGGCGGCGGCGAGGGCGGCGCGGCGAGCGGGCAGCAGCTTCATCTCCGCTTCTACGCGAGCGGCGCCTCCGAGTTTGCCGGACGGCCGGCGTTTACGAGGCTTTTACGAGCGCCTGAACCGGGCACGGCCGTCGTGTGGAGACAAGCTTCGACGACGGCGAGGGAGCTTCACCAGGGCCGGCGGCTGATCGCCCGCCTGCTCGCTGCTGGCTTGCGGTCCGCCGCGCTCGAGCCGATACGGGCGCTGCGGGGACGTCCGCTCAGCGCTCGGCACTCTCGGCGAGCTCGCGCAGCCGCCTGGCCTGGGCCGCGCTGCTGTCGGCCTGCAACTCGGCTTCGCCGCCGGCGGGCAGCTCCGCCCAGCGGGCCTCGGGAAGGGCGCCGGCGCACGAGCGTGCTGCGAGCTCCCAGTCCGGGGCCGCGCTCCAGGTCAGAGCGTACCGACCCGGTGCCATGGCCGGCAGGTGGAGGCGCTCCAGGCCGCGATCGCCCTCCTGCTCGAAGTGGCGTTCGGCGCCGCGCCGGCGGTTCCATTGGACCAGGGCCGAATAGCCGACGAAGCCGCCCTCGCCGGTCAGCAGGACCTGCTGGCCACCGAGGTCCGGGGGCAGGTCCATCCTTCCGCCGAGGGAGAGGAGGAGCGCTCCAGGCGTGTGATTCGGCAGGGTCAGCGGCACGGCGTCGGCAGCGAGCGACACGCAGCCCGACCATAGGAGCTGCGACGGAGCGAACACGGTGGCCACGCTCTGCGCCAAGTCCTCAGGGACCTCGAGCTCGACCTGGCCTCGGCCGTCGGTCGTCCCCTCGATGGTGACCGGCACGCGGCCGAAGCCGGCCAGGGAGACGACGGCGCCGGCGACCGACTGACCGCGGCGGGTCACCTGGATGGTCACGGTGCGGTTCGGCCACACCACGAGGCGCACGTCGCCGACGGGCAGGTCGGAGGCGAGGTCGATCCTGACCGCCTCGGAGCCGGGCCGTCCCGCGCTGCCGGCCTGGACCAGATAGCGGGTCGCGTCGAGACCTGTGAGATGGAACCGGCCACTGGCGTCGGTCTCGCCGCGCACCTCGGTGAAACGGGAGGCGCCGGCGGCGGGGGTGGCGCGCACCTGAGCACCGGGCTGCGGCTCGCCCTGGGGATCGACGACCTCGCCGAAGATCACCCCGGCAGGCAGGTCGATGTCGAGCTCGAGGACGTCGCCCTCGAGGCCGGGTACCACTTCGACCAGCCGCCGCCGTGGCTCCCCCGCCTCCTGCCAGAGCACGGTCGCCATGAGCCACGGACGATCGGGCCGGCGAATCCAGCCGCCGAGACGGCCGTCCTCGTCGCTCGTGATCTCCGCCCGATCGGTTTTGCCGCCCTCCAGTCTCACCGTCGCTGCGAGCGGTTCGTCACCGAGACGGACCGTGCCCTTCACCTCGACGACCGGCACCTCCAAGACAAGGAATGCATCGGCGGTGATACGGCGCGTCTGCGACCCGAAGCTCTCCCCCTCGGGGCCGGTGACCTGCAGGGAGTACTCGGCCGGGCGGAGCCCCCCGAGCTCGGCGAGGCCGTGGTCGTCCGCCCGAACCTCGACGTGATCCTCCGCGGCGAGGCGGAGCACGGGGCTGGCCCGGACCATCCACGGCTGTCCGTTCGGGTGGCGGGGCGGTACGAGCTGAAGGGTGAGGCGGAGTGGGGCGGTCAACAGCACCGTTCCGAGCAACGTCTCCGCACCGGCCGCGAGCTCCACGGCTTCGAAGACCTGCGGCACGTGGTCCGCGGCGGAGACCTCGACCCGGTAGCTGCCGGGCTGCAGGCCGTGTACCTGGAAGAATCCGTGCTCGTCGCTCGCTGCCTTCCACGTGTGGAGCGGCGCTGCCGGTTCGCCGGATGCGGTGGTCGGGTAGACGGCGACACGGACATCGCGGAGCGGCAGCTGGTCCGAATCCCTACGGGTCCAGCCGCTCAGCGAGGCGCCGGAGCGCAGCGGCAGCGTGCCGAGCTGCACCGTGGCCGTGGCCGCTCCCGGCTGCGGCGGCTGAACGCTCCACAGGTACACCGGTGCCGCCCCGGGAAACGCGAAGCGGAGGTCGAGCCCGGCCCGCGGGGCGGGTGAAGCGGAACCTGCCGTCGGCGAGCGTCAGGTCCTGGCGCAGCTCGATCGGGCGTCCGGCGGTCTCCGTGCCGCGCACCACGCCCTGGACCACGCCCGCCGCGGGGGCCGCCTCGGCTCCGGAGCCGGTCACCCGGCCGCTCACCGTCATCGCTTCGAAGACGGGAAGCGTGGCGGCCTCGTTCGTCAGGCGCACCTCGGGGCACCACAACCCGACTCCCCGGCAGGTCACCCGGGCCGTGCCGGAAGGCGCCGCCACCTCGACGCTCTCCTGGAGCGGATAGATCGCTTCCTCCTGCGGGGCCGAGGCGCTCCAGACGACCAGCTCGCCCCTCCCCGGAGCCGTCCTCCCGCGGAGCTCGAGCCGGACCTCGATGGCGGCCGCCACCGAGGGCGCTGCGAGGCCAGGCAGCAGGGCGAAGAGGAACAGGATCAGACGGGGCTGCACGACTCCACCAGGAACAGGGCCTCTCCGTGACGCGGCTCGCCAACGACCCGCGTCGTGATCAGCGTCCACTCGACGGCTTGCCCGTTCGGGATCACCAGCAAGCTCTGGTGCTCCTCGCAGCCGTAGGGGTTGTCGCAATCGGACGGCGCCGAGCCGTCACAGCTCAGGCCGGACGTGTCGCAGTCGTGGCAGCTGCAGCGACCGGCAAGGCAGAAGTAGTCATGAACGCAGGTGTCTCTCCCGGAGGTCCCTTGCTGCGCCTCGCTGCAGCAGCCTTGCGAGTCGCAGCTCCAGCAGGGCTCGGCCGGGGACGGCACATTGAGACCAACAGAAGCGGTTTTCCCCTCATTGTTCCTCCTAGGGCAGTTGAGTGAGACTCTCGTCTTTTTAGCAAATCTAGTCCGATTTGTCCTCCGGATACACGAACCGCACCGGCCGGTCGACGTCCGGGTGGAGGCTCTCGTGGAGCGGGCAGGTGAGGGCGGCGCGCTCGAGCTTGGTGCGCTGGTCGGCGGTGAGGCCCCGGGGCATGGTGATCTCCACCGGCACGGCGCCGAGGCGGCGCGGGTCGGAGGCCATGTGCTTTTCGAGGCGGAAGGCGAGGCCGGCGAGGTCGACTCCCTCGCGGCGGCCGACGATGCCGATCAGGGTCAGCATGCAGGCGCCGAGCGCCGCCGAGGCGAGGTCGGTGGGGGAGAACGAGCTGCCGTCGCCCTGGTTGTCCACCGGCGCCGCCGTGGTGATGCGGGTGCCGGACGGGCCGTGCACCAGCTCGACCTTCAGGTTGCCCGCATAGCTGCCGCGGATCTCGACGCTCATCGCCTGCCCTTCCTCTCCCGGCGGATCGCCCGCCGCCGTCGTGGTCACTTGCTCTTGCGCAGCCCGCCGACGACCCGTTGCCCCAACCCCTGGCGCAGCGGCAGGTAACCTTCGCTCGCCTCGCGCACGTCGGAGACGGCGACGAAGGCGCTCGGATGGCGGTGGCGCACGATGTCCATCACGTGCTCGAGCTGGTTGCGCGGGATGATGGTGAACAGCAGCCGCACGTTGCCGCGCAAACCGCGGGCGGCGAAGGTGGTGACGCCGAACCGGTGCTCACCGAGGTCGTTCATCAGGTCCTCGGCGTCGTCCTCGGTGATGATGCGCACCGAGAGCAGGCCGAGCGCCAGGCGCTGCTCGATGACAATGCCGAGCCAGGTGCCGAGGGCGAAGCCGGCGGCGTAGGCGACGTAGTTCAGCGGGCGGTCGAGGTGCTGCATCACCTGGGTGATCGCCAGCAGCCAGACGAGGATCTCGACGAACCCGACCAGCGGTGCCACCCTGCGCAGGCCCCGGGAGACGAAGATGATGCGCACCGTCCCCAGGGTCACGTCGATCATGCGCGCCAGCAGGATCAGCAGCGGCACGCCGACCAGCGGCCAGAGCTCTCCTCCCATCGCTCGCCGCGCCGCTAGCGGCCGAGCAGCAGGAGGATGCCGGCGACCAGCGCCAGCGCTCCCATCACCGTGCCCTGCAGCGGAAAGGCGATGCCGGTCAGGGTGAGGATGCCTTCGAGGACCAGCCAGACGCCGAGCAGGACCATGCCGATGCCACGGGATTTCGCCATGTAGAGTCTCCCTCCGGGAAGTTGCGAGGACCGCGAGCGTATCGCGTTCCGCGTTCCGGGGGAGCAACCGCCTTGCCACGGGCGAGGAACGAGGGAGGAGGGCCGCATGGACAGAGCAGGGGACGCAGCGAGCTTCGACCTGACCGGCAAGGTGGCGCTGGTCACCGGCGGCTCCCGCGGCATCGGCCGCGCGGTGGCCGGTGCCTACGCCCGGGCCGGCGCCCGGGTGGCGGTGGCGAGCCGCAAGATCGACCCGCTCACCGCCGTGGCCGGCGAGATCGAGGCGGCCGGCGGCGAGGCCCTGGCCGTCGCCTGCCACACCGGCGACCCGGAGCAGGTGGCAGCCCTGGTGGCCCGCGTCACCGACGCCTGGGGCGGCGTCGACGTGCTGTTCAACAATGCCGCCACCAACCCCCACTACGGTCCGGTCCTCACCGCCGAGGAGGGGCACTGGGACAAGACCTTCGAGGTCAACGTCAAGGGCTACTTCCACTGCGCCCGCGCGGTGGTGCCCTCGATGCGCGAGCGCGGCGGCGGCAGCATCGTCAACGTCGCCTCCATTGCCGGCCTCCAGCCCTACCGCGGCCTCGGCGTCTACAGCGTGTCGAAGGCGGCGGTGCTGATGCTCACCAAGGTGCTGGCGGCGGAGCTCGCCGCCGACGGCATCCGCGTCAACGCCCTCGCCCCGGGACTGATCGAAACCCGCTTCAGCGAGGCCCTGTGGCAGGACCCGCAGCGCCACGAGCGCATCACCGCCTCGATCCCCCAGGGCCGCATCGGCCGCCCGGAGGAGCTCCTCGGCATGGCCCTCTACCTCGCCAGCGACGCCGCCAGCTACACCACCGGCGCCGTCATGCTGGTCGACGGCGGCGAGAGCCTGGGGCAGTCGGGGTGAGGGTTGCCGGCCGGCCTGTCTCGTGGAAGCCGGGGCGATCCGCGCTTCCCCTCCTGGTTCTCCTGCTGGTGGCTGCCGTGGCTCCCTTCGGACGTGCCCAGGACGCACCGCGGGCGGACCTGCCGGAGCTGGCGGTCGAGGGGCCGGAGGAGACGGCCGCGTCCTTGCGGCGCCTGGAGGCGCTGGACCGCACCCGGCTGGAAGGGGCGATGCGCCTCGCCGGGCTCGCCGAGCCGGGACCGCCGATCCAGGTGCTGCTCGCGCCGGAGGGCTCGTCGCTGGCGCGGCGGGCGCCGGCCTGGGTGGCCGGCTACGCCACCGGGCCGTACGGGCCCGTGGTGCTGTTCCCGGCCCGCGCCGCCTCCTACCCCTACGATTCGCTCGAGGAGCTGGTGCAGCACGAGGTGGCCCACGTGCTGATCGACCGCGCCGCCGGCGGGAGGCCGGTGCCGCGCTGGTTCCACGAGGGGGTCGCGATGGTGGCCGGCGAGGCGTGGGGGCTCGAGGACCGCACCCGCTTCGGTCTCGCCATGGTGCGCACCGGCGAGTACCCGCTGGCGCGCATCGACCGGTTGTTCGCCGGCGGCGGTGCCGATGCGGCGCGAGGCTACGCCATCTCCGGTGCCTTCGTCGGCTGGCTGCTGCGCCGCCACGGCCCGGAGCTCACCGGTGAGGTGCTCGCCGGGCTGCGCGACGGGGCCGAGTTCGACACCGCCTTCCGGCGCGCCGCCGGCGAGAGCCTGGCCGCCGCCGAGGAGGCCTTCTGGAATCGCCAGACGCTGTGGCACCGCTGGGTGCCGCTGGTCACCAGCTCGACGGTGCTGTGGATTGCCATCACCCTGCTGGCGCTGGCCACCATCCGCCGCCGCCGCGCGCGCACCGCCGCCCTGGAGGCCCGGTGGGCGGCTCTCGACGGGTCGGTTCCCGGCGGGCCGCCACCACAGCCCGAGCCGCCGACGACCGCACCGCCCGACGCCGACCCCCGGGCGGAGCCGTCGCGCTGGGACGAGCGGGTGCACTGACGGACCCCCGGCCCGGGTGGGACCGGTTCTTGCAGCTCCTCCTGGCGATCGAAGGTTCCCGGAACGAGTGAGGAGCGGCTTTCCAATGGCTGATCGATACGACGACGACAAGAAGAAGTTCGCCGGCTGCCTGACCAAGGGCTTCCTGGTGATCGTGGCCATCGTGCTGGTGGTGTTCGCGCTGGCCACCTTCCGCGTCGGCGGTGCGCCCGAGGTGGCCATCGAGCCGGCGGCCCAGGGCATCGGTGCCGCCACGCCGGTGACGGTGCGCCTGTCCGAGGGCGGGCGCGGCCTGGAGGCCGTGCGCGTCGAGCTGGTGCAGGGCGAGCAGGTGCACGTCGTGGGCGAGAAGGACTACGAGCCGCGCGGCGCCATCGCCTTCTGGGGCCCGCGCACCACCGAGGACGAGTTCACCGTCGAGGTGGGCCGGCGCAGCGTCGAGGGCCTCACCGGCGGCGAGGCCACCATCCGCGTGGTCGCCGAGCGCGCCGGCACCTGGCTGCGCAAGCCCGAGCCGGTGGTCGAGGAGGTCACCCTGCCGGTGCGCCTCACGCCGCCATCGCTGCAGGTGCTCTCGAACCAGCACTACGTCACCCAGGGCGGCTCCGAGGTGGTGGTCTACCGGGTCGGCGACACCGCCGTGAGGAGCGGCGTCGAGGCCGGCGACCACTTCTTCCCCGGCCATCCGCTGCCGGGGGGCGGCGAGCGCGAGCGCTTCGCGCTGTTCGCCGTGCCCTACAACCTGGCCGAGCAGTCGAAGGTGCGGCTGGTGGCGGTGGACGACGTCGGCAACCGGCGGGAGACCTCCTTCATCGACCGCTTCACGGCGAAGCCCTACTCCGAGGGCACCATCGAGCTGTCCGACGGCTTCCTGGACAAGGTGGTGCCGGAGATCATGTCCAACACGCCGGACATGCCGGACCAGGGCAGCCCGATCGAGAACTACGTCTACATCAACTCCGAGATGCGCGAGAAGAACCGCGCCTTCCTGCAGGAGCTCGCCCGCAAGTCGGTGGACGAGTTCCTGTGGCACCGGGAGTTCCTGCCGATGCCCGGGGGGCAGGTGATGTCGCCCTTCGCCACTCGCCGGACCTATGTCTACAACGAGGAGAAGGTCGACGAGCAGTTCCACCTCGGCTACGACCTGGCGTCCACCCGCATGGCGCCGGTGCCGGCGGCCAACAACGGCATCGTGATGTACGCCGATTTCCTGGGGATCTACGGCAACGTGGTGATCCTCGACCACGGCTACGGCTTGATGAGCCTCTACGGGCATCTCTCGTCGATCGACGTCGAGCCGGGCCAGCGGGTCGAGCGCGGGCAGCCCATCGGCCGCACCGGGGAGACCGGCCTGGCCGGCGGCGACCACCTGCACTTCGGCATCCTGCTCGGCGGCCTGCCGGTCAACCCCGTGGAGTACTGGGACGACCATTGGCTCACCGACCGCCTGAGCCGCAAGCTCGGCGACGCGTGGAGCCTGGAGGAGGGTTGAGCCGCCCCCTGCGGGTGGTCTCGCTGACCTGCTCGAACACCGAGATCGTCTGCGCCCTCGGCTGCGCCGAGCTGCTGGTGGGCGTGGACGACCACTCGGACTTCCCCCCCGCCGTGGTCGACCGCCTGCCGCGGGTGGGGCCCGACCTGCAGATCGACGTCGGGAAGGTGGTGGCGCTGGCCCCCGACCTGGTGCTGGCGTCGCTCACCGTGCCGGGACACGAGGCGGTGGTGGCGGCGGTGGCGCGGGCGGGGTTGCCGTTCCTCGCCCCGGAGCCGACCTCGCTGGCCGACGTCGGCCGCGACGTGCGCGCCATCGCCGCCGCGCTGGGCGTGGCGGAGCGGGGCGAGGCGGTGGCGGCCGGGCTCGAGGCGGCGCTGACCCCGTCGCCGGCGCCGCCGGCCGGACGGCCACGCATCCTGCTGCAGTGGTGGCCGAAGCCGGTGATCGTGCCGGGGCGCCTCTCGTGGACGACGGAGCTGATCGAGCGCGCCGGCGGCACCAACCCGCTGGGCGGCGAGCCGGTGAAGAGCCGGCCGGTGAGCGACGAGGAGGTGCGCGAGCTGGCGCCCGACGCGATGGTGCTGTCGTGGTGCGGCGTGGCGCCCGAGAAGGTGCGCCCCGACGTCGTCTACCGCAATCCCGCCTGGCAGGACCTCGGGTTCGTTCGCGAGCGCCGGGTGTTCCTCGTCCCCGAGGCGGTCACCGGCCGCCCCTCGCCGCGGCTCGCCGACGGTCTCGACCGGCTCCGGGAGGTGGTGGCGGCCTGTCGCTGACTCAGGCCGGCGCCTCCTCCTCCTCCTCCTCCAACCACTGGCGCACGATCGCCTCGAAGTCGGCGGGCCGCTCCTCGTGGGGGAGCGCCCCGCAGTCGGCCACGATGCGGGTGGCGAGGCTCGGGTTGACGGCGGAGAAGGCGCGGCTCTCCGCGTCGGTATCCTGGTGGCCGTTGAAGGGGGTCCAGATCACCAGCGCCGGCACCGTCAGGGCCGCCAGGTCGCGCTCGACGTCGTAGGCCAGCGAGCCGCCGAGGAAGGCCGCCGGCGCGAAGCGGGCGCCGCGCTGGTGGGTGGTGGCGTACTGGCGCTCCACCAGGTGGCGGGTGACCTGCTCGCGGTCGCTGTAGGTCTTGCCGTCGTAGTAGCGCAGCGACGGGCGCGATACCAGGGCGTGGAACAGCGCCTCGCCGACGAACGGCGCCCGGAAGGTGGCCTCCACGGCCCGGCTGGCGGGCGTCGGCCCCTGGGCCTGGGTGACGAGGCCGGTGGGGTTGACCAGCACCAGGCGGGCCACCAGCTCCGGCACTCGGCGGGCGGCGGCCAGGGCGTGGGCCGCGGAGAGCGACGAGGCCACCACCACCGCCGGCTCGGCCACCACCTCGCGCAGGAAATCGGTCATCAGGCCGATGTAGAGATCGGCCGTGTAGGGGCCGCTCGGCCGGTCGGAGGCGCCGAAGCCGAGCAGGTCGTAGGCGTAGACCCGGCGGTCCCGGGCGAAGCGCTCGAAGGGCTGGGTCATCTCGCGGGCCGAAGCCGCCGCGTGGATGCCGTGCACCAGCACCATGGGCGGTCCCTGGGCGCCGGACGCGGGGCTCGCCGTCGCCGGGGCACCCGCGGCGGCGGTGCCCGAGGCGGGGCCGCGGGTCGAGTAGATCACCCGGTGTCCCCGCCAGCGGAACAGTCGCCCTTCCTCCGGCAGGCTGCGGAACACCGGGGGGACGTTGCGGCCGGTGCGCCGCAGCGCCCACAGGCCGGCACCGAGGCCGGCCAGGCCGGCGGCGGCGCCGGCGAGCTTCAGCGCCCGGGCACCGCCGCCCGCCTCGTGCCGGGAGCGGCCGTTGCCGTCGAGGGTGCGGGCCACGTCCGGGCGGTGGCGCAGCCGGGAGGCGTG
>DATACC010000348.1:0-11829 GCA_036259255.1 Thermoanaerobaculia bacterium | reverse complement strand
GAGCTGGACCGGCCCGCGCCGCCCGTGGCGCCGCCGGTCGACCGTCCGCCGGATTACTACCAGCGGGTGCTGCAGCGCACCGCCGTTCCCCGGGAGATGGAGATGGTCACCGACGCCGGCACGCTGCGCCTGCGCCTCGATTGCCCGCGGGCGCCGCTCACCTGCCTGTCGTTCGCCAACCTCGCCGAGCAGGGCTTCTTCGACGGGCTGACCTTCCACCGGGTGGTGCCGGACTTCGTGGTCCAGGCGGGCGACCCGCGGGGCGACGGGCTGGGCGGGCCGGGCTACGCCCTCCGCGACGAGATCAACCGGCTGCGCTACGAGCGCGGCACCCTCGGCATGGCGCTGGCCGGCCCGGACACCGGCGGCAGCCAGTTCTTCCTCACCCTGTCGCCCCAGCCCCACCTCGACGGCGGCTACACCGCCTTCGGCCGGGTGGTCGGCGGCGACGAGGTGCTGGACGAGATCGGCCGCGGCACCCGCATCCTCGCCGTGCGCCCGGTGGCGGTCCCGGCCGCGGCGGCCCGGCCCGCCGGAGGCGGTGGGCGTCTGCGCTAGACTGCTCGAATCATGAAGCATCGATCCCTGGCCCTCGCCTTCGCCGCTCTGCTGCTGCCGACCCTCGCCTGCTCCGAGGAACCGCCGGTCGGTGGCGACCCGCCGAGCACCGGGACCGAGGAGGGGGAGGTGCTGGTGGGCGAGGTGACTCGCCAGGAACTGGAGGCCCACCAGCCCGACTGGGTGGCCGCTTTGGTCGAGGCTCAGGCCGACCCGACCACGGCCCCAGACGCCGAGGCGGCGATGGCGCTGGCCGCGGTGGAGCCGGGGGCGGAGGTCACCGTCTACCTGGGCACCTGGTGCAGCGACTCGAAGCGTGAGCTGGCGCGGCTGTGGGGCGCTTTCGACAGCGCGGGCATCGAGCCGGGGAGCGGGGCGCCGTTCGACCTGCGCTACGTCGCCGTCGATCGTGACAAGCGGCAGCCCGCGGCGCTGCTCGCGGGCGCCGACCTCCAGTACGTCCCGACCTTCGTGGTGCGCCGCGGCGGCGAGGAGGTGGGCCGCATCGTCGAGGTGGCGCCCACCGGCATCGAGCACGACCTGCTGGCGCTGCTCACCGGCGAGACCTCCGGCGTCGTCTCCGGCCGCGACGATCTCGGCGGCGCGGGCAGCCACTGAGGCCTCGGGGCGGCGCCCGCCGGCCCGTGCGACCGATCCTCCGCAACTTCCCGATTCCCACTGCGTAGGTAGAGACGCGAGGATGCAGCCGCGCACCGACGAAGAGCTGGTCCGCGACGTCCTCGCCGGCGACCGGGACGCCTTCGGCGACCTGGTCCGGCGCTACCAGGGACGCCTCGTCAACCACCTGGCCCGGCTGTTGCGGGACGTGGACGAGGCCCACGACGTGGCGCAAGAGGTCTTTTTCAAGGTGTACCAGGCGCTCGATCGTTTCGACCCGAGCTACCGCTTCTCGACCTGGTTGTTCCGGGTGGCGCAGAACGCCGCCATCGACCAGATCCGCAAGCGGCGGCTGAAGCTGGTCTCCCTGCAGCGGCAGGAGGACGGCGAGGAGGGTCGGGAGTGGGAGCTGCCGAGCCCGGACCGCGACCCCTACGGCGAGGCACGCAACGTCGAGCGGGGTTCCGCGATCCACGAAGCGGTGGCGGCGCTGCCGGGGGAGTACCAGGAGCTGATCTCGCTGCGCCACTTCGGCGAGCTGTCCTACGAGGAGATCGCGCAGCTCAAGGGGATGCCCCTGGGCACCGTGAAGAACAAGCTGTTCCGGGGCCGCCAGGTGCTGAAGGAGCAACTGGGGGACTACCTGACCGACTGACGTCGGCACCAACGGGGGCGGGACGATGAGCACGGCAGAGCACGAACACTACGAG
Organism: Thermoanaerobaculia bacterium; assembly: GCA_036259255.1. GTDB lineage: Bacteria > Acidobacteriota > Thermoanaerobaculia > Multivoradales > JBCCEF01 > DATACC01. The sequence continues at coordinate 9,943 of DATACC010000348.1, read as the reverse complement.
CAGGCCCTGGACCTGGAGCTAGACGGGCTTCTGGCCGACGACGAGCGCCGCGCGCTGCACCAGCACCTCGCCGCCTGCGCCCCCTGCCGCGCCGAGCGCCGCCGCCTGGAAGGCCTCCACGCCGCTCTCGCTACTGCCCGGGTCCCGGTGCGCCCCGACTTCCACGCCGCGGTGATGGCCCACCTGCCGGTGGCGCCCTGGGAGCAGGCGGCGGCCCGCGTTGGCGCGGCGCTGCCGGCTGCGGTGCCCGCCCCCGTTGCAGCGGAAACCTCGGACGCCAGCTCTGGCCGCGGCGCCTGGTGGCGGGCGGTGGCGGCGCTGGGGATCCTCGCGGGCCTGACGACGGTCCTCTTCCTCCTCGGCGGTGCGCCGGATGCGCCGCTCGCCGGCACGGTCTCCGCCGTCGGCGCCCTGGCGGCGGCCGCGGTCCTCGCGGGCACGGGCCTGCTCGGCGCCTCCTGGTCCGGCGTCGGCGTGGTCCTCTCGGACCTCTTCAGCCGCTCTCCCGCCGTCGCCGTGGTGCTGGCCGCCGCGGTGGCCGGCCTGGCCCTGCTGGCGCTCGGCCTGTTGCGCCGGCCGCAGCGGGCGGTGGCCCGGCAGCGGCGGGAGTAGGGGCGCGGGCACGCGGAGCCTCTGCCCGGTCGGGGAGGTGGTTGCTGGGGTGGAGTAACGTACCGCCCGTGCGAAACCGCATTCTCCCGCTCGCCCTCCTGGCGCTCGCCGCTTCCACCGCGATCGGCCCTGCCATCTCGGCCACTCCACGACCCGACGCCGTCGTCCTGCGCGAGGGCGCCATCGCCCGCAGTCAGCTCGTCGCGGTCGGCCGCGATCTCGTGGTGGAGGGGGATGCGCGCGGCGATGCCGCCGCCCTCGACGGCTCGGTGCGGGTGACCGGGCGGGTGGGCGGCGACGTGATCGCCCTCGGTGGCGGGGTCCTCCTCGGCGAGACGGCCTTCGTCGCGGGCGACGTGTTCGCGCTCGGCGGCAGCGTCGAGGCGGCACCGGGGGCGCGGGTGGAGGGGAGGACCGTGGCGCACCCGGACTTCGGAGCCGCGTGGCTGACGCTGCTCGAGGGGCCCACCCTCGGCCTGTCCCCGTTCTCCTCCCAGGTGCTGGCCGTCAAGCTCGCGCTGGTCACCGCCTGGCTGGTGCTGGTGCTGGCCTTCTTCTCCATGGCCGGCCCGGCGGTGCTCTCCACCTCGCGCAGCGTCGCCGAAGAGCCGCTGCGCAACGTCCTGCTCGGGCTCACCGTCACTTTGCTGCTGGTGCTCGCGGGGCTGCTGTTCGCCGCCTTCGCCGCCGCCCTGGTCGGCATGCCGCTCGTCGCCCTGGTCGTCCTCGCCGCCCTGGCCCTCAAGCTGTGGGGCATGGTGGCGGTGTTCCACGCCCTCGGCGAACGGCTGCTGCGGGTGGTCTTCCGGGGCCGGGGCCGGGCGCCATCCGCCCTCGACGCGGCCGTCGCCGGCCTGGTGGTGCTCGGGGCGCTCAAGCTGGTGCCCGGGGTCGGCGACTGGGTGTGGACCGCCGCCACGCTGCTCGGCGTCGGCGCGTCGCTGGCCACCAAGTTCGGGCGGCGCGAGCCGTGGTTCCTGCCCGCCGTCGCCCAGCCCCGCGCCTGACGCCGCCCGGCGTGGGCTATGCTTGCCGGCGATGCGTGCGGTACCGCCACCCGAGGAGCACTCTCCCGTCGTGCGCGAGTACTCCCGCCTCGCCCCCGAGTACGATTCCCGGTGGTCGTTCTACGTGGAGGCCTCGACCGAGGAGACCCTGGCGCGCCTGCGGCCCGAAGCGGTGACCAGTGTCCTGGACGTCGGTTGCGGCACGGGCGCCCTGCTGGAGCGGCTCGCGCGCCGGCATCCCGAGGCCGCCCTCGCGGGGGTCGACCCCGTGGCGGAGATGCTCGCCGTCGCCCGCAGCCGGTTGTCTCCCGACGTCGACCTGCGGCAGGGCTGGGCGGAGCAGCTACCGTTCGCGGACGACAGCTTCGACGTGGTGACCTCGTGCAACATGTTCCATTACCTCCGGGAGCCCCGCGCCGCGCTGCGGGAGATGGGTCGGGTCCTGCGCGTCGGAGGGCAGCTCCTCGTCACCGACTGGTGCGACGACTACCTGGCGTGCCGGATCGTCGACTGGTACCTGCGCCTGGTCAGCCCGGCCCACGTCAAGGTCTACGGGCAGCGGGAATGCCTGCGGCTCCTCGCCGAGGCGGGACAGCCGCAGGCCGAGATCGAGCGCTACAAGATCAGTTGGCGGTGGGGCCTGATGACGGCGAGCGCCGTCCAGCGCCCCGCGGTCGACGGAGAGGGTGGTTCCTGGAATGAGTGAAATTCGAAAGGTCGGGGTGGTGGGTGCCGGCACCATGGGGCACGGCATCGCCCAGGTGGCGGCCCAGAGCGGGTACGAGGTGACGCTCGTCGACGTGTCCGCCGAGGCGCTGGAGCGCGGCCGGGCCGCCGTCGAGAAGAGCTGGGAGAAGCTGGTGGCCAAGGAGAAGCTCGCCGCCGAGGAGCGCGACGCCGCCCGCGGCCGCCTCGCCACCAGCGGCGAGTTGGCGGCGCTGGCCGATGCCGACCTGGTGGTCGAGGCGGTGGTCGAGCGGCTGGAGGTCAAGCGCGGCGTCTTCGCCGACCTCGACCGCACCTGCCGCGAGGAGACGATCCTGGCCTCGAACACCAGCTCCATCTCGATCACCCGGCTGGCCGCCGCCACCGGCCGGCCCGACCGGGTGATCGGCATGCACTTCATGAACCCCGTGCCGCTGATGAAGCTGATCGAGGTGATCCGCGGGCTCGCCACCTCGCAGGCGACCTACGACGCCGTGGCGGAGGCCTCGCGGCGCATGGGCAAGACGGCGGTGGAGGTGCACGATGCTCCCGGCTTCGTCTCCAACCGCGTGCTGATGCCGATGATCAACGAGGCGATCTTCTGCCTCCACGAGGGGGTCGCCGAGGCGGCGGCCGTCGACGAGGTGATGAAGCTGGGCATGAACCACCCGATGGGGCCGCTGGCGCTCGCCGACCTCATCGGCCTCGACGTCTGCCTCGATATTCTTCGCGTCCTCCACGAGGGTTTCGGCGACCCCAAGTACCGGCCCTGCCCGCTGCTGGTCAAGATGGTCGACGCCGGCTACCTGGGCCGCAAGTCCGGCCGCGGCTTCTACTCCTATTGAGCCAGCCCGTGGCCGTGCTCTGCCAGGTGTGCGGCGCCGCCAACCGCGAGGACGACGAGCTGTGCCGGCGCTGCCAGCACAAGCTGCTCGTGGTCTCCGGGCCGTACGCGGACGAGGAGGTGGTGGAGGAGGACGAGGTCGAGGGCCTGTCCCTCGACGAGCACCTGCTCGAGCGCATCTCGGCGCTGGAGGAGTCGGTGAAGCGCACCACCGAGACGGTGCGCCAGCTCCTCGCCGCCGTCCATCGCCAGGAGCAGACCCTGCTGGTCAAGCAGGCCGGTTTCGCCGCCCTGCGCGAGCTGCTGGAGGCCCAGGGCACGGTGGAGCACCAGGCGTGGAGCGACCTGTGGGAGTTGCGCATGGACGCCCAGCTCCTGGCCCTCGAGAAGCGCGAGCGCTTCGCCGCCGTGCGCGAGCGGGTGGCGGCGCTCCACCGCGGCGGCCAGGAGCGCGCCTTCGCCGAGCGCCTGGCCGAGGCCGACCAAGCCTTCGCCGCCTTCGAGGTGGAGCGCGCCATCGCCGCCCTGGAGCAGGCCTTCCACCTCGACCCGGCCAACTACGAGCTCGCCTGCTTCCTCGGCGAGACGCGGTTCAACGAGGGCGACTCCGATCTCGCCCTCGAGTACTTCCGCCGCGTGCTGGAGACCCGCCCGGAGCACTTCGAGGCGCTGGTCTACGGGGGCGTGCTGCTGCACGAGGCCGGGCAGGTCGAGCGCGCCGAGGAGCTTCTCAAGCGCGCCGTGCGCCTGTTCCCCGACGAGCTGCTGCCGAGCTTCAGCCTGGGGGCGCTGCACGCCTCCACCGGCAACCTCACCAAGGCCGTCGCCTACCTCGAGCGCGCCATCGAGGTGGAGGCGCTGCCCCAGGGGCTCTACCTGCTCGGCAACTGCTACTACGAGATGGGCCGCACCCGCGACGCCGTCGCGCGGCTCGAGCAGGCGGTGAAGGCCGATCCCGGCTTCGAGGAGGCGTGGTCGGTGCTCGGCCTCGCCTACCTGGACCGCAAGTGGCGCCGCAAGGCGCTCGATGCCTTTCGCCAGGCGCTGCGCCTCAACCCGCGCAAGCTCCAGTACCAGGACCTGGTGCGCTCGCTGTCGCGCGGTGGCGCTCCGGCCCTGCCCCCGGTGGCCGCCGCCGCCCAGCGCTGGGCCGGCAAGGCCGAGGAGCACGAGGCCCGCGGCGACACCCGCCGCGCCGCCGCCGCCTACCGCAAGGCGCTCGACGCCGATCCCGACAACCCGACGCTGCTGCTGTCGCTGGCGCTGGCCTGCCTGCCGCTCGAGCGCGACCAGGAGATCGAAACGCTCACCCGCCGGGTGCTGGAGCTCGCCCCGGGCGAGATGGTGGAGGCCACCGCCTACGCCGCGCTGTCGGAGGCGCTGCGGGGCCAGGGGAAGTTCCGCGAGGGCAACCGCCTCGGCCGGCGGCTGCTCGCGGAATCGCCGTCGCCCTTCACCCAGACGGTGGCCTGCTATGAGATGGCCTACAACCTGGCGGAGATGGAGGAGGACCTCGACGAGGCGCTGGCGCTGGCCCGCCGCTCGCTGGAGCTGGCGCCGGAGGAGCTGAAGCCGTTTCCGCTCGCCGCCCTCGGCTGGGTGCACTACAAGCGGCGCGAGTACGACGAGGCGATCGAATACCTGGCGCGCTCCACCGCCCTCGGGCCCTCGGCGGCGAGCCTCACCCACCTCGGTCTCGCCCTGCTCGCCTCCGGCAACGAGGAGCAGGCCCGGCGGGTGCTCGCCGAGGCCCGCGGCCTCGGTGCGCGCGGCGGCGGCCTGGAGGCCCTGATGATGGAGCGCATGCGCGACTCGGGCCGGCTGCTGGAGCGCGCGGCGAGGGGGCGGGCTTCCGGTGCCTCCAAGGAGGAGGCGGGCGGGTAGCGCCTGCTCCAGGCGCGACTCCGCTCGTCCCGGAATGGTTGCGCCTTGCTATCCTGGTCGCGCCATGACGGTCTCTCGGCGCGGCGTGGGGGTTGCGGGACAACGTCGCGATGCGAGACGCTCTCTACGTCGTGCTGGCGCAGCAGCTCGGCGCCTCTCTCTTGACGACGGATCCGAAGCTCGCACGGGCGCCGGGGCCGAGGTCACCGTCATCGTGGGCCGCTGACCGGTCCCGCGGATCCCACTCTCTCGCTTTCAGGAGCTTTCCATGCGCTGGAGCCGTTTCTACATTCACACCACCCGCGAGGTTCCCTCCGACGCGGAGGTCGTCAGTCACCAGCTCATGGTGCGCGCCGGGATGATCCGCAAGGTGGCGGCGGGCATCTACACCTACCTGCCGCTCGGCTGGCGCAGCCTGCGCAAGACGTCGGAGATCATCCGTCGCGAGCTCGACGCGAGCGGCGCCGTGGAGCTGGCCATGCCGGTGGTGCAGCCGGCCGAGCTGTGGCAGGAGTCGGGCCGCTGGCAGAAGTACGGCAAGGAGCTGCTGCGGCTCCAGGACCGCCACGAGCGCGAGTTCTGCTTCGGCCCCACCCACGAGGAGGTGATCACCGACGTCGTGCGCCGCGACGTGCGCAGCTACCGCCAGCTGCCGGTGAACCTCTACCAGATCCAGACCAAGTTCCGCGACGAGATCCGGCCCCGCTTCGGGCTGATGCGGGGCCGCGAGTTCCTGATGAAGGACGCCTACTCCTTCCACGCCGACCTCGCCAGCCTCGACGCGACCTACGACGAGATGCGCGACGCCTACTGCCGCATCTTCGCGGCCTGCGGGCTCGACTACAACGTGGTGGAGGCCGACACCGGCAGCATCGGCGGCTCGTCGTCCCACGAGTTCATGGTGGTGACCGACACCGGCGAGAGCGCCGTGGTGCGCTGCCCCTCCTGCGGCTACGCGGCCAACACCGAGAAGGCCGAGACGCGCCGGCTCGCCGCCCCCGAGCTCAGCGAGGAGGAGCGTCGGCCCGGCGAGCGCCAGGAGGTGCCGACCCCGGGGGTGACCTCGGTGCCCGACGTGGCGCGGTTCCTGTCCTTCGCGCCGCACCGCATCGTCAAGACCTTGATCTACGACACCGACCGGGGGGCGGTGGCGGTGGCGGTGCGCGGCGACCGGGAGGTCAACGAGGTCAAGCTCAAGAACCTGCTCGGCGTCGAGCACCTGGTCCTCGCCGGCGAGGAGAAGGTGCGCGAGCTGACCGGCGCGCCGGTGGGCTTCGCTGGCCCGGTGGGGCTGCCCGAGGGCGTGCCGCTGGTAGTCGATCCCACGGCGGCGGAGCTGGTGAACTTCGTCTGCGGCGCCAACAAGGCCGACACCCACTTCTGCAACGTGGATTGGCAGCGCGACGTGGCGGCGGAGCGGCAGGACGGTGACGTGCTGATGGTCACCGGCGGCGACCCGTGCCCGCGCTGCGACAGCGAGCTCGAGCTGTTCCGCGGCATCGAGACCGGCCACATCTTCAAGCTCGGCACCCTGTACTCGGAGGCGATGGGCTGCCTGTTCACCGACGAGGAGGGCGCCGACCACCCGATGATCATGGGCTGCTACGGCCTCGGCGTCGGGCGCACGGTGGCCGCCGCCATCGAGCAGAACCACGACGCCGAGGGCATCGTGTGGCCGCGCCCGCTGGCCCCGTTCGAGGTGCTGCTGGCGGCGCTCAACCCGGACGACCCCGAGGTGGGCCGGGTGGCCGACGGCATCTACGGCGAGCTGCGCGCCGCCGGCGTCGACGTGCTCTACGACGACCGCGACGAGCGCCCGGGAGTCAAGTTCAAGGACGCCGACCTGATCGGCTTCCCGGTGCGCTGCGTGGTCGGCGCCCGGTCGCTGGCCGAGGGCAAGGTGGAGGTGTCGCTGCGCCGCGACCGCGCCAAGCAGCTCGTCGGCACGGACGAGGCGGTGGCCAAGGTGCGCGAGCTGCTGGAGGCACGCTGAGGGTCCCGTCGCGCTGCGGCGGTCACCGCGCCGCGCCGTGGCACGCGGATTGAACCTCCGGCAGGCGAGCAGCCAACGGCCTTGACGAAGGGAGATGCGCGGACATGGCGAACGAGATCGACGAGCGGTTGAACGAGCTGCGGCGGGGCGGGCCCGCCGGCCGGCAGGACGACGAGATGGACGCCGCCGTGGAGGAGGACCTGGCGCCCGGCGCGGCCGGCGAGGCCACCCCGGACGACGAAGGTGCCGATGCCTACGCCGGGGTCTCGGCGATGGTGGTGACGCCGGGCGCCGAGGAGGCCTCGGAGCGCGCCTTCGGCGAGGGTGAGCGCGAGGTGCCGAGCGGCGGCCTGCTCTCCTTCTACGATCGTCTGCGCGAGCGCATCCTGGATACGGTGGAGGGCCGCGGCGGCAGGCTCGGCCCGGCGGGCGTGCGGGCGTTGCTGCTGGTGCCCGACGTCTTCATCCTGCTGGTGCGCCTGGCGATGGACAAGGACGTGCCGGCCGGTGCCCGCGCCATGATCGGCGGCGCCATCGCCTACTTCGTGCTGCCGATGGACCTGTTCCCGGAGGCGATCGTCGGCGGCGCCGGCTACATCGACGACCTGGTGCTCGCCTCGGCGGTGCTGGCCCACGCCTTCTCCGGCGAGCTCGAGCCCTACGCCCGCAAGCACTGGAGCGGCCCGGAGGACGTGCGCAAGGTGCTGCGCGACATCGCCGGCGCGGCCCAGGGCCTGCTCGGCGAGAACCTCTACGACCGCCTGCGCAAGATGCTCTCGAAGCGCGGCATCGACCTCGACGCGCAGCAGCAGGGGTAGGCGGCTACAGCAGCGTCGCCAGCTCCCGGCGCAGCCTCGCCAGGTCCTCGGAGCTCTCCGACTCGTAGTAGCCGCGCACCCGGCCCTCGGCGTCGACCAGGACGAAGCGGGTGGAGTGGAAGATGTTGTCGCCGGGCTGCAGCGGAACCAGCGGCGGGTTGGGGTCGAAGGGGAGGCGCAGGCCCTCGGTTCCTGCGGCGGCGATCACCTCGTCGCGCTCGCCGGTGAGGAACAGCCAGCGGTCGCTGGCGTCGTACTTCGCCGCGAACTCGCGCAGCACCTCCGGCGTGTCGTGCTCCGGGTCGACGCTGATCGACACCAGGCGCACCGCCGGATCCCGCCCCTGCTCGGAGACCCGCGGCAGCTCGCGGTCGAGCCGCGCCATCTTGGTCGACATCAGCGGGCAGGCGAGGACACAGCGGGTGAACAGGAGGTCGGCGATCCACGGCGCGCCGAGCAGGTCGTCGCGGGTCACCGTCTCGCCCGCCTGATCCACCAGCGTGAAGTCCCCCACCTCCACCAGGACCGGCGGCGGCTCGGGCCGGGGTTCCCCGCCGAGGGTCTTCCACAGCGCTGCGGCCACCACGGCCACCAGCACGCCCAGGAGCAGCCCCCACAGCAGGCCCCGGCCGAAACGGCGGCCGGAGGTCATCGCGGGCTGGGCCTCGGGCGGATGTCGATCGTCCATCACGGCTGATTGTCTCCTCTCCGAGAGCGGCTCCGTTCCCGGAAACGGGCTCACGGGCCTGGATCTACGTGCGTGTGTCGAGAGAGGCTCGAGGTCTGGCTCCCTCTGGGCCCGCTCGCGGGAGAGGGAGTACGGCGCGGACCCGCGCGCTCACTCCCGGTCCCGAGCGGGGTGCTCCACGCCCCCTCACCGGCGGCTCGCCGTGGCCTCGCCATCCAGCTCCCCTGCGCGCGCGGGAGCGGTGCCGGACCGCCCTACAGCAGCGCCCGATCGAGCAGCATCACCGCCAGCACGCCCGGCAGGTAGAGCACCGAGGCGAGCAGCAGCCAGCGCGAGGTGGCCATGTCCGGCCGGCGCAGGAACCCGAAGCTCGCCGCCAGGTACGCCGTCGACAGCAGCAGGGCACCGGCGAAGTAGACGCCGCCGGCGAGTTCCAGCGGGACCGGCAGCAGGCTCACCGGGACCAGCGCCGCGGCGTAGAGCACCGCCTGGCGCGCCGTGCGCGAGCCGTCCCCGTCGCTCACCGAGATCATCGGGTATCCGGCGCGCGCATAGTCGTCGCGGCACAGCCAGGCGATGGCCAGGAAGTGGGGGAGCTGCCACAGGAACAGGATGCCGAACAGCGCCCAGGCGCCCGGCTCCAGCGTGCCGGCCGCGGCGGTCCAGCCCATCATCGGCGGCACCGCGCCGGGAAACGCGCCGACCACCGTGGACAGCGAGGAGACCCGCTTCATCGGCGTGTAGACGAAGACGTAGCCGGCCAGGGTCAGCGCGCCCAGGCAGGCCGTGAGCAGGTTGACCGTCGCCGCCAGCAGGGCGACGCCCGCCACCGCCACGGCCACGGAGAAGGCGAGACCGGCGTCCGGGTGCATGCGGCCGGCGGCCAGCGGCCGGTCCGCGGTGCGTATCATGCATGCGTCGTGCTCGTGCTCTACCACCTGGTTCAACCCCGAAGCGCCGGCGGCCACCAGCCCAGTACCGGCCAGGGTCGCCAGCAGCAGCCAGAAGGAGACACCCGCCGGGCTCGCCATGACGAATCCGGCCGCCGCGGTGAGGGCCACCATCACCGTGATGCGCGGCTTGGTGAGGGTGACGAGGTCGGCCACCAGGACCGCGGCACGGGGCCGCGGCGCCGCCGGCACGGCCAGCGCCGCCTCGGCGGCCACCGGCTCGAAGGCCTCGGCGTCGTAGATCTCGCTGCGCAGGGTGGGTCGCGGCTGAGGACTCAGGGTTCTGCTCCGGTCGGTGTCGGGCTCGGATCGTCCGGCTCGCGGGGGGCCGGCCCTGCGGCGCCGGAGCCGCGATCGCCAACAGGCAGCGGCCGGCTCCGATTCCTGGAGATGTTACCACCGCCGGGGGGTGGCGCCGGGGCCGGCCACGCGGCCTCCGGGC
>DATACC010000347.1:0-19677 GCA_036259255.1 Thermoanaerobaculia bacterium | reverse complement strand
GGCCGCGGGGGAGGCGGCCGGATCGCTGCCCGTTCCCGACGGCGGCCCGGAGCACGCGAGGGCGCCGGTCAGCGCCATGGCCAGGATCGATCGCACCAACGTCGACGTTCTCATCGAATCACCACCTCCTGTCGTCGATGGCGCAGGATGGCGGGAGAACGGCTCACCCTCGGCGAGCGGTGCGACGGCCCGAGCTCCTGGGAAGCGGCGCCGAGGGCCGCACGGCCTTCAGTGCGTCCCGACCGGCCGCTCCTGGGGCTCCTCCACCTCCGGCTGGGCATCGACCTTCGGCGGCTTCATCTCGTGGGCCGTGATGCCGAGCCCCACCGTGCCGCGCTCCAACCAGACGTGGCGGCCATCGAGCACCCGGCGGGCCAAGCGGTACTTGCGCACGTCGTCGTTGGACCACAGGGCACGGAACAGGTCGCCCACGCGGCGGCGGCTCATGCGGCAGAACATGTCCGCCAGCTCCTCGGCCTTCGCCGCCTCCGGCCGGCGGGCCTCCGCCAGGGCCTTGGCGCGGCTCACCGAGGAGGCCATGGCGAACAGCTCGTTGGCCACGTCCACCAGGCGGAACAGGAACGCCTGCTTGTTCTGCAGCTTCGGGCCGTGCACCACCATGCCGTGGAACACCTCGCGGGCGAGCTTGCGGGCGCTGCGCTCGACGAAGCGCAGGTGGCCGGCCAGCGCGCCGAACTCCTGGTAGCGCGGGTAGTGACCCCAGCCGAGCCACTGCTTCGGGTACCAGGCGGCGTAGAAGGGCAGCATCTTCTGGAAGAAGTCGGACATCTTCTCCTCCAGCCCCTTCTTCGGGTCGATGATCGAGCCCGCCACCTCCAGGTGCTTGTCCACCGCCTCGCGGGCCATGAACAGGTGCATGATCTCGCTCGAGCCCTCGAAGATGCGGTTGATGCGGTAGTCGCGCATCATGCGCTCCACGCCCATCGGCTCCTCCCCGCGGGCCGCCAGCGACTGCTCCGTCTCGTAGCCGCGGCCGCCGCGGATCTGCATCGTCTCGTCGACGATGTGCCAGGCGCGCTCGGAGTTCCACTCCTTGCAGGCCGCCGCCTCGAGACGGATGTCGAAGGTGCCGCGGTCCGCCATCTGGGTGGCGAGGTCGGCGATCGACTCCATCGCGTAGGTCACCGCCGCCATCTCGGCCAGCTTGTGGCCGATCGCCTCGTGCTCGCCGACGGGCTTGCCCCACTGCACCCGCTCGCTGGCCCACTTGCGGCAGATCTCGAGGCACACCTTGGCGGTGCCCACGGAGCCGTTGGGGATCGACAGCCGGCCGTCGTTGAGGGTGGTCAGGGCGATCTTCAGGCCCTTGCCCTCCTCACCGATCAGGTTCTCCGCCGGTACCCGCACGTCGGTGAACGAGATCACCGCGTTGGCCAGCGCGCGCAGGCCCATGAAGTGGCAGCGGTGCTCCACCTTCACGCCCTCGAAGCGCATCTCGACCACGAAGGCGCTGATCTTCTTCGACTTCGGGTCGCGGGCCATCACCACCAGCAGGTCGGCGATGGTGCCGTTGGTGCACCACAGCTTCTCGCCGTTGAGGATGTAGGCGTCCCCCTCGGGAGTGAGCTCGGCGGAGGTCATCAGGCGGGCCGGATCGGAGCCGACCTGCGCCTCGGTGAGGGCGAAGGCCGAGATCTCGCCGGCAGCGCAGCGCGGCAGGTACTTCTTCTTGAGCGCCTCGGAGCCGAACAGCTTGAGCGGCTGCGGCACGCCGATCGACTGGTGGGCCGACAGCAGCGCCGAGAGGTTGCCGTCGTAGCTGCCCAGGAGCTGCATGATCTTCTGGTACTCGGCCTGCGAGAAGCCCATCCCGCCGTACTCCTTCGGGATCTTCATGCCGAAGGCGCCCAGCTTGCGCAGGCCGTCGACCACGTGCTCCGGGTACTCGCCCGAGGCGTCGATGGCGGCGGGGTCCACCTCGGTGCGCAGGAACTCCAGGAAGGCGTTGTAGAAGGCCCGGAACTCGGGGCGCTCCTCGTCCTCGGTGCGCGGCAGCGGGTAGGGGTGGATCAGGTCGAGCCGGAAGTTGCCCAGGAACATCTCCCGCAGGAAGCTCGGCTGCCTCCACTCCTTCTGCCGCGACGCTTCGGCGACCTCCATCGCCTCGGCTTCGCTGACCTTGATCTGCTTCAGCTCCTGATCGGCCATTCCGGTTCTCCTGTGATGGTTGGCGCGCTGGCGATCCTGCTCGGTGACCGCCCGCCGGGCCCGATGCCGCAGCTCGGCATCATTCTAGTCGAGATGCGGCGTAAACGCCAGGATCCGAGGCCCCACCGCCGCGGGTGGCTGTGCCGGCGCGGTTGCCGCACCTCGGCAAACCGCGCCGGCGGACGGCGCCGGCGCTACTTCTTGATATGCTCGTTGACCAGCTTGGTCATCTCGAACATGCTCACCTGGCCCTTGCCACCGAAGATCGGACGCAGCTTGTCGTCGGCGTTGATCATCCGACGGTTCTCGGAGTCCTGCAGGTTGTTGGCCTTGATGTAGTCCCAGATCTTCTTGGTGATCTCGGTGCGCGGCTGCGGGTCGTTGCCGACGACGGCGCCGAGCTTGTCGTCCGGCTGCACCGGCCTCTGCAGCGCGCTGCCCCGCCCGCCGGACGTTCCCCCACTCTTCTTCTCGGCCATTCTGTTCCCCTTTCGTCGATGTTCAAGTCGCGGATCGGTTCCTCCGCCGTGCCCACGGGCGCGGCAAGGGCTCTCGTATGCAAATCTCCGTCCGCTGGGAGGGCGTTATAGCATTCGTCCGCGCCGAGCGTGGCAGCGGCTGCCGCGACGAGCTCCTGGGGAGGGACGTGCTGTGACGCAAGAGACATTCCTTCTGGCCCTGACGGCGGCCTCGGTGGGCTTCGTCCACACGCTGCTCGGGCCGGACCACTACCTGCCGTTCATCGTCCTGGCGCGGGCGCGCCGCTGGTCGCTGGGACGCACCGCCGCCATCACGCTGCTGTGCGGTACCGGACACGTGCTTTCCTCGGTGGTGCTGGGCTTTGTCGGCATCGCGGCCGGCATCGCGGTGGGCCGTCTCGAGGCCGTGGAGTCGAGCCGCGGCAGCCTGGCGGCCTGGCTGTTGATCGGCGTCGGCGTCGCCTACTTCGCCTGGGGTCTGCACCGTGCCTTGCGCCGCCATGGCCAACACCGGCACCGCTTCCCCACCCGGGAGACCCTGCACGATCTCTCCCACGACACCGATCCCGCCGCGGCGGAGGCGGCGGGGCGGGTGCGCCTCACCCCGTGGGCCCTGTTCATCGTCTTCGTCCTCGGACCCTGCGAACCGCTGATCCCGGTGCTGATGTACCCCGCGGCCACCGCCGGCGTCGGCGCCGCCCTGCTGGTGGCCGCGGTGTTCGGGGTGGCGACGCTGGTCGCGATGACCGCCGTGGTCCTGGCCGGCACCGCCGGGCTCGCCCGGCTGCCGCTGGGGCCGCTGGAGCGGTTCAGCCACGCGGCGGCGGGGGCGGCCATCGCGGCTTCGGGGCTGGCGGTGCAGTTCCTGGGGCTGTAGAGGCTTCGGGCCGGCGGGAGAGGCGGCCGTTGCGCTGGGCGGGCGGAGGGGGTGGGGCTGCGGACGCGGGGGGACTCGGTAGGGGCCCCGCTCTGCGCCGCCGGCTCCCACCGGTACCGGCTCCTTCACCGTTCTGAGCGGCGCCGGCGACGAGGCCGCAGCCCCACCACCTCCACCCGCCCGGTCGCTCCAGCGGCCACCCCTCCCGCCCCCGGGGGTGGTGGAGGCGAGGAAGCCCCAGCGATCGTCGCCGTCTGGGCATGGCAGAGATCCCGGCGCTCCTCGAGCGCGTCCGAGTCCACCGCCTCTACCTGACGGCGAAGGAATCGGCGAGCAGGGGCGTGAGCCGCGCTCCGCTCGGAATCTGTTCGTAGCCGCACGTCGCGGCCGGCTTGTCGGGACGGAACCTCAGGAGCCTGGTGCCGTGGCGGAAGCGGCCGCCGCTGAAGTGGTCGTAGACCACCTCCGCCACCAGCTTCGGGGGCAGCGGCTCCCATTCACTGTCGCGCTCGCGCGTCCAGCGCGAGGGGCCGCCGGGGGCGTTGCCGGTGAAGCCCTTCGCCGCGGCGGGGCGGTCGCGGAGGGATTCGAGCTCCCGGGTGAGCTCGCGGCGCTCCTCCGTCGACAGCGACGAGGTGTAGCCGACGTGGTTCAGGCGCCCCTCTCCGTCGTAGAGGCCGAGCAGCAGCGAGGCCACCAGCCGGTCGTTCCTGCCGTAGCGGAAGCCACCCACCACGCAGTCCGCCGTGCGCAGCTTCTTGACCTTCCACATCGCGCTGCGTTCGCCCGAGCGGTACGGTTCGGAGAGGCGCTTGGCCATGATGCCGTCGAGCGAGGCACCGGCGGAGCGGAACCAGCCCTCGGCGCGGTCGCGCTCCGTGGTGGCCGGCGTTCGATGGACGGCGCTGCCGCCCTCCGGATCGGCCGCGAAGTAGCGGCCGGCGAAGCGCTCCAGGCGCTCGCGGCGGACGGCGAGGGGCTCGGCCACCAGGTCGCGCCGGCGCTCGGTGACCAGCAGGTCGAAGACCAGGTACTGGGCCGGATGGGCCGCGGCGAGCTTGCGCACGCGGCTCTCGGCCGGGTGCAGACGAAGCTGCAGCTCGTCGAAGGAGAGCTCGCCGGCCACCGGCACCACCAGCTCGCCATCGAGCACGAAGCGCCGCGCGCCGAGGCGGCCGAGAGCTTCCACCACGTCCGGGAAGTAGCGCGCCAGCGGCTTGCCGGCCTTCGATTGCAGCTCGATCGAGTCGCCGTCGCGAAACGCCAGGCAGCGGAAACCGTCCCACTTCGGCTCGAACTGCCAGCCCTCCCCCGCCGGGATGTCCTCGCGGGTCTCCGCCTCCATCGGCGGGAACGGCGGGGTGATGGGCAAATCCATCAGGCCCCCTCCCCCAGAACCCTTTCGAGCCGGAAGCGGCCCCGCGGGCGGCTGAGCGGACGCCACAGGTCGCCGACCTGCGCCAGGCGGGCCGGCAGGTTGTCGAGGCGGAAGTCCGCGGTGTCGACGCCGGCCTCGATCTCGTCCCAGGTCACCGGCGCCGAGACGGTGGCGGCCGGCTTCGGGCGCACCGAGTAGACGCTCGCCAGCGTCCGCCCCCAGGCGTTCTGGTTGTAGTCCACCAGCACCCGCCCCGGCGGACGCCAGGCCACCCGGTACTCGGCGGTCAGCAGTTCCGGACGCTCGCCGGCCAGCGCCTGGGCGAACGCCTTGGCGAAGGTCCAGACCTGCTTCTGGGTCGGGCCGCGCTCGATGCCCACGTAGACGTGCAGGCCCCGCGAGCCGGTGGTCTTGACCAGCGGCTTCATGCCGAGGGCCTCGAGGGCCGCGCGCACCACCAGGCCGGCCTCCCGCACCCTGGCGAACGGCACCGGCGGCTCGCCCTCCACCGGGTCGAGGTCGAAGTGCAGGTAGTCGGGGCGATCAACGTCGTCGCAGCGGGCGTACCAGGGGTTGAGATCGATGCAGCCGAGGTTGACGATCCACAGCAGGCTCGGCAGGTCGCGCACCACGGGAAAGTCGATCACGCTGCCCGAGGCGTGCTCGATGGCACAGGTCTCCAGCCAGTCCGGCCGGTGGCCCGGCGTGCGCTTCATGAAGAAGAACTTGCCGTGGATGCCGTTCGGATACCGCTTCATCACCATCGCCCGGTCGGAGAGGTGCACCAGCAGCGGCTCCGCCACCGCCAGGTAGTAGCGCAGCAGGTCGCCCTTGGTGTAGCCGCGCTCCGGGAAGTACGGCTTGTCGAGGTTGGTCAGCCGCACCGCCTTGCCGGCGAGGGTGAGGGAGCAGCTCTTGCGGCCGGGCGGGATGCGCTCGCGGGCGTCCTCCCAACCGGGCGCGGTGTCCAGCGGCAGGCCCGGCGTGAGGCCGGACGCGGCGGCGGGCGGGCGGGCGGCGCCCTTCGCGGTGCGCTGAGCGGTGCGGTCGGCCATCGCCTCGGCACCGTGCAGGAAGCGTTCCGCGGCGCCGGACGCGGCCTCACCCCGGCGGATCGGCGGCGAGCCAGAGACTCGCGTACTCCTGCATCAGGCGCACCCTCAGGCGCACCAGGACGCGGGCGTCGTCCACCCGGCCGTCCACCACCGCCGTGTGCTGATGGTGCTCGTAGCGGCGCAGGTAGTCGTCGCCCAGCGCCAGTAGCCCCCGGCGCCGCGCCCGGCCGGCACCCTCGCCGCCGGCGTTCACCAGGCTGCGCACCCTGTCCGCCTCCTCCTCCAGCGCCACCCGCAGCGCGGCGGCGGCCAGCAGAAAGCGCTCCGCGGACGCCTCGCCGGCGCCCGTCGAGCGGTCGCCGAGCAGGCGGCGGAAGGCGAGCACCTCGCGCGGCTCGAGGCGAAACGGGAACAGATCCGCGGTGTGCACCACGGCGTGGGCCGGCGTGCCCAGGGTGGTGCTGCCCAGGGCATCGAGGAGACGGCGGTGGGGGTCCTCGAGCAGCGCCGGCAGCGGCTCGGCGGGGCCGGGCTCCGGGGGTGGGGCGGCGGGCCGTGCTCCCTGCTGCGGCGCCGGGCGCGGCACGGTATCCCGAGCCGCCGAGGCATCCGCCGGATCCGGCGACTCGTCCGCCTCCTCCTCGGCTCCCGTCCCTCGGCCGGCCGCTCGCTCGGCCTCGGGATCGTTCCAGGCGGCCGCCGGGCCGCCTGTGCGGCCGCTCAGGCGCGGGATCAGGGAGCGGGCGCGGCGCCGGAGTTGGGCCAGCTCGTCCAGGCGCACCTCGTCCTGGCGCAGCCGGCCCTCGAAGCGCTCCACCTGCTCGCGGAAGCGGCTCAGCTCCTGGTCGAGCTGCACGTCCACCACCACCTCGCGCTCGAGGTCGAAGATGCGCTGGTAGTCCGCCACCACGTCGCGCTCTTCGCGGGCGTAGAGGCTCTCCACGCGATCGCGGAAGGCGAGGTTGGTCTCCAGGATCTCGAGCAGGATGTCGGGCTCGAAGAACAGCGCTCCCAGATCCCGCTTGAAGTCGCGGTAGGTGGCCAGCGATTCGCGGTCGGCGAGCTCGTCGAGGCTCTCCACCCCGGCCAGCTCGCGGCGGATCTCGACCAGCGGGCGGCGCAGCGCCGTGAGCTTCTCCGGCGCCGGCACCGGCTCGCCGGTGAGCGCCCACAGGCCGGAGAAGATCTCGCGCAGCCGTTGGCGCTCGATGCCCGCGCCCGGCACGCCGCGGTCTTCCTCGCCGAGGCGGGTGACCAGGAAGTCCACCTTGTCCCGGCGGTCGGCGTCCCACTCGCCGGGCGGCTGGGCGACCAGGTAGAAGCGCAGGAGCTGGGCGAGGATCTTCTCGTCGTAGCGGCGAAACTTCTGGAAGAACTGCCGCAGGCGCGACGGCGGGATTTTGCTATCCTCCGCCAGCATCGCCGCCAGGAGCCGCTCGACCTCCGCGCCGATGCGGTCGAACCGGGTGCGCAGCGCCGCCGGCTCCGCGGCGCTCAGGGTGTGGGAGCACTCCTTCAGCTCCGCGTAGAGGTTCTGGAAGCGCTGGGTCAGCGCCACCGAGCGCGTCTCCCCGCCGGCCACCTTGTGCAGGCTCTGGAGGAACTGGTGGTACACCCAGGCGGCGCGAAAGCGCTGCGAAAGGTCGACGTAGCGGCCGTGCAGGCCGCTGAGCTCTTCGACGGTCATGGACAGATCTCCTCCGTCGATCTTAGCCGCAACCCCAGGCCGAGCCCCCCGGGGCTCCACGACGCAACGCTGTGACGACGACGGAGACCGAGTGCAGCCCGAACACCCACTGAACCGCCCGCAGGCCCGGCCGAACCCGCGACCGAAGGTGCTGATCGACCAGCAGGAGCTGGCCCGCCGGGTGCGCGAGCTGGCCGGCGAGATCGAGCGCGACTACTCCCGCGTCCCCCTCGAAGGTCCGGGTGAGGACGGGGCGGCCGACGCGCCGCGTCGGCTCGACGATCCGCTGATCTGCGTCGGCGTGCTCACCGGCTCGGTGTTCTTCCTGGTCGACCTGCTCGAGGAGGTCGTCGACCTGCCGGTGGTGGTGGACTTCTTCCAGACGTCGAGCTACGGCAGCGGCACCAGTCCCGGCGAGGTGCGCATCAAGAAGGACATCGACACCTCGATCCGCGGGCGCGACGTGCTGCTCGTCGAGGACATCGTCGACACCGGCTTCACCCTGCGCACCATCCTCGACCTGCTGCGCTTCCGCGGCGCCCGCTCGGTGCGCCTGTGCGCCCTGCTCGACAAGGCGGCGCGGCGCGAGGTCGAGGTGCCCATCGACTACTGCGGCTTTCCCATCGACGACGTGTTCGTGGTCGGCTACGGCCTGGACTACGACGGTCTCTACCGCAACCTGCCGTACATCGGCATCATGGACGAGTGATCGGCACGCAACACCACGAGGAGGCGATCTGATGAAGTTCCACCATACCGACGAGGCCCCGGCGGCCATCGGCCCCTACTCCCAGGCGGTCTCGGCCGGCCACTGGCTCTACACCTCGGGGCAGATCGCCCTCGACCCGGAGACGGGCGAGATCGTCGACGGCGGCTTCGAGGCCCAGGCCCGCCGCGTGCTGGCCAACCTGCGCGCCGTGCTGGCCAGCGCCGGCCTCGACTTCACCGACGTCGTCAAGGCGACCATCTACGTCACCGACCTCGCCAACTTCCCGCGCCTCAACGAGCTCTACGGCGAGGCTCTCGGCAACCACCGTCCGGCCCGCTCCACCGTCCAGGTGGCGGCGCTGCCGAAGGGCGCGCTGGTGGAGATCGACCTGGTGGCCCGGCTGCGGGATCGGGAGTAGAGGTCAGGGGGCCAGCGCCGCCAGGGCCTGGTCGATCCGGTCGCTGGCGACGTCGCGGTGGGTGACGAAGCGGACCCGGTCGGGGCCGACGGGGACGGCGAGGACGCCGGCTTCGGCGGCGCGGGCGACGAAGGTGCGGGCGAGGGCCGGCGTCGCGGGAGCATCGGCACCGAACCATTCGGGGCCGACGCGGAAGATGACGATGTTCGTCTCCACCGTCGCCGGGTCGATCTCGAGGCCGCGGATCCCGGCCAGCCCCTCGGCCAGGCGGCGGGCGTTGGCGTGGTCGGCGGCGAGGCGCGGCGGCCCCTGGGACAGCGCCATCCGGCCAGCGGCGGCCAGCACGCCCACCTGCCGCATGCCGCCGCCGAACATCTTGCGCACCCGGCGCGCCGCCGCGATGAAGGACCTCCCGCCGCAGAGCATCGAGCCGACCGGCGCCCCCAGCCCCTTGGACAGCGAGAACATCACCGAGTCGAAGCCGCGGGCGAGCTCCGCCGCCGGCAGCCCCAGGGCCACCGCGGCGTTGAAGATGCGGGCGCCGTCGAGGTGGATCGGCAGCTCGTGCCGGCGCGCCACCTCCACCAGCGCGGCCAGCGCCTCCGGGCGCGTCACCGTGCCGCCCGCCATGTTGTGGGTGTTCTCCACCACCACGGCGCCGGTGGGCGCCAGGTAGCCGACGTCCGGGGCGATGGCACCCTCCACCGCCTCGGGGTCGAGGCGTCCCGACGGGTCGCCGGCCACGGGGCGCGGCAGGAGCCCGGAGAGCGCCGCCATCGCGCCCATCTCGTAGAGCAGCACGTGGCTGCGCGCCTCGCAGATCACCTCGCTGCCGGCGCCGGCGCCGGGGCGCCGCGTGTGGAGGTGGAGCGCCACCTGGTTGCCCATCGTGCCGGTGGGCATGAAAAGAGCCGCCTCGTGGCCCAGCATCTCGGCCGCCTCCGCCTCGAGACGCAGCACGGTGGGGTCCTCTCCGTAGACGTCGTCGCCGACCTCGGCCTCGGCCATCGCCCGGCGCATCTCGGCGTCGGGCCGGGTGACCGTGTCAGAGCGCAGGTCGATCGCAGCGGCGGGAGTCGCGGCAGCCGGCACGATCAGAACCCGAAGGCGACCTTCACCGCCGCCTGCACCGCCTCGCCCTTCTCCACCTCGACGGTGATCTTCGGCAGCAGCAGGTTGAGGGTGACGCCGCCGTAGAAGACGGCCTGGGTGTCGTCGGTCGAGAGCTCGGTGCCGTCCAACCGTTCGAGGGTCCCCTCGCTGTAGGCCATGCCGGCGCCGACGTAGGGGGTGAGCACGGTGAACCCCTTCGACAGCAGCAGCTCGGCGCCGTACTGCTCGAGCTGGTAGACGCCGTCGTCGAGACTGCGGGTGCCGGTGAGACGCAGCGACAGGGCCGGCGAGAGCAGGCCGCCGTCGAGGATCGCCCACTGCAGATCGGCCGACAGCAGCTTCATGTCGCTATCGAGCACCCAGGCGTAGCTCGCCCCGAGGTCGATGCCGCCGGGCAGTCCCTTGCGGGCACCGACCCGGGACACCGCCAGCACGTCGGCGGGCAGGTCGCCGGCGACCGCCTGGTCGTAGAACGGCTCGTCGTCGAAGTCCTGGTCGGCGGCGAGGTCGACGTAGACATCGAAGCCGACCAGCCCCAGCGGCGAGGCGCCGTGGCGCGGGTAGTGGTAGGCGGCGGTGGCGAAGCGGCCGTGGAACGCCTCGAACGCCTCCTCCGGCGCGTCCGGCCGCACCTCCCAACCCGCCGCCGGCAGCGCCGCTGCCAGGACCAGCAGGACCGCCACCAGAACCCGGGCCGGCCCGAGAATCCGTCGCATCAGCTCTCCTCCTCGTCGATGGCCTCCCGGCCGGTGTACTCGCGCAGCAGCTCGTCCAGCAGGGCCGGAGGGCGGCCGGCGGCGACCGCCTCCTCCACCAGGCGCCGGCTGTCGTCGTCGAAGGCGGCGACCACCGCCAGGTTGCCCTCGCGGGCCAGGGCCTCCACGGCGTAGCCGGTCTCGTCGATCCACCGGCCTGCCGTGAACAGCGCCTGGCCCCGCGACGGCGTCCGGCCGAGCCGCAGCCACAGGTCGCCGGCCAGGAACAGCCAGCCGGCCAGACGCCGGTTGGCGGCGCCGGCCAGCGGCGGCCTCGGCAGCGGGCGCGGCAGGACGATGGCGAGGCCCGCCGCCGTAGCGGCGCGGGCGAAGCCGCGCTCGTCGGGGTCGGGACCGTGGAACAGGCGCTCGAAGGCGTCCCCCGCGGCAGCCTCGGAGAGCCGGCGCCGGTCGGCGGGGCCGAGCTCCGGCGTGAGGGGCTGCACCACCGCCACCCCCGCCGCCGCCAGGCGCGCGCAGCCGCGGCGCACCAGGCCGTCCTCGTCGGTGAGGCCCGGGAGCAGCGGCCAGGCGGTGGCGGCGCCGGCGGGCACCTCGGCGAGGCGGTCGAGGTCGCCGGCCAGCAGCGGCGCCAGCAGGTCGTAGAGGGCGACGGCGCCCTCCGGTGGCGCGGCATCGCCGGGGGCCACCTGGGCCAGCACCGGAGTGCCGCCCTCCAGGTGGCGGCGCGCCAGGCGGTCGCGCTCAGCGGCGAGCCCGGCGGGCACTGGCGGCAGCCACAGCACGTCGTCGCACGGCACGGCGGAGGGATCGGCCAGGGCCGCCTCGGGACCGCCTGCGCCGGGCCGCCCCAGGGCGCCGCGGGCGAGGTCGGTCCACGGCTCCGGCGGCGCCGGCCACTCCCGGGGGGCGTAGCGGATCCAGAAGAAGGCCGGCTCCGGGGCCCGCACCAGCGGGCGCGGCGCGGCCGCGGCGCCGCCGGCGGGGGGCTCGCTGAGGGCGGCGGGGCTCATCGGCCCGGTCCGTCGCCCTCCGGCCCCGGCGCGCCGCCGGGACCGGAGGTTCCGGGGCTGGCGGCCGGAGAGCCGGCCGGCAGGTGCCCGGCGAGCAGGCGCTCCACGTACTTGGCGAGCACGTCGACCTCCAGGTTGACGCGCTGCCCCGGCCGTCGGCGACCGAGGGTGGTGACCTCCAGCGTGTGGGGGATCAGCGCCACGGTGAACGCCCCGTCCTCGGCCAGGCTCGCCACCGTCAGGCTGACGCCGTCGAGGGCCACCGAGCCCTTGGCCACCAGGTAGCGCTGGAGCTGGGGTGGCGGCCGGAAGGTGAAGACGCTGTGGTCCTCGTGGTCGGTGCGGGCGGTGATCTCGGCGGTGCCGTCGACGTGGCCCTGCACCCAGTGGCCGCCGAGGGCCTCGCCGATGCGCAGGGCGGGCTCCAGGTTCACCTCGTCGCCGGCCCCGAGGCCGCCGAGGGTGGTGCGGGCCTGAGTCTCCGGGTGGAGCTCGACGGCCGAGTGGCCGCGGTGCGCCTCGACGCCGCGCTCGACCAGGGTGAGGCACACGCCGGAGACCGCCAGGCTGGCGCCGATCTCCAGGCGATCGGCGAGCTCGCGGCTGTGACCGATGGTCAGGCGCACGCCGCCGCGGCCGGACGCTGCCGGCGCGGCTAGGAGGCGCCCACGCTCGAGGACAATTCCAGTAAACATCCCTGTCTCAGGCCGGTGAGGAGGAGATCGGGGCCGCGGCGGCGCACCCGCAGGCCCTCCAGGCGGGGTGCGGCCGCCAGGGTGGCGGCGCCGACGCCGCCCAGCGGTCCCGGCGCCGCCCGTCCGCCCACCAGCAGCGGTGCCACCACCGCGTGGACGCGATCGTAGAGGCCGGCGGCGACCCAGGCGGCGGCCAGCTCGCCGCCGCCCTCCACCAGAATGCTGCCGACGCCGCGCCGGGCGAGGTCGGCGAGCACCGCCGCGGGCGCCTCGGCCTCCGGGTCGAGCAGCACCACCTCGGCGCCGCGCTCTTCCAGGGCTCGGCGGCGGCGCGCCGCGGCATCCGCCTCCCCCGCCGGGGTCGAGGCAGCATACACCAGCACCGGACCGGGCACGGCGTGCAGGCGAGCCTCGGGCGAGAGCCGGAGCCGGCGGTCGAGGACGACCCGCAGGATCGGCCCCGGCGCCAGCCCCAGGCGCCGGTCGAGGCGTGGATCGTCGGCCAGGGCGGTGCCGCTGCCGACCACGATGGCATCGTGCTCCTCGCGCAGGGCCAGGGCCCAGCGCCGCGCCGCCGGGCCGCTGATCCATTGGCTCTCGCCGGCGGCGGTGGCGATCCTTCCATCGAGGCTCATCGCCCACTTGAGCGTCACCAGGGGCCGGCCGAGCACCGCCGGCACCAGGAAGCGCAGGTTGAGTCGGATCGCCTCCTCGGCGAGCACCCCTTCGACCACCTCGACTCCGGCGCGGCGCAGCCGCTCGAAACCGCCGCCGGCGACCGCCGGGTTGGGATCGCGGTGACAGGCCACCACCCGCGCGACCCCCGCCGCCAGCACCGCCTCGGTGCACGGCGGCGTCCGGCCCCGGTGGTTGCACGGCTCGAGCGTGACGCAGAGCGTGGCGCCACGGGCCCGCTCCCCGGCAGCGGTGAGCGCCTCGACCTCGGCATGGGCGCCACCCACCTGCCGGTGCCACCCCTCCCCCACCACCTCGCCATCGCGCACCACGACGGCGCCCACCATCGGGTTCGGCGCCGTGCGGTAGCGGCCCCGGGCAGCGAGGTGCAGCGCGCGGCGCAGATGTGAGATCCAAACTACAGAAGGCATAGATCCAATACTGCGAAAAAGTACCACATTTCATCCGTCAGGGCCGGCATTCCTTCAGTCAATACTCTGGATAGAAAATTAACCTAAAAGGCTCTCCCGAAGAATCATCAGACGAATGCACCGTTACAGGCTCCCCCAAGAAGAGCTCCACGTACTTGACTCTTTTCTCAATTTGCGACCTCTTTGCGAAGGAGAACCAGCCGCCAACGGCCCGAACCTCAGCAACAACACGAAGATTCTCCCCGGTACTCCGCAGCATCTCCAAACACCTCGCTGCAAGTTCGAGCTGCTCATTGATGCCAGTCAATTCCCGCGCAAAGCTTCTCACCTGCAGGGGGTGTGGCCGACCTCCGAAAATGCCATAAAGAGCAGCCTCACTCATTGCAGAGAGAGCCTCTGCGGGATCGGCGAAAAGCTGCTCGAGCCCGTCACTTCCCAACAGCCACCGCCAACGCTCCAAGGAACCCCTGAACTGAAGGGCGCCGAAATCCACGCGATGAACTCGCGGCCGGTACACGTCAGGAAGATTAACCGGACTCTTAAATATAATCAACTCTGAAGCCGCAGGCTCTTCTAAACTAACCTCCAACGAAGACAGCAGCCCATCCCTAGAAAAAAAGCGGTATAACGAACTCCTTGGAAGGTGGAGTTCTAATCTCGTCGCCCCCAACATGCTCCTCGGAATGGCAGTCTCAAGAACCAAGGTTCTACCGCGAGCGAAAGCGGTGGGAGAAGGAACTTGGTAGTGGACACCACCCTTGATTGCCTCGATAACCAAGGCGCGTGCAAACTCTAGGCGCTCCCTCCGAGATAGACCTTCGATCCGAAAGGAAGCCCTGAGCGGGAAAAGATCCGCCTCGGCAAACTGGGCCAGCTCTCGGAGAAAAGCCATTTTGGAAGAGTCGAGAAGTCGACTTCCCGGATAAAGCACTTCTTCGCAGAGTGACATTTCGTACAAGAATGTTCCATCACCGCCTCTGGCTGCGATCAGCAACTTTCCTTCGACCGCGATCAGCATCTCGTTCCATTCTTCCTCCGAAAAGTAAGGCGTGTAGTCGAGTACCGGTCGAAGGACAGCAGAGTCACCGATCGATGCCACGCGTGTTGCTTCGCTGATGGTCCGTAGCTGATCTGCGCCAAGGATCACGGCCCCCCTACCGTTCTGATCGAGCTCGAACCTTATTTTTCTTAGCATCGCAATTAGGCTTGAGGAGTCTGGTAATTTTTCGAGCATCAAGGGCTTCATCGAATCCGCACGAGATCCTAAGAGAGCATAGATCTCATCGGACTCGGCCGACAACAGGTTACAGTTCCCTCGCGCGGTCCCAGACCTGTCGAGTTGGTTGCGAGACACAATCAAGTGCGCGATGAAATGACCGTCTTTCTCTATCCTCTTGGCAAACTGTTCGAGTAGAGCGAGATCACTTCCCGCAGCATCGTGATCGCTCACACCTCTCACCACCTCGTTCCAGTCAAATACACTAAGCTCAGACCCTGCCTCGGCAATGACTGGAACCCAGCACGACAGCGCCGCTAACAAGCCAGCCCTCCATAAGTTAAATTTTCTCATGAATCTCGACCCTTGCGCTCCCGCTACCCTCGGCTCCCAGGCGCTGGTTAATGCAATCGGAAAGGTGGAGATCAAACCGCGAACTTCGCCCTCCGGGCGCTTCTTCGAACTGGTGCATCAGGGCACAATCGATGCTGTACGGTGGGCCAAGTCTCACTCCAGCCTCGGCCCGTCTAGAGATTCCCGGATTATACAGCCAGACTGCGACCACCTTGCAACGCCGCGGTCGTTCCACTACAAACGTTCGCCTTGCGAGATCAATATCCAGGGCTACGCAACCCTGCACGCGTTGCAATTGGAGGTTTTCCTGCTGAACTTCCTCTTGCTGCTCTACTAGCCTTCCCATTCCCGCCGCCCCCTCTTTTGCACTTTCTACGAGGGAAGGGAGCCGAGCGAGTGCATCAAGTGCCTGGGCCTGTAGAAGCGCCGCGTTACCGGCTGCGGTTTCTGCCCGGCTTTCAGCGCGTTGTGCACTCTTGCTCGCGTCGAAAGCGAAATAGGCCACCAAACCGTTTGCCGCTACTAGAGCAATAGAAACCAACAATTCCGCCCATCTTCTTCTGTCACCTTGAGGTCCTAAAGCGCCTCGCTTCCTTACAACTGCTTGCAGGTTCTGTATCTCCCACTCGATCTGCTTTAAACGCTTTGCTTCCTGCTCCTGGCTCATCATCCACCATCCTCGCCGAGTTCATGGTCCACAGCAATGAATCCTAGCTCTTGGAAGTGCGAATGCAGAAATCTGCATTTCTAAAAAGAAATATACCTCCAGCGGAAGAACGCTTACGCCCTCGGCACACGCTCTGAAGCTGCTTCCGAGGAGCCAGATGGGGGAAGCAAAGCCGACTCGCCAGCCAGTCCCTTCCGGCGTTCCGGCAGGCGCGGTGAGAGCTAGTCGCCCTGGAGCGTTTGGACGCCCACATCGAGGTGCTGTGTTGCTTCTGGATGCTTCTGGTTCGCTGCTTCGAAGGCATCTACCTGAACAGCGGCGTACCGGTGGAGCTTCTGCGGACATTTTGGGACACTACCGGACTGGCCCACCCGGTCCGGGCCGAACCAGAAAGCCTCCGGGAGCCGAGGGCTCGGACGGGGGCGGGGGCGCAGAGGCCCGGTCCGGGGGCCGGGGGTCCGAATCTCCGGCACTCAGGCGCCTACGTTCGCCAACGAGCCCCTGAGCGAGTGCAGGGGCTCGTTGGGAGGTCACGAGCGATCCCCCGTTCCCGCGGACGGTAGGCTCGAGCCCCTCCGAAAGTTCCTGAATTGAGGGGAGGCCCGGAGCGGGATGCTTCACTCCCCCCGCTCCGACGATTCGCCACCCTCCACGCCGATCTAGTGAGGGGCCTCGTCGTAGGGGAACCGGTTCTGCACCGTGCCGTCCCTGCGCTGCACCACCACCACGCTGGGCGCCTGCTCGCGGGCCAGCTCGCGGGCGGCGGCGACCGCCTGGTCCTTGGTCGGGTGCAGGCTGGTCGCCCTGGTGGCGCCCTCGGTCTCCACCCTCCACTGCTCGTCGTCGGTCGACCACACCACCCGGACCGTGTGCTCCGCCGCCGGAGCGGCCGGGGCCACCGCCGGCGTCGCCGCGGTGGACACCACCCGGCCGGTCAGCGCCTCGACGCGGCGGGTCAGCTCGTGGATCTCCTTGCGGGTGGGCACGCCCAGGCGGTGCAGCACGCCCGCGAACCGGCGGTCCACCTGGTTGCCGAGAACCTCCACGTTGCGCGTCACCCTCTCCCGGGTGCGCTCCATCTCCCGGACGGCCCGCTCCACCTCGCGCTTGCCGCGCGCCTCCAGGCCCTCGCCCCGGGTCACCAGGGTGTCGAAGAACCCGCGGGTCTCCTCCTCCACCAGGGCCACGGCACCAAGGCCGGCCAGCCACGCCTGGTGGGCGCCGTGGCGAACTCTCCCCTCGAACCGCTTCATCCGCTCCGTCACGTCGTCGACGTCGAGCACGTTCATGGTGATGCCTCCTTCGAGACTCCGGTTGTCCGTCCACCGCCTCGCGGTGGCGGCCTCGGAAGCATCATGCCGCATCGCGTCAATAATGTCAAAGCGCGGCATCGGATCGCCGCGGAGCGGCAACCGGGCGCCGCCGATCCCCGGGGGTGGTGAGCCTCGCCGCTCCCGTGCTGCCCGCATCCCGGCCTCGTCAGGGCCGGGCGCCGGCCGAGCCCCCGCCCGCGCTGCGCAGGTAGGCGGCCACGGCCTCGCCCTCGCGCTGACGCAGCGCGACGCACTGCTCCACCTGCTCGCCCACCCGCAGCAGGGATCGGGCCGTGCCGTCGACCGCCCGCTCCGGATCGCCGAAGAAGGCCCGGGCCTGCTCCAGGCGGCGTTCCGAGCAGCCGCTCGCGAGCATCGGCATGAAGCCGACGAACTCGCTGGGGATGCGCTCCGCCAGCTCCCGGTAGTGGCCGGTGATCCAGGCGAAGGCGCGCTCGCCATCGTCGCTGCGGCCGGCCACCCCGAGGGGGATGGAGAGCACCTCCATCGCGCGCAACGGCCCTTCGAGGGCGTAGGCCAGCGCCCGCTCCTGCACCTCCGGGCTCCCGAAGGCGCCGAGGGCGTCGAGGTAGCGATCGCGCTCCAGCGGCACCTTGCTCTGCTCGAAGCGCTGGCGGTAGGCCTCGAAGAGCGCCAGGTCGCCGTCGATCGCCGCCAGCTCGAGCACCGTGCCGCCGAGGGCCGGGTCCACTCGTGCCGGGTCCTCGAGGTAGAGCCGGGCGAGGCGCCGGGCGTGCTCGCGCACCTCCGGATCGCGCCCCTCGTCGCCGAGCCAAGCGAGCAGGGTCGGGCGCAGCAGCGTGGCCGACTCCGGCTCCCCCGCCCGCCGCTCCAGGCCGATCCGATCGAGGGCCGGCCGCAGGGTGCGGCGCACGTAGGCGGCGAACGGCTCCTCGAGGTCCGCCGGCACGAAGGCGTCGCGCACCTTGGCGAGGCCGGCGACGAGGGTGTCCGCCACTTCGGGACGGGGATCGCCGGCGAAGGCCGAGAGCAGCCGCAGGTACTCGTCGCCGCCCAGGGCGCCGGCGTCGAGCAGGGCGCCGGCGTTGCCCAGGAAGGCGATCGCCTCCCGCGGGCTGAGCACGTCACTCGAGCGCCCGGCCAGCGCCAGCAGGTCGCCGGCGGGGAGCTGCCAGCGGTAGTAGCCGTGGGCGCCGGCGTCCGGCAGCAGCCACTCGACGGGGCCGAGCTCCAGGCGCAACGTCGGCCCGTCGAGCCTCACCGCCCGGTGGTGCACCGTCTCGCCGTCGGACCAGGCGAGCGCCACCGGCACCCGCCAGCGCTGGGCCGGCACCGTGCTGCCGGCGTTGGCGAAGCGGCTCTGGCGCAGCACCACGGCGCCGTCGGCGGTGCGCTCCACCTGCACCAGCGGGTAGCCGGGCTGGTCGAGGAAGCTGCCCATCACGGCCTCGACGTCCTCTCCGGAGGCCGCCGCCAGCGCGCTCCACAGGTCCGCCGCCACGGCGTTGCCGCCCGCGTGGGCCGCGATGTAGCGGTTGACCCCGCGGCGGAACACCTCCGGCCCCAGCCAGTGCTCCACCATGCCGAGCACGGCGCGGCCCTTGGCGTAGGCCATGCCCACGGTCTCCATCGCCTCGACCGGGTCGTGGACCGGGCGGCGCACCGCCGGCGCCGAGGGACGGGCGTCGACGCCGAAGATCCACTGCACGCCGCCCAGCATCTCGCTCTCCACCCCGAGCTCGGGGTACACCTGGTCGGCGATCTTCACCCCCATCCAGTCGGCGAACGACTCGTTGAGCCAGAAATCGTCCCACCACCGCATGGTGACCAGATCGCCGAACCACATGTGGGCCAGCTCGTGGGCATTGATGCGGGCCAGGTTGCGCAGCTGCGCCGGGCTGCCGGTGGCCGGGTCGATCAGCAGGATCGAATCCTTGAAGGTCACGGCACCGGCGTTCTCCATGGCGCCGGGCCAGAACTCCGGCACGGCGACGAGATCGAGCTTGGCGTAGGGATAGGGCGTGCCGAACCACTCCTCGAGGGCGGCGAGCAGCTTCGGGGTCATGTCGACGGCGGCGCCGGCCAAGTGCCTGCGCCCCTTCGGCACCACCACCCTCCCGGGCACGCTCATGCCGGGGATGTCCACCGTCTCGAACGGGCCGACGGCGAGGGCCAGGAGGTAGGCCGGCAGCGGCTCGGTGCGGGCGAAGGTGACCCGGTCGCGGTCGCCCTCCCGCACGCTCGCCACCACTGGGGTGTTGCTCACCGCGAGCTGGCCGGCCGGCACGGTGACCTCGAGCTGGTACGGCAGCTTGACGCCGGGCTCGTCCCACACCGGGAAGGCCTCCCGGGCGTCGGTCGCCTGGAACTGGGTGAACAGGTACGGCTCGTCCTCGAACTCGGTCCGGTAGAGGCCCACCGAGCGGGTCCCGAAGTCGTTCGTGAACTCGACGTCGAGGGCGTAGAGCCCGGGAGCCAGGGGGCGCTCCGGGGTGACCTCCAGGAGGCCGTGGTCGAGGGCGCGCCAGCTCGCCGGCACCGCCTCGCCGCCGAGGCGGGCGAGGGTCAGCGCGTCGATCTCCATCTCCTCGGCGTGGAGGCGGAAGGCGGAGGCCTCGGCGAGCACCGTCAACGCCACGTCGACGTGGCCGCGGTAGCTCGTGGCCGCCGGGTCGAGCTCCAGCACGACGCGCTGGAACGTGGGTTCGACGGTGGTGCCGAGGCGCAGGT
>DATACC010000346.1:0-7955 GCA_036259255.1 Thermoanaerobaculia bacterium | reverse complement strand
CGCCCCTCGTGAATCGAGGGGCGGGAGGGGCTCGGGCCTGCCTTCCGCGGGCGCTCCGTCGCTGGTGGCCTCACACCAGGCTTGCCCCTGCGCCCGCTCCAGAGCTGCCGGGGCGGGGCACCCCACCCGGCCTGGAGAGCTTCGAGACCGGGGGTACCGCCTGCGGCGACATGGGCAGCGGTCCCGGGTGAGCGGCGGGACGGCGCGTCCTGTCGCCTGCGGCGACACGGGCAGCGGTCCCCGATGAACGGCGGGAGGGCGCACCCTGGCGGGCGGGGGATCGTGACGGAGCCGCCGGGGGTAGACTGCGCTCCCATGTCGCCGGTGCCGCTTCCCGAGAATCCGCCCTCACTGCGCGCCGAGGAGGCCGAGATCCTGGACCGGCCGGGCTTGCCGCCGCGGGTGGTGGAGGCGGCGCTGGCGGAGCTGGCGCGGGTGAACCGGTGGTTGCTCGGGCACCTGCCGGTGCGGCGGGTTCTGGTGCCGCGGTTGCTGGCGGGGCCGGCGGAGCAGTGGCTGCTCGACGTGGGCACCGGGAGTGGCGAGGTGGCGGATCGGGTGGTGCGGTGGGCGGGGGAGGGTGGTTGCCAGGTGCGGGTGGTGGGGGTCGACCGGCAGCTCACGCACCTGCTGGCGGGGCGGCGATGGGGGGTGGCCCAGCTCCGGGTGGCGGCCGATGCGCGGCACCTGCCGTTTCGCGACGGCGCCTTTCACTGGTCGCTCTCGACCTTGTTCTTCCATCACTTCGAGGCTCCGGCCAACGGCGTCATCCTGGGCGAGATGGCGCGGGTGGCGCGGCGTGGGGCGGTGGTGGTGGATCTGCGGCGCAGCCGGGTGGCGGCGCTGCTCGGCAGGCTCCTGATTCCGCTCACCGGCGCCGGGCCCATCACCTGCCACGACGGACGCGTGTCGCTCGGCCGGGCGTGGAGCGTGGCGGCGGTGGCGCGGCTGGTGGAGGGGTGGCCGGTGGACGAGCTGCGGCGGCGGCTGCCGTTCCGGTTCTCGCTGGTGCTCAGCGGGCGGGAGGGAGGTCCCGCACCGCCGGCAGCACGCCGAAGCCGTCCGCCGAGCGCACCGCGTTGAGAATCGCGTGGGCCACGGCGTGCTCGGCCAGCACGCCGATCTGGTTGACCTCGGCACGGACCCGGCCGCCGGCGAGGGTCACCACCAGGTCGCCGTCGAACAGCGACAGGGCCGGCGACAGCGTGCGGTGGAGGCCGCCGAAGGCCATCTGGCACACCTTGAGGGCCTGGTGCTTGGCGAGGTCGGCGTCGGTCATCACCACCGCCAGGGTGGTGTTGCCCTGCCAGGGGTGGGCGTGATCCGCCGGGAGCGCCGCCGCCACCCGCTCGGCACCGACCAGCTCGAAGGACTCCGGCGCCGCCCGGCAGCCGGCGATCGGCCCACCGCCCACGAACGGGTCGCGTACGTCGCCGAAGGCGTTCACCGCCACGGCGGCGGCCACCGTGGGGCCGTTCGGTACGGCGAGGGCGGCGAAGCCGAAGCCGCCCTTCATGCCGCACTCGGGGCCGCGGGCCTTGCCCACCGTGGCCCCGGTCCCTGCCCCCACGCTTCCCACCGCCACCGGCCCCGCGGCCGCCGCCTCGAGGGCGGCCTCGCCGAGGGCGCGGTGGGGGCGCGCCTTCGGATCGCCGAAGCCGAGGTCGAAGAGGATGGCGGTGGGCACCAGCGGCACCACGGCGACGCCGGTCTGGAATCCTCGCCCGTCCCGCTCCAGGTGCGCCACCACCGGGTCCGCCGCCGCCAGCCCGAAACCGCTCCCCCCGGCCAACACCACCGCGTGGGCCCGGCTCGCCACGTGGTGCCCCAGCACCAGCGAGTCGAACTGCCGCGTCCCCGTCGCCGATCCGCGCACCTCGGCCGCGGCCAGGGCACCAGCCGGCGGGCAGAGGATGACGGTCACCCCCGTCATGCCCGCGAAATCCGAGCCGTGCCCGATGGCGAAGTCGGGAAGGGTGAGATCACCCGACGGCTGCGGCAGGGGAGGAGGAAGCGAGCTCATCGGCCGATCCTACCGCCGGAGACGCCGGACGCCGAGGCGTCATCCGGCCCCGCCCCGGCCCCCCTCCGCGCCACCAGCCCGGCACCGGCGGCCCCCGAAACCTTCGCCCCGAAAACGACGAACGCCCGGCCCCGAGGACTCGGGAACCGGGCGTTCGCGCGCGGCCGGACGAGCCGGCCGCAGGAGGGGCGACGAGGCTAGCTCGACGGCACCCCGCGGACCACGAGGTTGGAGAAGCGGAAGTTCCACGGCGGGAAGAAGGCGCCGTCGCCGTAGACCTTCGACAGGCCGAAGATCAGCTTGAAGCCTTCGCCGTTGTGGACCAGGTTGAAGCGCCCGATGGCGCCCTGGATGCGCTCGACGAGCTGTCCGCCCCGGCGCACCTCCCACAGGATCGTGCCGTTCACCGTGTCGTAGTGCACCCGCACGTTGTGGGTTCCGTTCTGCTCCCACACGCCGGTCTCGCCACGGTGCACGATGCCGCCGTCGTGGATCTCGCCGATGCCCATGTCGAGGATCGACTTGCCGTTGTTGCCGCGGATCGTGTGGGCGAAGTAGGTGCCGCCCCGAACCGGCCGCAGCAGGCCGAAGGTCGAGATGAAGAACGTCGTCGGGAACTTCGAGGTCTGCATGTCGAACTCGACGGACAGCGAGTCGTAGCGCTGGCCGGCCGGGATCGGCAGGTCGATCTCCATGTAGGAGTCGCCCGTGCGCGGCAGGAAGAAGGAGCCGTTCTGGCGCACCAGCTCGCCGCTGATCGGACGGTCACCCGGCGGCAGCAGGTTCGAGGCGCCGCTCTCCGACGGGCCGACGAACTTCACGAAGTCGGGGAACTCGCCGTAGATCGCCGCGTACGGGTAGAACGGCTCGTTGCAGGAGATCTCGAAGCGGGCGCCGTCGATGCTCGGCTCCTGCAGGATGTCGAAGGCGTCGGAGAACTCGATGTGACCGAGCGGCGCCACGGGCACCGTGGCGGTGCCCTGGATCTGGGCGCCGCTGGGCCGGAAGGCCTTCACCGTGCAGGCCGCCTCGCCGGTGCCGAGGTTGGTGATGCCCAGGTTGGTGCGGGTGCCGGCGACCTCGCGCTCGAGGGCCTGCAGGTGGGCCGGCGCGCCGGCCGCGATCAGGTTCTGGGAGCCGACCAGCGGCATCGCCGAGCTGTCGATGAGCTGCCCGTCGGTGCCGAAGGAGTTGAGCTCGCCCACGTAGATCAGCTCGTCCGGGCCGGTGAGCTCGGCGATGCCGAGGCCGCCCGCGGGGGCTGGGTTGACGACCACGGTGGCCAGGGGCGGCACGGTGACCTTGCGGTCCGCCTCGCCTTCGGTGCCGTCGGTCCCGGTGGAGATGAACCGCATCTCGAACTGCTGGGGAGTGCCGGTGGGGTTGGTGACCCACACCAGCGTGCGTTGGAGCTCGCCGTCGATCTGTTTGTCCACCGCCATCGGCACGTACAGAGTGCCGGCGAAGGCGGGGGCAGCGGCGAGGACGGCGGCCAGGGCCGTCAAGACGATCTTGTTCTTCATGGGCCGCGGGTCCTCCGAAGTCGGGTTCTACTTGCCGTGCGGCAGGCTCGGCTCGAATTGTGCGCCAAATTCTATGGATAAAGGGCGTGCAATACAAGCTGCTGCCGCTTCGGCGGATCCCCGGGGGCAACGAAAAACGCCCGGCGCGGGAGCGCCGGGCGTTCGAAGGGTTTCGCTAGGTGGGTCGGATCAGGCCGCGTTGCCCCGCACCACGAGATTGGAGAAGCGGAATCCCCAGGGCGGGTAGAAGGCGCCGTCGTAGACCTTGGACAGGCCGAAGACGAGCTGGATGCCCTCGCCACCGTGGCGCAGCGGGTTGCGATTGTTCATGCCGCCGACGATGCGCTCGACGACCTGCCCGTTGCGGAACAGCTCCCAGGTGATGCGGCGGGCGCGGAAGTCGTAGTGCACCCGCACGTGGTGGGTGGAGTTGGGCTGCCACACGTTGTTCTCGCCGCGGTGGACCATGGCCGCGCCGATGCCCATGTCGAGGATCGACTTGCCGCGGTCACCGCGGATCGTGTGGGCGAAGTAGGTGCCCCCCCGGACCGGCCGCAGCAGGGCCACGGTGCCGGTGTAGAGGTTGGTCGGGAACCGCGCCGAGGCCATGTCGAAGTCGATGGTCAGCGAGTTGTAGTTCTGGCCGCGGGCGATCGGCAGGTTGATCTGCGCCGCGCCGTTGTTGCGGTCGGCGTGGAAGAACGCGCCGTCGCGCCGCATCAGCTCGCCGGAGGTCGCGCCGCCGCCGTCGGTCGGGGGCGGGTTGTTCGGCGGCGGATCGCTCGGTGGCGGGTTGTTGGGCGGCGGGTTGTTCGGCGGCGGATCGTTCGGCGGCCGGTTGTCCGGCGGCACCAGGTTGGACTGCCCCGTGGTCGACGGCCGCACGAACTTCACGAAGTCGGGGAACTCGCCGTAGATCGCGCCGTAGGGGAAGAACGGCCGGTCGCAGCGCACCTCGAAGCGGGCACCGTCGATGGCCGGCACGCCGAGGATGCCGAAGGCGTCGGGGAACTCCACGTGGCCCAGCCCCTTCACCGTCACGGTCGCGGTGTCCGCCAGCGGCGCGCCGCCGGGGCGGAAGCCGCGCACGGTGCAGCTGGCCGGGGCGACGCCGAAGTTGACGATGCCGAGGTTGGTGCGGGTGCCGACGGTCTCGCGCTCGAGGGCCTGCAGGTGGGCCATGGCGTTGGCCGGCACCAGGTTCTGGGAGCCGACCAGCGGCACCTCCGTGCTGTCGACGAGCTGGCCGTTGTCGAAGGAGTTGAGCTCACCGACGAAGACGAGCTGGTCGGGGGCCGTGATCTCGGCGATGCCGAGGCCGTTGCCCGGCGCGGGGCTGATGACGATGGTCCCCCACGGCGGCACGTTGTGGTTGGTCGTGGTGCCGGCCTGGTTGCCGGGGGTGTCGGTCGGGATGAAGCGGGCGCTGAAGGAGCGGAGCTGGCCGGTGGGATTGGTCACCCAGACCAGGGTGCGCTGATGCTCCCCGTCCATCTGTCGATCCACCGCCAGGGGCACGTAGAGCGTGCCCGCGAAGGCGGGGGCGGCGACGAACAGGACGGCGAGGGCGCAGAGTGCGATTCTTCTGGACATGCTGCGACGGGTCCTCCTGGTTGCGGGCCTCGGCGACGGCGTCGGCCCGGGGTACGGCGAGGGGGAACGTCTCCGGCTGCAGGCAGGCGGGCGACCACTCGCGAACGACTGCGAGGCGGAAGGACGCGCGAGAAACGGTCCGACGGGGCCGGGCCGGGCGGAAGGGCGATCGGGTACAATGCCCCGGCTCTTCCGGCCGGCAGGTCGCAACGCGCGCCGGCCGCCCACCTCGTCTGTCTGTCTATGGATCGGCTCGTGCCGTGTCCGAGGGGAAAAAGCCATCGATGACATCGAATATTCCATTGTCCGGCGAAGCGCGTCCCGTCGCGCCGCCTCCGGGCGGCCGTTCGGAGGCCTCGGCGGTGGTCTGGCGCTGGCGCGACGAGGCCGGGGGTGGAGGGGGTGGAGCCGACGGCCCGGCGGACGCCGAGGCGGCGCGCCGTGCCCGGCTGCGCCGCGAGGGGCTGATCCGTGGCGCGGTGGGGCTGGTGGCGGCGGCGTTGTTGGCGCTGTGGAAGCCGCTCTTCGCGGTGGTGGTGGCCGCCATCGCGCTCACCGTGCTGCTGATGGCGCTGGCCAGCCCCACGGGGGCGTACGCGAAGCTGTCGGGCTGGGTGGAGCGCTTCGCCCACGGGGTGGGGATGGCGGTCACCTGGGTACTGATGCCGGTGCTGTACTACCTGCTGTTCCTGCCGGTCGGGGTGGCGCGCCGGACCTTCGGCAAGCTCCGTTTCGAGACCCGTCCGGCGCCGGACCAGCCGACCTACTGGGTCGAGCCGCCGGCCGGCCGCCGCTGGGGCCGCGGCGGCGCCCACGGTGTGGCGCCGTATCGCCGCCAGTTCTAGGGTCCGCGCGATGAAGATCCTCGGCATCAGTTGCTACTACCACGACGCGGCCGCCTGCCTGGTGGTCGACGGCGAGATCGTCGCCGCGGCCCAGGAGGAGCGCTTCACGCGCAAGAAGCACGACGCGGGCTTCCCGGCCAACGCGGTGCGCTACTGCCTGGCGGAGGGGGGGATCGAGGGTAGCGGCGCGGCCCTCGACCACGTGGCCTTCTACGACAAGCCGCTGCTCAAGTTCCACCGCATCCTGGAGACCTACCTGGGGGTGGTGCCGAAGGGGCTGCCGAGCTTCGTCCAGGCGGTGCCGCTGTGGCTGCGCGAGAAGCTGTGGATCCCGCCGCAGATCGAGGAGGCGCTGGCGAAGTGCGGCGTCGAGCGTCCCGGCGAGATCCTGTTCACCGAGCACCACGAGAGCCACGCCGCCAGCGCCTTCTACCCGTCGCCGTTCCAGGAGGCGGCAGTGCTCACGCTGGACGGGGTGGGCGAGTGGGCGACGACGACCCTCGGCGTGGGCGAGGGCGAGCGCCTCGAGGTGCTGGAGGAGATCGCCTTTCCCCACAGCCTCGGGCTGCTCTACTCGGCCTTCACCTACTTCACCGGGTTCCGGGTGAACTCCGGCGAGTACAAGCTGATGGGCCTGGCCCCCTACGGCGAGCCGCGCTACGCCCAGGCGATCCGCGACGAGCTGATCGACCTGCGTGCCGACGGCTCGTTCCGCCTCAACCTGGACTACTTCGGCTACCTCGACTCGCTGCGCATGACCAACGAGCGCTTCGCGCGCCTGTTCGGCGGACCGGCCCGCCAGCCCGAGACGCCGATCACCCAGCGCGAGCGGGACCTGGCGCGGTCGATCCAGGTGGTCACCGAGGAGGCGGTGCTGGCGCTCGCCCGCCGGGCCCGCGAGCGCACCGGCAAGCGGCACCTGGCGATGGCCGGCGGCGTGGCGCTCAACTGCGTGGCCAACGGGCTGCTGCTGCGCGAGGGGATCTTCGACGACCTGTGGATCCAGCCGGCGGCGGGAGACGCCGGTGGTGCCCTGGGGGCGGCGCTGGCCGTGTGGCACAACGCCCTGGGCCATCCGCGCCACGCGGACGGCCGCCGCGACGCGATGCGCGGCTCCTACCTGGGGCCCGGCTTCGCGCCGCAGGAGATCCGCGCGTTCCTGGAGGCGAAGGGGTATCCGTACCGCGAGCTCCCGGAGGCCGAGTGGGCGCCGGAGCTGGCGCGGCTGGTGGCCGGCGAGAACGTGATCGGCCTGTTCCAGGGGCGCATGGAGTTCGGACCCCGGGCGCTCGGCAACCGGTCCATCATCGGGGATGCCCGTTCGCCCAGGATGCAGTCGGTGATGAACCTGAAGATCAAGTACCGCGAGAGCTTCCGGCCGTTCGCCCCGAGCGTCCTCGGCGAGCGGGTGGGGGAGTGGTTCGAGATGGACCACGAGTCGCCCTACATGCTGCTGGTGGCGGACGTCAAGGCGGACAAGCGGCTGCCGATGCAGGGCGACGAGGCGGAGTTGCCGCTCCAGG
Organism: Thermoanaerobaculia bacterium; assembly: GCA_036259255.1. Taxonomy (GTDB): domain Bacteria; phylum Acidobacteriota; class Thermoanaerobaculia; order Multivoradales; family JBCCEF01; genus DATACC01. The sequence goes on along the minus strand of DATACC010000346.1, from coordinate 448 downwards.
AGTGGGTGAACCGTCCGCGCTCGGTGGTGCCGGCGATCACCCACGTCGACTACTCGGCGCGGGTGCAGACGGTGCACCGCGAGACGAACCCCGGGTACCACGCGTTGATCTCCGAGTTCGAGAAGCTCACCGGGTGTGCGGTGATCGTGAACACCAGTTTCAACGTGCGGGGGGAGCCGATCGTCTGTACTCCGGAGGATGCGTACCGGTGCTTCCTGCGCACGGAGATGGACTACCTGGTGCTGGGGCCTTTCCTGCTCGCGAAGACGGAGCAGCCGGTGAGCGAGGTGGTGGGGCGGGAGAGCTGGCAGGACGAGTACCCGCTCGATTAGGTGGCGGGGGTGGTCGGGCCGGGTCGGGGTGGTGAGCGGCGGTGAGGGGGAGGTGGCTTCGGAGGCGGTGGTGGCGCCTGGGGGGGGGGGGGGGGGGGGGGGGGGGGGGGGGGGGG
>DATACC010000345.1:0-20267 GCA_036259255.1 Thermoanaerobaculia bacterium | reverse complement strand
AGGTCGCGGCGCTGCTCCGGCGCCAGCGGCAGGCGCGGATCGTCGGCCAGGCGCAGCAGGTGGACGGCCGGGTCCCGGCGCGCCGCACGGGCCTCGGCCCAGGCCGGCCCGCCGGCGGTCAGCCAGCCGGTGGTGAGCAGGACGAACCAGCTGACCCGCGCGCGCAGCGTCTGATCATCGAAGAGCATCGTCGTTCTCCCCGCCCTCGGCGGCCCAGTGGCTGTCCAGGGCGAGGCGCGGCATGCCCTGCAGACCGCGCCCCTCGTCCTCGGCGTCCAGGTACTCGAGGAAGCGCACGATGGCCCGCCGCTCGGCCGGCGTCATCCGCGCCGCCACCTCGTGCGGGTACCAGGCGAGCTTGACGAGCAGGGTCTCGGCCATCTCGGCGGGGTGGGCCGGGTCGAGGGCGAAGCGCACCAGGGCCGGAAGGTAGTAGAGCCACCCGTCCGGCGAGAGGAAGTGCACCAGGTCGCGCTGCGCGAGGGTCACGTCCTCGGCCCGGAGGTCCTGCCAGCTCTTGCCGCCGAGCCAGTCGCGGGCCTCGTTGCCCTCGTAGGTGGCGCAGTCGTCGCGCAGCAGGAACGGTGCGGCCGGCACGGGCCGGGCGCCGAAGGTGGCGACGATCTCGTCCTCCACGGCCTCGGCGGTGACCACCCCGGTCACGACGCCGCTCCCGCGGCGGGCGCGGCAGCCGGCAGAGCAGCGCAGGAGAGGGGCGGCACCGGCAGGAGACCCAGCTCCTCGGACTCGGCCGCGATCGCCGCTCCCTCCACCGGCGGCTCGTCGGGCACCTCCGGCGCGTCCCACGGGCAGTCCGGGCAGTGCTCGATCATGCGCACGTTGCAGTTGTTGACCCCACGCCAGGCGTTGGTCGCCGCCTCCCGGTGGCCGGGATCGCCGCCGTTCCAGCAGCGGCTGTTGATGATGTCGCGGTTGGTCGCGCACTGGATCCGGTTCTGGCGCGCACTCGCCAGCTCGGCGCAGTCGGTGAGCCCGTTGCACGAGCGCGCCTCCTCCTTGCAGTGCTTGTTGACTCTCCCCTGGAGGGTCAGGCAGACCTCCTCGGGGCATGTGCGCCCGGTGAAGACCGGGTCCTGGGAGCACGCGCGCTCGGCGCCGGCGCCCGCAGCCGGCAGCAGGATCGCCGCGGCGAGCGCCAGGGCCGGCCAGCGGAAGGCGCCGAGCCGGCTGCGCGGAGTCGGACGTCGGATGGGGTCTTCGGGAACGTGCAGCATGCTCAGCCTCCGTGGCGCTGCCGCTCAGCGGCACACCGTAGCGTCGAAGAGGGCTCCCTGGTCGGTGCAGTCGCCGCCGCGCTCGTGCGGCACGCACACCGTCACCAGGCCTTCGCAGGTGGCACCGCGGCCGTCCGCGGCGGCGAAGTAGAGGTGGATCACGCGGCCGTCCTGGCGTCCGGAGCGCTCGGCGCGCACGCTCGCCTGGGCCGTGCCGACGCCGGTGGCGTCCGGGCAGGTGTCGCCGCTGCCGAGGCCGTCGGTCGGCTCGTCCTGCAGCACCCGGGTGACCGTCACCGTCACCGGATCGCCGTCGGGATCGCTCACCCCGGCCACCGCCACCGGCACCAGCGCGTGGTTCGGCGGCCACAGCTCGGCGACGCTCGGCACCGCCGCGCTGCATTCCGGCGGCGCGTTGACCACCGTGAGCCGAGCCGTCGCCAGCGTCTTCTCCTGCTCGGCGCCGTCGGAACGGGCGAGGAGCACCGCCAGGTAGGTACGGTTGCTCTCCAGTCCGGCGGTGGCGAAGGACGTCTGCCCCGAGGCGGTCTCCCCCGGGGCCAGGGCGGCCGTCGCGGTCACCTCGCCCTCCACCGCGCCGGTCTCGGGATCCACCAGCAGCACGCGCAGGCCGAGCTGCTCGAGCGGCGCGTTGCCCTGGTAGCTCACCGTGTAGGCCGCCTCCGCCGCCTCCCCCGCGTCGACGACGTCGGGCGACAGCACGAGCGTGCCGGCGAGCCCGTCACCGGTGCCGCCGGAGCTCTCGACGGCGAACGCCGCGGCGCAGGTGGCCTGCACCTCGCCGGCTGCGGAGAGCGCGAGCTGTGCCGTGTAGGAACCCGGCGCCAGGCCCGCCGCCGCGACGTCGAAGACCGCCTGTTGCAAGGCTCCCGGGGGCAGGGGGGCGAGTTGCCGGGCCTCCTGGCGCACGACCTCGCCGCCGGCGACGCGCACGGCGAGGGAGGCGGTCAGCCCGGTGAAGGTGGAGCCCGGATCGAGGTTCTCCACCCGTCCGTCGAGGCGCACCCCCTCGGTCGCCCCCACTACCGCCCGCGAGCTCACCAGGGTGCAGCGCAGGGCGCCCGGCGGCACCTCGTCGGGGGTTCCGGGGTTGCAGTCGTCGTCGGCGCCGTTGCCGGGGATCTCGTCCATGCCGGGGTGGATCTCCGGATTGCCGTCGTCGCAGTCGTCTTCGACCGGGAAGCCGTCGCCGTCGTCGTCGTCGCCGCCGATCGCGGTGCCGGCGCACCCGGAGGTGTCGACGGCGCACTGCGGCGTGCAGCGCAGCAGACCGCTCGCGAAGCCGAAGGAGGCGCAGGTGGCGCCCTGCAAGTCGCTGCCGTCGCACGCCTCGCCCTCGCGGTTCACCACGCCGTCGCCGCAGTACTGCTGGATGTGCTCCAGCCGCGCACCGCCCGGGTAGACGTAGGAGTCGTCGGTGTTGATGCCCGCCACGGTGATGCCGTGGGGCTCTGGCGCGGTGAGCGTGTGGGAGCCTTCGGCGAGCGGCAGCACCGCCGAGGAGAAGCCGGTGTCGCCGATCGGCGCGAAGGCGGCCGGATCGAGGGGCTGGCCGTCGAGCAGCAGGAAGCCGAGGGCGGAGTCGGGCGCCAGCACGGTGAGGAAGTGCTCGACGAACTGGCCGCCGCCGACGGTCGAAAAGGTGTACTCCTCGAGGTACTGCTCGGAGGGGATCATGTTGGCCATCGACGGATCGCCGAGGGTCGCCCCGGGGTGCTGGGAGCCGGACATGAACTGGGTGACGAAGATCGGCCGGTCGGCCGAGATGACGTGGCTGTGCGGCAGGTTCTGGAACTCGAAGAACCGGCCGCGGTCGAGCGTCAGGTAGAGGAAGCCGTCGAGCCGTACCGCCGTGTCGTCCTGCGCCGCCACCACCCGGTAGTAGGAGCCGGCGGTGCGGTTCGGCAGGTTGGCGACCAGCGCCGAGTGGCCCCAGCTCGACACCGGGTGGGCCACCTCGAAGATGTGGTCGCAGTAGAAGACGCTTTCCGGGACGTTGGCGCAGAAGTTCCCGTTGGCCACGAACACCGGGCGGTCGGCCTCGATCAGCGTGCCAGAGAGGTCGGCGAAGATGGCGGCCTCGACCCGCAGACCCTCGCCACGCCCGAGGGTGACCTGTACCGGCACGCGGGGCGGCACCAGCGTCCCCTGCACCACTATGCTGCTGGCCGGCGTGAGAGTCACCGTGGTGCCGGCGAACGGCGCCACCACCACGAACTGGCTGCGGTCGCGGGGCACCCGGAACGAGGCGCGGTAGGTGGTCACCACGTAGGAGGTGCCGAGGGCGTCGACCGGCAGGGCCATGGCCGCGTCGCTCGACATCGCACGCAGGCTCACCATGTAGGCGACGAACTCGTCGGCCGACGACAGGCGCACGGAGTTGGCGGCCACCTCGCCCGCCGGCCAGGCGGTGAACGACGCCGCCGGCAGCTCGACCACCGTCACGACGCCCGGGGTCAGCGCCGCGGTATGGACGAAGGTCGGCGCGCCGGCCGGGTACTCCACCCGCACGGTGGTCGCCACCTGGCTCGTCAGGTGCACCTCGGCGCGGGTGCCGGTGTCGAAGGTGGCGATGAAGCCGAGCAGGAACTCCCGCCCGCTGTTGTCCACCTCGAAGCCCGCCGCGTCGCACAGGCTGCCGTCGAGGTTGCAGTCGGTGGTGCACTGCAGCAGGCCTCCGCCGAGGCCGAGGGAGCTGCAGGTGTTTCCCCCGAGGTCGTTGAGATCGCACAGCTCCCCGGGCTGGTTGACCACGCCGTCGCCGCACGACGCCTCGGCCCGGCAGCCGCCGACGTCGAAGCTGCGGCAGTCGGCGGCGCAGGCGAGGGTCCCCGAGGAGAAGTCCAAGTCGCGGCAGCTCGCGCCGGCGAGGTCGCTGCCGTCGCAGACCTCGAAGGGCTGGTTGCGCAGGCCATCACCGCAGGTGGGAAGCGCCGAGCAGGCCGACGTCTCGAAGGTGCACTGGCCGGTGCAGGCCAGGGTCCCGGGGCCGAGCCCGAGGCCCTCGCACGAGGCGCCGGCGAGATCGACACCGTCGCACGCCTCCCCGGCCAGGTTCACCACGCCGTCGCCGCAGAAGCGAACGGTGGCGAGAGCGGCGAGGGCGCGCAGCGCGAGGGCTGTGGGGTACGGGTCGCCTTGCCAGCTCCCGTCGGCGAGCTGCTGCGCCTGCAGGAAAGCGATCGTCTGGAGGACGTCGGCGCCGAAGGCCGGGACGGCGGCGAGCGCGGTGGCGGCGAGACTGCTGGCGATGCCCCGCTCGGCGCCGGGGGGGCCGAAGCCGCCGTCGGCATGGAGCTGGCCACGGAGGAAGCCGGCGGCCGCGCCGATTTCGGACTCGAGGGCGAAGCTGCCGCGGAAGGGCAGGAGAGCGAGCAGCGCGTGGCTGGTGCAGAACAGGTCGCCGGGGGCATCGGGCGAGCCGACGCACGGGAACGAGCCGTCGGGGCGCTGGCTGCCGAGCAGGCGGGCCAGGGCGCGGCGCGCCGGGTCGTCGCCGGGCGGCGACACCTGGCCGGCGAGGGCGGCGAGGGCGAGGGCCGTATCGAGGGGGTCGGCGGCGAAGGCTGCGGTCAGCCCCCAGCCGCCCGCCGGATCGGCGCCGGCAAGCAGCGCAGCCCTCGGACCGGCGGGGTCGCGGCCGGCGGCGCCCAGGGCGAGGATGCGGCGCGCCGCATCGTCGTGGTCGGCGATCGGATCGGCCTCCAGCCGGGCGACGGCGGCGGCGCGGGCGGCGGGCTCCTGGCCGGTGGCGGCCAGGGCGCGCAACGCCTCGGCGGTGGCGTGCAGCCTGCGGACCTCACCGCTGCTCCACGAGCCGTCCGGCTGCTGCTCGGCGGCGAGATAGGCGGCGCCGGCGGACAGTGCCTGGGCGGCAGCATCGGCCACCGCCGACGGCAGGGGCAGCAGGACCGCGCCGACCAGCAGGTTCGCCCACCGTAGCCGCTGCCGACGGCGCGACTGATCGAGCTTCGCGGAATCCACTCCCTCTCCTTCCCCACCCCTGGATCCGGATCGACGATCCGACGGAATCTGCTAATGAGAAATGGCGTATATCATCAGATCCGGAGAGCGTCAACCCAATGCGCCGGCGAATGCCGGCCGGCGCGGCCGCCTGGGGGGAGGTGGGCCGTTCTAGACTGACGGCATGATCCGCGTCCACCTGATCGACGCCAGCCCCTACGCCTTCCGCGCCTTCTTCTCGCTGCCGGACTCGATCCGCTCGCCCGGCGGCGCGCCGGTCAACGCGGTGTACGGGTTCGCCTCGTTCCTGATCAAGCTGATCGCCGACGAGGCGCCCACCCACCTGGCGCTCGCCTTCGACGAGAGCCTGACGTCGAGCTTCCGCAACGAGATCTATCCCGCCTACAAGCAGCAGCGCGCGCTGCCGCCGGCGGAGCTCGAGGCTCAGCTCGGCGCCTGCCGGGAGGTCGGCGAGGCGCTGGGGATCGCGTGCTACTCGGACGAGCGGTTGGAGGCGGACGACATCCTCGCCACCCTCGCCGTGCAGCTCGCGGCGGCCGGGCACGAGGTCGTGGTGGTCTCCAACGACAAGGACCTGGCCCAGCTCGTCGGGCCGCGGGTCACCTTCTACGACTTCGCCAAGGGCGACCGGCTGGGGCCCGCGGAGGTGCACGAGCGCTGGGGCGTGGAGCCGCGGCAAGTCCCGGACCTGCTGGGGCTCCAGGGCGACGCGGTGGACAACATCCCGGGCGTTCCCGGCGTCGGCAAGAAGACGGCCCAGGCCCTGCTCGAGCGCTATCGCGACCTCGACCACCTCTACGAGCACCTCGACCAGGTGCCCTCCCTCGCTCTGCGCGGTGCCGCTTCGCTGGCCCGCAAGCTCGCCGAGCACCGCGACCAGGCCTTCCTCTCCCGCCAGCTCGCCACCGCCGTCACCGACGGTGCGTTCCCGGCGGACCTGGAGAAGCTCGAGCTGAAGGGGGCGGACCCCGAGAAGGTGGATCTCTTGTTCGAAAGGCTGGGATTCCAGGGAATCCGGGCCCGGATTCCCCGCTGGAGATGACCCCCGGCAGGGGGTTGAAAAGCCGCGGCGACCCGGTTCTTCAACGTTCAAGGAGCCGCGGCAGCCATCCCCCACCGCGCGAGCAAGCTGCGAGTGCGAAGCACGAGCAGCGAGCCGCCCCGCCTCCTCCTCCACTTCCGGAGGGCCGGCGGGGTGGCGCTGGAGCGACCGGGGCGGCGGGGGCGGCCGGCCGGGGGCGTAGACGCCGGCGTCTCCCGAGGTCGTCGCGGAGTCCGAGGACGTTGGCAGCCGGCGTCTCCGAGCGGGGCTCCCCCTGCCAGTCTTCACCGACAGCCCCGCGTCCCCCGGCCGGCCGCCCCCGCCGCCCCAGCGCAAGCGCCACCCCGCCGGCCCGGGCCTACCTCGCCACGCGCGTCCCCTCCACCGCGGTCTCGTCGTCCTGGTCGTCCCGCGTCCCCGGCCGATAGGGCCGCTGCAGCAGCTCCTTGGCGCGGTCGTGGGCGCCGGCGGAGTCGTCCATGGCGAGGACCTGCCGGTAGAGGGCGACCGCCGTGGAGCGCTTGCCGAGGGCGTCGAAGCACATGCCGCGACGCAGGCGGCCGAGGACGCGCAGCGGCACGTCGTCGTCGCGCCGGGCGGTCAGGGCATCGAGGCTCTCGAGGTGGCGCAGGGCCTGGCGATGGTCGCCCCGGCGCATGGCCGCCACCGCCAGCGAGTAGTGCGCCCGCTCCGCCTGGGCCACCGTGTAGGCCGGCGAGCCGGCCGCCAGCCGCTCGAGCACCGTCTCAAACTCGCGCCGCGCCTCTGCCGTGCGCCCCGCCGCCAGCAGCACCCGCCCGTGCATCTCGTGGAACAGCGAGTTGCCCGGGTGCGTGCGCCGCAGCCACCCGGACCAGCGCAGGCTCTCACGGTAGTCGCGCTCGAAGAAGAACTGGATCTGGAGCAGGAACCAGGCGGCCTCGGTCTGTACGTAGCGCCCGTCCCGCGCCACCCGGGTGAGCCGCGCGATGCCGCGCTGGCGGTCCGCCGCGGGGAGGAACAGGGTGGCCGGACGCAGCAGCGGGTAGCGTTCGGGCAGCACCTCGCCGAAGTAGTCGTAGAGGCCGATGCCGAAGTAGAGATCCGCGTTGCGCGGATCGTCCTCCACCACCTCGCGCACCAGCTTCAGCGCCCGCTTGCAATCGTAGGCCGCCGGCAGCCACTCGCCGCGCATCGAGCGCAGCCGGCCGCGGAAGGCCAGCGCCGCGCCGCGGAAGAACTTGCCGTCGACGTCGTGGCGGTCGCGCTCCAGGCGCCGGTCGGCGCGGGCGAGGGCCTCCTCCATGGCGGCCAGCAGGCGCGCGTCGTGGGACGTGTCGGCAGGATCGCGCAGGATGCGCCACCAGGTGGTCAGGGCGCCGAGGAACGGCCCCACGGGGTGGTCCGGATGACGACCGGCGATGGCGGCGAACTCCGCGTCGGCCGCCGCGAAGCGCATGGCATAGAGCTCGGCCAAGCCGCTCTCGGCCCGCGCCTGGAAGGCGGGATCGGCGAGGAGCGAGACCTGCCGCTCCGCAGCCGCCGGCGCAGCCGCAGTCAAGGCCGCGAGCAGCCCCACCGCCAGGGCGGCGAGGCGGCTCGCAGCCGCAGTGCGCCGCGGAGCGGCGGCGCGGAGGACGGAGCGCGGGGGGAGTAGACCAGTCATTGCACCGGCGTCAACAGGAGGCGGCGAAAGCCGATTCCGCCGCACCCTCCACCCACCAAGGAATCGGTGCCCTTCCCGGCAGCGGGAATATCTCTTCGGATATAACCTGTTCCATCCAAAGAATACCTTGCTGGAACCGTGGCTCGTCTTGCTCTCGCCGCAACGCGAGAGCGCGCCGGAAATCCCGGCGCAATCCTGCCGCGTCGCCCTCTTGAACGGGAGGCGGCATGCGGTTATCATTCGCTCTTCTCACGAGGTACGTACATCAATGCGCCTGTGCGCCCACTGCCTTCCCGGGGACCGCTCCCCTCTTGCGGGCCCAACGCTCCACCCCCACTTCCGATGGAGGATTTCTCTGTTGTCGAAAACATTTCGATTCTCGATGGCTCTCGCCGCCGCCGTGCTGCTCGCGCAGACCACCGCGGCGACCACGGCCCTCAAGCTCAGTGACGCCGAACTGGTGGCCGGTGCCGACCTCATCGTCGCCGGCGAGGTGCTCTCGACCGAGAGCACCTGGCTCGACGGCACCCTGGTGACCATCGCCACCGTGCAGGTGAGCGATGCGCTGAAGGGCGACGCTGGTTCCACGGTCACCCTGGTGCTGCCGGGCGGTGTCGATCTCTCCCGCGACATCCCGGTCGCCATGACCTACGCCGGCGCCCCGACAGTGCTCCCCGGCGAGCAGGTGTTCCTGTTCGTCCAGGAGATGCCGGAAGCGGTGGGTACCTACTACGTGATGGGCTTTTCCCAGGGCCTGTTCACCATCTCGCCGGCCGGCAATGGCGTGATGGAGCAGAACCTCTCCGGTCTCAGCCTGCGCACCGGCGAGTCGACCGTGGAGGGCACCGTGCGCTCCGAGAGCGTGACCGACTTCAAGAACCGCGTGCGGCGCCTGCTGGCCCAGGGAGGTGTGCGATGAGAAAGCTTCTCGCGCTCGGAGTGCTGGCCGCCGTGGCGGCCTTCGGTGCCGCCCCGGCCCAGGCCGGCGGCGCTCTCGAGACCTACGACATCACCGGCGCCGTGCCGACCCCCATTGCGGGCCACGTCGAGGCCCGCATGACCGAGCAGCTCTGGGACGCGCGCTGCATCCCGGTGCAGTACAGCCTCAACGATACCCTCGACCCGATCCCGAACCCGTTCGGCGCACCGGTGATCTCTTTGGCCCAGGCCGGGGCCGCTCTCCAGAAGTCCTTCGACAGCTGGAACGACATTCCGACCTCGTTCATCGATCTGCAGATCACCGCCACCACGTCGAACCCCGGGACCCGGCGCTTCGACATGGTCAACGAGCTGACCTTCCGCACCGCGCCCACCTTCGGCGCCATCGCCTCCTCGCCTTCGGTGTCGCTGATCCAGGACGCGCTGCTGTCTCCGGGCATCGACATCGACGGTGACGGCGACTCCGACGTCTCGGCGAGCATCGCCCTGTGCGCCGACGTCGACGGCGACGGCGACATCGAGTTCCCGGCCGGCATCTACCGGGCCGGCACCATCCTCGACAACGACGTGCAGTTCGGCTCGGCGTTCTACCGCTTCACGGTGCTCGACGCCCACGCCGATCTGGCGACCGCGTCGGTGGATCTCGAGACTGTGGCCGTCCACGAGTTCGGCCACAGCCATGGTCTGTCCCACGTGCTCAACAACCAGAAGAGCGACACCGACGGCCGCGGCGCCACCATGTACCCGTTCATCGACACCGGCGATCCGGTTTCGGAGCTCACCCAGCGGGCGCTCGACAGCGACGACATTGCCTTCAGCTCGTTCTACTACCCGGAGGGCACGGCGGCCAGCGGTCCGGCGGCGCTGCAGGCGGGCGACGTCGCCTTCGACGCCGTCTACAGCACCATCGAGGGCACGGTGACCCACGGCGTGACCGGGCTGCCGGTGGCCGGCGCCAGCGTCGAAGCCTTCGACAATGGCTCGCTGACGGTGGCGGCGTTCAGTGGCACCACGCGCCTGTCGCTCGCTCCCACGGGCGGCCTGTTCGTGATCAGCGCCGACTGGAACGTCGTCGACGGTCGCTACGTCATTCCGGTGCCGCGGGGCCATTACACGGTGGGCATCCAGGCGGTCAACAACGCCGACGAGCCGGTGGGGCCGACCCGCGTCAACTTCACCACCCAGATCGGCTCCATCTTCGGGCAGAACGACTTCGAGGAGGAGTTCTACCAGCGCGGCCAGGAGGGGGCGATCGAGAAGGAGATCGGCAAGGCAGGTCCGGTGCCGGCCATGGTGCCCCACGCCCGGTCGTCGAAGAACATCGACTTCGTGACCAACGTCACCGCACGCCTCGCCGACTTCGGCAGCCAGGACTTCATCGGCTTCACCCTGCCGACGCCGGGCCTCTACTACGCCGTGCGCTTCCCCCAGGCTTCGGTGGCGGCGGCCCTCGACGGCAACCTGCTGCAGGCGGCGCTGTTCCGGACCACGCTGCTCGACTCCTCGGAGGTGCCGCTGTGGAGCGAGGCAGCCCTGGTGTCGGGTGTCGTCAACCCGGACGGCACCGCCACCCTGGATCTCGCCAACCCGATCGTGTCGCGGGCCCCGTTCGTGTCGCAGGAGAACGACTTCGCGCCGCTCTTCTTCGACAACCCGCGGCAGCTCAGTGCGGCGCTCCAGGAGGCCATCGCGCTCGGCCAGGTGGACGACCTGTGGCTGGTGCTGCGGGCTCCCTTCGAGCCGTTCCCGGGCCCGAGCCAGCGGGCTCCGGCCATCGGTCTCGACGGCGTGCCGGGGGGTGTCAACGACGTGCCGATCGCCGGCAATTCGTACACCTCGGCGAACGGCGGCGCCAGCTTCTCGCTGGACCCGCGGTTCAACTTCATGTTCGCCATGCTGTTCTCGCCCGCGCCGTAACAGCGGTCCGAGAGTGGTGATCCGGGGGAGCCGGGCTTCGTGCCCGCTCCCCCGTTTCTTTTCTGGCGGGTCCGCCCGGCGCTCGTCCGTCTCAGCCCGGGCGCGGGCGCAGGAAACCGGCGGCCAGCTCCCACAGGCGATCCTTCCACGAGATCAGCCGATGGTCGCCGCCGGCGAACAGGTGCAGCTCCACCGCGGAGCCCACCGGGCAGGCGGCGGCGAAGGCGGCCACCTCGCGCCAATCCACCGATTCGTCGGCGCTGCCCTGCAGGATCAGGGCGGGCGCGCGCTGGAGCGGCGCCAGCTCGGCCGCCGGGTAGGTGGCGAGGTCGTCCATCAGGCACCAGCCGAGGTCGGCCGAGACCAGGTCGGTGGACATCCGGAGACGGCCGGTGCGGCGCCAGTGGGCCAGGCCCTCGGGGCCGCAGCGCTCGGCCAGCGAGCGGCGGAGGTGGAGGGCCGGGGCGATGCACACGCCGGCACCGAGGCGCCCGGCGGGCCCCTTCGGGCGGCGGGCGGCGAGCCAGAGGCCGGCGGCGGCGCCCATCGACGAGCCGAAGAAGGCCATCGGCCCCGACCAGCGCTCGCCCAGCCAGGCGGCCACCGCCTCGGCGTCGTCGAGGTTCCGGGTCATGGTGAGGTCGGCCAGCGAGCCGCCGGAGCGCCCATGGCCGCGGAAGTCGAAGGAGCAGAAGGCGAAACCGGAGGCCAACGCGCGGCGGCGGAAGTAGGCCGCCTTCTCGCCGTCCTGGCAGGAGCCGAAGCCGTGCAAGTAGAGGATCGCCAGCTCCGCGTCCTGCGGAGCCGCGAAGCGCACCGCCACGTCCTCGCCGCCGCCGAGGCCGAGACGGTGCTCCTCGCCGAGGCCGGGGTCGGCCGCCATCGCGGCGGTCAGTCCCGCCCCGGATCGGCGGGTGCCGGCCGGGCAGGCGCTCGCTCGGCCGGCGCGCTCGCCGAGCGCTCCGCGAGCCAGGTCAGGGCGGCCACCCCCGCCAGCTCGCGGCGCCAGCCGGCGAGCAGCGGCAGGTTCGGCTCGGGGGCACCGACCGCGCCGCCATCGGCCCACCACTCCACCAGGGCGTCGGCGTCGGCGCGGCTGGCGACGAAGCGCGGCGCGATGTCGGCTCCGCGGCAGCGCTCGTGGATCACGGCGAGCAGATCGCTGCCCCAGGAGCGCATGCGCGAGGGCAGCCGGGAGGGCCGTCGGCCCGCCTCCGGCGGCGCGGCGGCGGCACCCTCGGCCGCGGCGGCCAGCAGGTCCCGGCCGTGGCGCCGGGCGGCGGCGTCGGGCACCTGGGGAATGCGACGCAGCTCGGCGAGGCTCGCCGGCAGGCGCCGGGCGATCTCCACCAGCGCGTCGTCCTTCAGCAGCCAGCGCGGCGGCTTGTTGCGCAGCAGCGCTTCGCGCTCGCGCCAGGCGGCCAGCGCCCGCAGGGCGGCGCGGGAGCGGTCGGGCAGGCGGTGCCAGCCGCCGAGGCGACGGAACATCTCCTCCGGCGGCGTGCGTTCCACCGCCGCGGCGGCGATGGCGGCGGACTCCGCCTCCACCCATTCCAGGCGGCCGATGGCCGCGAGGCGCGCGCCGAGGTCGCGGGCGATGGCCGGCAGGTAGCGCACGTCGTCCAGCGCGTAGCGGAGCTGTTCGTCGGAGAGCGGCCGACGGCACCAGTCGGTGAACTGGTGGCCCTTGTCGAGCTCGATGCCGGTCATCGCCTGGACCAGGGCGGCGTAGCCGAGCTGGTCGCCGAGGCCGAGGAAGCCGGCGGCGATCTGGGTGTCGAAGACGCGGCGGGCGGTGACCCCGAAGCGGTGGCCGAGCAGCGCCAGGTCGCCCTGGGCCGAGTGCAGCACCACCTCCACCGCGGTGTCCTCCACCAGCTCGTACACCGGCGCCAGGTCCACCGCCAGCGCATCGAGGGCCGCCACCTCCGGGTCGTCCCGCTCCCCCCAGGCCACCTGCACCAGGCACAGCTCCGGCACGTAGCGCGACTGGGAGACGAACTCGAGGTCGAGGGCGAAGTGGCCGCCGCGGCCGATCACCTCGGCAATCCGCCGCACCTCGGCCGAGTCCTCCACCGGACGCGCCACGGCGCTCGAGGGGGGACGGTCGGTCTGGAGGTGCTCCTGGCTCATGCGGTCCGGCCGCAGCATACCGGACCGGCCGGGAAGGGCCCAAGCGGTGACCTCCAGCATCACCTGGGCCGCGCGGCGTCGTGTCGCGCGGCGCGGGACGGACGCGGCGCTTCGCCCACCGGTGCGCCGAAAAAACTCCGACGTTGCGAGAAACCCGGGGGCGCTTTCCGTGAACCTGGGTATGGGACCGAGAACGCTTCGCTCGTGCGCCGTCCTCCTGCTGCTGGCCTGCACCGCTCCCACCGGGGCGGCGGCCGCGGCGCCGGAGACCACCGAGCCGGCCGCGTCGGCCGTCGGCATCACCCCCGCCACCGCGCCGGTGAGCACCGAGGCCGTGCAGGCCTGGTACGGGCGCTACCGCCGCAGCGCCGCACCCGTGAAACGCGCCCTGGCGGTGCTGGTGGCCGCCCGGCGCGAGCACCGTCCGAACCGCTGGCGCCGCCGCGTGGCGTCGGCCTGCCGGGGCCTCGGCGACAGCGTCGAGGCGTTCTCGGCGGACGCCGTCCGCGTTGGGGTGCTCCCGGTGCCGGACCGGGCGGCGGACTACCATCTGCGGCGGGGATTCGGATCGCTGGCGGAGGCGGCGTCGGCCTGCGGCAGCGGGCGCTTCGAGGCCATGGAGCTGGCCCTCGGGCGCGCCGCCGGATCGCTGCGGCAGGCGGCCGCCGTGCTGGCGCGGTACGGAGTCGAGCCGTGAGCCGCCGGTCGTGCCGTCGGGGCGAGGCGAGCGCCGGCGCCGACCTCAGGCGCCGCGGCGGGCGTCGCGGGCGGCCGGCTCGAGGGCCGCCAGCTCGGGCGGCGCGTGCTCGGCCGCCGGCCACACCACGTCGCGCTCCGCCAGCACCCGCGCCAGGCGCTCCCACAGCTCGCGGTTGGCCACCGGGCGGCCGTCCTTCGTCTTCCAGCCGCGGCTGCGCCAGGCGGGCAGCCAGGAGCGGGCGCCGTTGCGCAGGTAGTCCGAGGCGGTGTGGAAGGCGATGCGGGCACCGGCCGGCAGGCTCTCCAGCAGCTCGGCGGCGGCGGCCACGTCCATCTGGTTGGCGCTCGCGCCGCGACGCGCGCCGCTCTTCTGGCGCTCCTCGCCGCCACCGCGCACCAGGGCGGCCCAGCCACCCTTGCCGCCGCCGGCCGACACCCGCAGGCACACCTCGTAATCCGCCGCTTCGGCCGGCGACGGGGCGGCGGCGGCGCGCTGCTTCTTGTGGCGGCGGATCTCGGCGCTCGCCAGCTCGTCGGCGCGCTCGTTCCAGTGGTTGCCGGCGTGGCCGCGGATCCATGACCACTCCACCGCGCGGCCGCCGGTCACGGCGTGGAGCCGGCGCCACAGGTCCTCGTTCTCGACCGCGCCGCCGCCGGAGCGCTTCCAGCCGCGGGCGATCCAACCGGCGAGCCAGCGGGTGACGCCCTGGCGCAGGTACTGGGAGTCGGTGTAGAGCCGCACCCGGTCCCCGGGATCGAGAGCCTCGAGGGCGCGGATGGCGGCGGTCAGCTCCATGCGGTTGTTGGTCGTACGGTCCTCGCCGCCGGAGAGCTCCTCGGCCGCGGCACCGGGGCGCAGGATCACCGCCGCCCAGCCCCCGGGCCCCGGGTTGGGGCTGGCGCCGCCGTCCGTGTACACCGTCGCATCGACGCGCGGGTCGGCCTCCGGCGCCGGGGCACCCGCCCTGCCGGTCCCGTGCCGCGTCACTCCTGCTCCAGGTACGTGTAGCCCGACAGGCCGCGCTCGTACATCTCGAGCAGGTGCTTGGCCTCCTCGCGGCTCAGCCGGCCGCGCTTGATGGCGGTCTCCGAGGCGCGGCGCACGCGGGCGATCAGGTCCTTGCGGCTGTAGCGCACGTAGCGCAGCACGTCGGTGACCGTGTCACCTGGCACCACGTTGTCGATCTCGTAGTCACCGTCGGGATCGATCGACACCTGCACGATGTTGGTGTCGCCGAACAGGTTGTGCAGATCGCCGAGGATCTCCTGATAGGCGCCGACCAGGAAGATGCCGAGCTGATAGGGGCCGCCGTCGAAGGGATGGAGCTCCAGCACCGGCTTCGCCTCCGCCGGGTCGATGAAGCGATCGATCTTGCCGTCGGAGTCGCAGGTGATGTCGGCCAGCACACCGCGGCGCGACGGCTCCTCGTCGAGGCGGTGGATCGGCACCACGGGGAAGAGCTGGTCGATGGCCCAGGAGTCGGGCACCGACTGGAACACCGAGAAGTTGCAGAAGTAGGTGTCGGCCAGCGCGATCTCGAGCAGCAGCAGCTCCTCGGGAACCTGGGGCAGCTCACCGGCGAGGCGCCAGATCTTCTGGCAGGTGGCCCAGTAGATGTCCTCCGCCATTCCGCGGTGGGTCAGCGACAGGTGCCCCAGGTTGAACAGGTTCATGCAGTCGTCCCGGTACACCGAGGCGTCGTGGTACGACTCGAGCAGGTTCTCGCGCCCCACCTCCTCGAACGTGGCGTAGAGCGAGCGCAGCGGCAGCTCGGCGTCCTCCGGCGGGCGCTCGGCAATGCGACCCACCGAGAACTCCGCCACGTCGAGCACCTCCAGGACCAGTGCCGCGTGGTGGGCCACCGTCGCCCGGCCCGACTCCGAGACCAGGGTCGGGTGCGGAATATCCTCGTCGTCGCAGATCTCCATCACGCCGTAGACGATGTCGTTGGCGTACTCCTGGAGGCTGTAGTTCATCGACGACTGGTACTCCGACTGGGAGCCGTTGTAGTCGACCCCCAATCCGCCGCCGACGTCGAGGAAGCCGAGCGGCGCACCGAGGCGCACCAGCTCCACGTAGCAGCGCACCGCCTCGCGCAGCGCCGCCTTGACCGAGCGGATGCTGGGGATCTGGCTGCCGAGGTGGAAGTGGAGCAGCTCGAAGCAGTCGAGCAGGTCGCGATCGCGCAGGAAGGCGACGGCGTCGAGCAGCTCGCGGGCCGACAGCCCGAACTTGGAGCGGTCGCCGCCGGACTCCTGCCAGCGCCCGGCGCCGGGGGCGGAGAGCCGCGCCCGCACCCCGATGTGGGGCCGCACCTTCATCTTGGCGGCGAGGCGCGCGATGAGCTCGAGCTCCGACGGCTTCTCGACCACCAGCATGACGCGGCGGCCGAGGCGGATGGCGAGCAGCGCCGTCTCCACGTACTCCTCGTCCTTGTAGCCGTTGCAGACGATGAGCGCCTCCTCGTCGTCGAGCATCGCCATCACCGCCAGCAGCTCGGGCTTGGAACCGGCTTCCAGGCCGAAGTGGTAGGGCCGGCCGTACTCGACGAGTCGTTCCACCAGGTAGCGGTCCTGGTTGACCTTGATCGGGTAGACGCCGCGGTAGGCACCGCGGTAGCCGAACTCGCGGATGGCGCGGGCGAAGGCCTCGTTGAGCTCCACCACCCGGGCCTGGATGATCTCGGAGAAGCGCAGCAGCAGCGGCAGGCCGATGCCGCGCTCGCGCAGCTCGTCGACCAGCTCCTTGAGATCCACCGCGGCCGTGCCCGGCCCGCTCGGATGGACCACCAGGTGACCGTCGCCGCCGACGGAGTAGAAGCCCTTGCCCCAGCCGTCGATGTTGTACACGTCGACGCTCGCCGGCTGCTCGGCCACGGTCTCTTCTTCCAGGGTGGTCACGTGAGGCCTCCTCTCTCGCCGCGGCGCGGCGGGCGCAACGGGGGACGGATCTTACCCGACGGAAGCCGCTGCAACGGACAGGCCGGGCGAGAGATTCCAGCCGCGCCGCCGGCGCGCTCCGCGGCCCGGAGACGGACTTAGCGGGCGGCCGCGCCGTCGAGCAGGGAGACGCCCCGCGGCGGTTCGACCAGCGTCACCGCGCTCGGCAGGAACCGGCCCTCGATCCACACGATCTGCTGGCTGTCGAGGTCCTCGCGCAGGGCGGCGGTGGCGGCGATCAGCGCCCCGACGCGGGAGACGTCGGTGACCGGCCCCAGCCTCGCCTCGGCGTCGGCCAGCCGCTGGTCGCGGTTCGACGGAGGCGCGCCGGCGGAGCGCAGCACCCGGTTGTAGCGCCGGCCCGGGGCGTGCTCGACGTACCACACGTGGAGCGGAACCCCCAGGCTGCCGAGGTAGCGGCGCACGGCCTGGAACCGGTGGATGCTGGCATCCTCCATGCCGGGCCCGACGACCGCCAGCACCGCCCGTGGGCGACCGCTGCCGTAGGCGTCGCGACCGGCGGTGGCCACGGCGTCGGCGAGGCGCTGCGGAGCCGCAGCCGGCGGCAGGTTGAGGCGCAGGAGCTGGTTCGGCAGCCCACCCAGCTCGACCCCGACCGGTCCGAAGCGGCGGAACAGCCAGGCGGCCTGGCCGGGGGCGGCCGCGCTGGCGGCGGGGGATGCGGCGGGCCGCACCCGCTCGGCCTCCGGCGCCACGTACCACACGCGGTCCCCCGGATCGAGGCCCCCGGACAGCAGGGTCAACGCCGGATTGACGCCCTTGTTGGCCGTGTCGAGGCCGCGGATCGACTTGTCCTGCTTGGCCACCCACCGCTCGTAGCGCTCCTTCAAGCTGTCGAGCTCCGGCAGGGCGGAGCGGTCGGTCACCACCAGGATGTCGGCGTCGCCGCGCTCCACGGCCACCGCGGCGGCGGGCTCGCCCGCGACGCGCAGCCACGCCAGCTTGCCGGTGCCCCGCGGCAGCCGGCGGCCGACGCGCAGGGGCACCGTGGTCAAGCCCACCTCGCTGTGCTCGCCGTAGCGGCCGCCGAGCAGGCGTCCGGCCTGGGCCGCGGCGCCGCTGGCCAGGACCACCTCGGCCTGCAGCAGGCCGAGAGCGTCCTGGGGCAGCGGCGGAAGAGCGGCGCGGTACCGCTCGTCCAGCGGCAGCGGCTCGCCGTCGAGGGAGAGCGTCACCCGCTCGATGGCCAGATCCTCGACGCTCTGCCAGATCACCCGCGCCGCCACCGGCTTGCCGGCCTCGTCGCGCTCCACGTCCAGCTCGACCTCGAGCGGCGACGGTCCGAGATTGATCCACTGCTCGGTGCGTCCCAGCTCGGCGCCGTCGGCACCCCGCGCCACCGCCACGAGGTGGTGCGGCGCGAGCTCCTCGCCGAGGTCGACCGTCGCCTGCCACGGCTCGCCGGCGACGCTCGCCACCTCGACGCCGTCGAGCAGCAGGTCCACCCGCGCCACGTCGGGACCGACGTCCAGCGCCACGGGCCAGGGGCCGATGACCAGGCCCAGAAGGAGGGTGAGGAAGCGGATCATGGTTCCTCCCGTCGCGTCCGCCGAAGCTCGCGGGGCGGCGGGCCCGGGAGGAACACCGAAGCCAGCTCGTGAGCTCCTGATGGCTTCGCCGTGATCATGGGAGCATCCTAACCGAACGGTCCGGGGCCGGCCGAACCACCGCCGTTTCCGAGCACCCGACGCCCGGAGCTGCCCTGCGCAAGGGCTAGACCCGGCGGAGCCGGTGGCCTGGAGCCGATCTCCGGCGACCGTCGGCGCTCACCCGAACCGGAACCCCTCCTCCACCGGCTCCGGAGCCGGGAGGATCTGCCGGAAGTACGGGGTGATGCCGCGCTCGGCGCTCCAGTCGCGGGGGTAGCCGAGGGAGACCTCCTCGCAGCGCACGCCATCGAGCAGCACCGTGCGGCGCACGTGGAGATGGCCGTAGACCAGCGCCACGGCGTCGAAGCGGCGGTGCCAGTCCTCCGTCGCCCGGGTGCCGCACCAGATCGAGAAGCGGGGGATGCGGCGCAGGGTGAGCAGGTCGCGGTGCAGCGGCCAGTGGCTCACCAGCACCAGCGGACCGTCGGCGGCGGCCGCGGCCAGGCGGGGCTCGGTGTAGGCGAGGCGCTCGCGGCACCAGGCCGCCCGGGAGGGGTGGGGATCCGGCTCCAGGAGCTTCTCGTCGGCACACAGCACGCCGCTCTCGACCGCCCACTCCACCGCCGCCTCCGGGCCGAGCCCGTCCGGGCCGAAGGTGTAGTCGTAGAGCAGGAACAGCGGTGCAATGCGGCACGGGGGCCCGGGGCCGGGCCAGTCGAGGTACGGATCCTCCGGAGTGGCCACGCCGTACTCCCGGCAGATGGCGACGAAGCGCCGGTAACGCTCGACGCCGCGCGGCGTGCCCGGTTCCTGGGGCACCGTCCACAGCTCGTGGTTCCCCGGCACCCAGAAGAGCTGGGCGAAGCGGCGCGACAGCAAACCGAGGGCGAACCGGAGGTGCTCCTCGGTCTCCCCCACGTCGCCGGCGAGGATCAGCCAATCGTCCGGGTGCGGCGGCACCGCCTCGAGGGCCGCGCGGTTGGTGCCTCGGCCGAGGTGGAGGTCGGAGATGGCGAGCAGGCGCACGGCGGGCGACTCCTCCCGGTCAGGCCCGGTCGGTCGGAAAGGCCAGCACCTCGGCGATCGAGGCGGCGCCGGTGGCGAGCATCACCAGCCGGTCGAAACCGAGGGCAACGCCGGCCGAGGGCGGCAGGCCCGCCGCGAGGGCCGCCAGCAGCCGCTCGTCGAGGGGCACCTCGGGCAGGCCGTGGGCGCGGCGGTGGGCGAGGTCGGCCGCGAAGCGGCGGCGCTGCTCGCCGGCGTCGGTCAGCTCGTGGAATCCGTTGGCCAGCTCCACGCCATCGACGTAGGCCTCGAAGCGCTCCGCCACCGCCGGCGCGCCCCCCGCGCCGGGCCGCACCCGGGCGAGGGAGGCCTGGGACGCCGGATAGTCGTAGACGAACACCAGCCCCCGCGGCAGGCGCGGCTCGACGGCCAGCGCCATCAGCAGGTGCAGGCGGCCGTCGCGATCGTCCGGCGCGAAGATCGGTCCGGGGTCGCCCGCCCCGGCGAGGGCGGCGGCCGCCACGGCACGGTCGAGCTCGGCGACGTCCGCCGCATGGGGATCGAGCCCCAGGTGCCGGCGGAACAGCTCACCGTAGGTCACCCGCGCCCCGGGCCGCAGCCGCTCGGTGCCGAGCACCGCGGCCAGCAGCTCCTCCACCTCGTCCATCAGCGCGTGGTGGTCGAAGCCGGGGCGGTACCACTCGAGCAGCGTGAACTCCAGGTTGTGGCGCCGCCCCGCCTCGCCGCCGCGCACCGCCCGGAAGAGCTGGTACAGCGGTCCGCTGCCGGCGGCGAGCAACCGCTTCATGTGGAACTCGGGGGAGGTCTGCAGGTACAGCGTGCGGCCGCCCACGCCGCAGGCGACGCTGTCCAGATGCACCTCCGGCGTGCCGGCGGCGGCGAGCAGCGGGGTCTCCACCTCGAGCACCCCGCGGCGGGCGAAGAACTGCCGCACCCGGGCCGCCGCGGCGGCCCGGGTGCGCAGCATCTCGAGGCCCGCCGAGGGCCGCCAATCGTCTGCGGCGGCCGCGGCGTCGGTGGCGGCGTGGGGCACTGCGAGGCTGGCTGGGGCGGCGCCCGCGGCGGCGCCGCGGGCG
>DATACC010000344.1:0-4119 GCA_036259255.1 Thermoanaerobaculia bacterium | reverse complement strand
GGCATCGGCCTCGCCCCCGGCCCCGGACGCGCCGTGCCGCTCGCCTGGCACCCGACGCTGCCGCGCTACGGCGCCGGCGAGCTCAACGAGCGCTTCACCACCGCCACCGGCGAAGCGATGGACGAGCCCGCCTGGTACGGCTGGGTCGCGGTCAAGCTGGTGGTCGAGGCGGCGTTGCGCGGCCGGGCCCTGGCCGATGCCGCCATCGACGGCCACAAGGGGCGGCCCCTCGCCTTCGTGGACGGCGTGCTGCGGCAGCCGCTCTACGTGGCGATCGAGCGGGATGGCGAGGTGGAGGTGGTCGATGGCTGATGACCCCCGCGCATCGACGGCGGCGCGGCCCCTCGCCGTGGTGGCGCTCGCCGCCGCCCTGGCGGCCTGCGGCGGTCCGGCCTCGGACCACCGGGTGGTGGTGAGCAACGAGTGGGCGGGGACGGTGAGCGTGATCGACGGTGCCAGCCTCGAGGTGGTGAGGACCATCGAGGTGGGTGCCCGCCCGCGCGGCATCCAGGCGAGCCCGGACGGCCTGGTGTTCGTGGCGCTGAGCGACACCGACCAGCAGGCCCAGGGCGACGAGGACGCCATCGTGGCGGTGGACGTGGCGAGCGGCCGCGTGGTGGCGCGCTACGAGGCCGGTAGCGACCCGGAGCAGTTCGCGCTGAGCTCCGACGGGCGCCGCCTCTACTCCGCCAACGAGGACGCCGGCACCGCGTCGATCAGCGACCGCGACAGCCGGCAGGTGCTCACCACGCTGGTGGTCGGCATCGAGCCGGAGGGAGTCGGCATCAGCCCGGACGACCGCTGGGTCTACGTCACCGCGGAGACCAGCAACACCGTGTCGGTGATCGACACCGCCGAGGAGCGCGTGGTGAGCAACTTCCTGGTCGACCCGCGCCCGCGGGCCGCCGCCTTCTGCTCCGCGGCGCCGCGCGCCTTCGTCACCGCCGAGATCGGCGGCACCCTGGCGGTGGTCGACACCGAGACCCACCGGGTGCTCGGCACCGTCGATCTCGGCGACGCCAAGCCGGTGGGGATCGCCACCTCGGCCGACTGCCGCGAGGTCTACGTCGCCAACGGCCACGCCGGCAGCGTCTCGGTGATCGACCCGGAAGCCCTCGAGGTGGTGGCGACGATCCCGGTGGGCAAGCGGCCCTGGGGCATCGCCCTGTCGCCCGACGGCTCGCGCCTCTACGCCGCCAACGGCGGCTCCGACGACGTGTCGGTGGTCGACCTCGCCGCGCGCCGGGTGATCGCCACCGTGCCGGTAGGCGAGCGCCCCTGGGGCGTGGCGGTGGTGCCGGCGGCGGAAGTGCCGCCGTGAGGGCCGAGGAGGACGTGCCGAGGGGCCTCCCGCCAGGGCGGCGCCCGGCGCCGCCCTACAGCCGCAGCGCCCGCAGCCGCAGCGCGTTGGCGATCACCGACACCGAGCTGAAGCTCATCGCGGCGGCGGCGACCATCGGCGACAGGAGGATGCCGAAGAAGGGATAGAGGACGCCGGCGGCCACCGGCACGCCGAGGGCGTTGTAGACGAAGGCGAAGAACAGGTTCTGGCGGATGTTGCGCATCGTCGCGCGGGACAGCCGACGGGCGCGCACGATGCCGCCCAGGTCGCCCTGCACCAGGGTGACGCCGGCGCTCTCCATCGCCACGTCGGTGCCGGTGCCCATGGCGATGCCCACCTCGGCCTGGGCCAGGGCCGGCGCGTCGTTGATGCCGTCGCCGGCCATCGCCACCACCCGCCCCTCGCGCTGGAAACGCTGGACCACCTCCACCTTCTGCTCCGGCAGCACCCCGGCCACCACCTCGTCGAGGCCGAGCCGGGCGGCCACCGCCTCGGCCGTGGTGCGGCTGTCGCCGGTGACCATGACGATGCGCAGGCCGGCGCGGTGGAGCGCCGCGATGGCCGCGGCGGTGGATTCCTTGATCGGGTCGGCCACCGCCAGCAGCCCCACAGCCCGGCCGTCCACCGCCACCAGCATCACCGTGCGGCCCTCCCGGCGCCCGGCCTCGGCCCGCTCGGCCAGGTCCCCCGGGTCGATCCCGAGCTCGGCGAGAAGCGCCGGGTTGCCGAGCGCCACCGGCCGTCCGCCGACCCGGCCGGTGACACCCTTGCCGGTGACCGATGCGAACTCCTCGGCCGGCGGCATGGTGACGCCGCGCTCCTCGGCGCCGGCCACGATGGCCGCCGCCAGCGGGTGCTCGCTGCCGCGCTCCAGGGCGGCCGCCAGGCCCAGCAGCTCGTCCTCGGCGAGACCGGCGGCGGCGTCCACCTCCACCGCCACCAGGCGCGGGCGGCCCTCGGTGAGGGTGCCGGTCTTGTCGACCAGCAGGGTGTCCACCTGGCGCAGCACCTCGATGGCCTCGGCGTTCTTGAACAGCACGCCGGCGGTGGCGCCCTTGCCGGTGGCCACCATGATCGACATCGGAGTCGCCAGCCCCAGCGCGCAGGGGCAGGCGATGATCAGCACCGCCACCGCGTTGAGCAGAGCGAACGCCATGGCCGACTCGATGCCGGCCAGCGACCAGGCGACGAAGGTGACTCCCGCGACCAGCACCACGGCCGGCACGAACCAGGCGGCCACCACGTCGGCCAGGCGCTGGATCGGCGCGCGGGAGCGCTGCGCGTCGGCCACCATCTGGACGATGCGGGCGAGCAGCGTGTCGGCGCCGACCCGCTCGGCCTCCATCACCAGGCTGCCGGTGCCGTTGATGGTGGCGCCGATCACCCGGTCGCCGGGCCCCTTCTCCACCGGCATCGGCTCGCCGGTCACCATCGATTCGTCGACGCTGCCGGTGCCGTCGACCACCCGGCCGTCCACCGGCACCTTCTCGCCGGGACGCACCCGGAGCCGGTCGCCGGGCTGCACCGCGTCGAGCGGCACGTCGCGCTCGACGCCGTCGGCCTCCAGGCGCCGCGCCGTCTTCGGCGCCAGCCCGAGCAGCGCCCGGATCGCCGCCCCGGTTCGGCTGCGGGCGCGCAGCTCCAGCACCTGGCCGAGCAGCACCAGCACCACGATCACCGCCGCCGCCTCGTAGTACACCCCCACGTGGCCGGCGGCGTCGCGGAACGAGGCGGGAAAGATGCCCGGCGCCACCGTGGCCACCACGCTGTAGACGTAGG
Source organism: Thermoanaerobaculia bacterium (assembly GCA_036259255.1). Lineage (GTDB taxonomy): Bacteria > Acidobacteriota > Thermoanaerobaculia > Multivoradales > JBCCEF01 > DATACC01. The sequence goes on along the minus strand of DATACC010000344.1, from coordinate 998 downwards.
CCACCCCGACGCCGAGCCCGATCAGGGTGAACATGTTCAGGCTGCGGTGGACCAGCGAGTACCAGGCGCGCTGGAAGAACGGCCAGCCGGCCCACAGCACCACCGGGGTGGCCAGGGCGAGCTCGATCCAGGGGGCGGCGGGGGTCGCCGTCAGCCGGGCGATCGCCTCCCCCGGCAGGTGGCGGCCCATGGCGAAGACCACCAGCGGCACGGTGAGCAGCGCTCCCACCCGAAAGCGGCGGGTCATGGAGACGAGCTCGGGGTTGTCCTCCTCCCCGGCCTGCACGGTGCGGGGCTCCAGCGCCATGCCGCAGATCGGGCAGCTCCCCGGCTCGTCCCGCACGATCTCCGGGTGCATCGGACAGGTCCACTCGACCCGCTCCGCCGGCACCGGCACGCCGGAGGGCTCGAGCGCCATGCCGCACTTCGGGCAGGTGCCGGGGCCCTCCTGCTCGACCTCCGGGTGCATCGGGCAGGTGTAGAGCTGGCGCGCCGGCGCCGGCCGGGGAGCGCCTTCGGGGGCGGCCGGGGGCGCCGCTCCATGGCCGTGATGGCCGTGGTGGCCAGCGTGGCCGGGGTGCTCGTGGGAGTCGTGCGGCATGGCCGTCAGCGCCCGTACTTCTTGAAGAGGTCGGTCAGCTCGCGGTAGGTGGCCTCGGCCTCCCGCGGATCGCCGGAGCGCAGGGCGCCGGTGACGCAGTGGCGCAGGTGGTCGTGCAGCAGCACCTCGGCGGTGCTACGCAGCGAGGCCTGGACGGCCGCCACCTGGGTCAGGATCTCCGGGCAGTAGCGCTCCTCCTCCACCATCCGGTGGAGGCCGCGCACCTGCCCCTCGATGCGGCGCAGGCGGGCGAGGAGGCGACGCTTGCTCTCCGGCTCCCGGTGCAGGGCGTGCTCGGAGGCGTCGTGCTCGGAGGAAGCCTGTTCGGAAGGGTCGTGCGGTGGGGTGGCGCCAGCGTTCCCGATACCCATGCCGGGTATATTAGGGGCCCGGGCGG
>DATACC010000343.1:0-9844 GCA_036259255.1 Thermoanaerobaculia bacterium | reverse complement strand
CCTCGACGCGGTCCTCGCGCTCGACCAGCGCTCGCACGCCGGTGCCGGTGCGGATCTCGCCGCCGTTGGCGACGACGTCGTCGGCGTAGGCGGCGGTGATCTCGACTTCGGCGAAGGTACCGGCCGGGGCCAGGCCGTCGTTGATCAGCACCCGGCCGTCGATGTCCGGAGCCATGCCGTGGTGGCGGCCGGTGAGCAGGTGCTCGGTCTCCGGGTGGGTGCCCTCCACCAGCACGCGCAGCCGCCGTCCCACCAGGCGCTGGCGGCTGGCGCGGGCGATCGGCTCCTGGACCGCCAGCAACGCCTCGTACCGGCGCCGCGCGACGTTCTTCGGCACCCGGCCGCCGAGCTCCGCCGACGGCGTGCCCGGCTCCGGGCTATAGGCGAAGGCGCCCAGGTGGTCGAGGCGGGCCTGCTCGACGAAGGCGAGCAGGTGGTCGAAGTGCTCGCGGCGCTCGCCCGGGAAGCCGACGATGAAGGTGGAGCGCAGGAAGACGTCGGGGACCAGCTCGCGGGCCGTGTCCAGCAAGCGCAGGTAGCGCTCCGCCCGGCCGCCGCGGCGCATCGCCTTCAGGATCTCGGTGTGACTGTGCTGGAGCGGCATGTCGAGGTAGGAGCAGAAGCGCTCCTCGCTGCCCATCAGGCGCAGCAGGTCGGCGTCGAGGGTGGTCGGGTAGGCGTAGAGGAAGCGCACCCAGGGGATCGAGGTGCCAGCGAGGACCGCCTCGACCAGCCGCACCAGCCCGTGGCGGCCGAGCCCCAGGTCCTCGCCGTAGCGAGTGGTGTCCTGGGCGATCAGGTTCAGCTCCTGGATGCCCGCCTCCTCCAGGCGCCGCGCCTCCTCCACCAGGCTGTCGATGCCGCGGCTGCGGAACCGGCCGCGCCACTTGGGGATCGCGCAGAAGGTGCACGGGTTGTTGCAGCCCTCGGCGACCTTGAGATAGGCGTGGCCCCGGGTGGTCAGCAGGCGCGGCGCCGTGTGGTCGAACACCGCGTGGCTGGGCGCCGGCGGGGCGGGCCCCGCGCCCAGCTCCACCACCTTGCCGACCTGGGCGAGATCGTCGAGGCCCACGAAGCCGTCGATCTCGGGGATCGAGGCGGCGAGCTCCTCGCCGTAGCGGTTCACCATGCAGCCGGCCACCAGCAGGCGCTCGACGCCGCGGCCCTTGCGGTCGACCACCTCGAGGATCGCGTCCACCGACTCCTGCTTGGCCTCCTCGATGAAGCCGCAGGTGTTGACGATCACGGTGTCGGCCGACTCGAGGTCGTGGACGATCTCGTAGCCCTGCCGCACCAGCTCGCCCAGCATCACCTCGCTGTCGACCAGGTTCTTGGGACAGCCGAGGGAGATCATGCCGACCCGCCGTGGCACGACCCTCCCGCCGGCCGGCGTCGCGTTCGCTGGACTCTCGGCCCCTGGACCGTCGGTCCCCGGGGACCTCTCTCGATTCGTCTCTTCCGCCATGACGGGTCATCCTAACAACGGGCCGTGCCGCCCTGTTCCACGGTGGTGCCGGCGACCGCTGCGACCCCCTTCGGCAGGCCCTTGCGTGTGCTAGCCTCCCGCCCAGATTCCTTCCCGCGAACCTCTCGAAAGCCGTATGCCCTCCGCCACCAAGATCTTCGTCCTCGACACCTCGGTCATCCTCTACGACGCCAACGCGATCCACAACTTCGAAGAGCACGACGTGGCGCTGCCCATCACGGTGCTCGAGGAGCTCGACCACTTCAAGAAGGGCAGCTCGGTGATCAACCTGCAGGCGCGGGAGTTCATCCGCAGCCTGGACCAGCTCTCCGACCACAACATGCTGCGCGAGTGGATCCCGCTCGACGGGCACGCCAGCGGGCGCTTGCGGGTGATCTCGAGCGAGGAGGAGGCGGGCGACGCCACCGAGGTGTTCGGCGCGAAGAAGAACGACCACCGCATCCTCAACGCCGCCCTCGGCCTGGCGCGGCGCGAGCCGGGGAGGCGGGTGATCCTGGTGTCGAAGGACATCAGCCTGCGCCTGAAGGCGCGGGCGCTAGAGATCGCGGCCGAGGACTACGAGACCGTCCGCATCCGCGACGTCGACCACCTCTACCGCGGCAAGAGCGAGCTGGCGGTGGAGGACTCCCTGGTCGGCCGGCTCCACGACAGCGGCGGGGTGCCGCTTGCGTCGCTGCCGCTGGCCGAGGCCGAGCAGCCGCTGCCGAACCACTACTTCGTCCTGCGCGGCCCCGGCTCCTCGGCGCTCGGCTTCCACGACCCGGCGAGCGGCGCCATCGAGCGGGTGGTCAAGGAGACGGCGTACGGCATCACGCCGCGCAACGCCGAGCAGACCTTCGCGCTGCACGCGGTGCTCAACGCCGACGTGCCGCTGGTCACCATCACCGGTCCGGCCGGCACCGGCAAGACGTTGATCGCCCTGGCCGGCGCGCTCCAGCAGCGCCGCCGCTACCGGCAGATCTACCTCGCGCGGCCGGTGGTGCCGCTGTCGAACAAGGACATCGGCTACCTGCCGGGCGACATCAAGTCGAAGCTCAACCCGTACATGCAGCCGCTGTGGGACAACCTCGGCATCATCAAGGGGCAGTTCGGCGACCGCGACCGGGACGGCAAGCGCCTCGACGAGATGGTGGAGCAGGAGAAGCTCGTGGTCGTGCCCCTCGCCTACATCCGGGGCCGCAGCTTCTCGAACATCTGCTTCGTGGTCGACGAGGCCCAGAACCTCACGCCCCACGAGGTCAAGACCATCATCACCCGCGCCGGCGAGAGCACCAAGATCATCCTCACCGGCGACATCTTCCAGATCGACACGCCCTACCTCGACGCCCAGTCCAACGGCCTCTCCTACCTGATCGACCGGGTCAAGGGCAACCCGCTCTACGCCCACGTCAACCTCGACAAGGGCGAGCGCTCGGCGCTCGCCAACCTCGGCAGCTCGCTGCTCTAGGAACCGGCCGGCGCGCCGAGTCGCCGACGGCGATCCCCCCGATCACGCATCGGGAGCGGAGCGCCGTCGCCTGGGGCCTCGAGTGGATCGGAAGGATCGGGATCGGCTAGGGGTCGCGGCGCGCCGTGAAGTCGATGCCGTTGCCCCACACCACCTGCGCCGGCTGGCCGCACGCACCATGCGTCAGCGGCTGCTGCCAGGCGAGCAGCGCCCGAATGCGGAAGTCCTGCCCGTCGTTCTGCGGGCAGAACTGGTGGGTCGTGGCGTAGGCGTTGAAGTAGAACGGCAGCGGCCCGGCCGAGATGTCGTTGGTGACGTGGACGATGCCGAGGGTGCTGTTCTCCCAGAGACCGTCGTTGTTGCAGTCGAAGCAGAAGCGGACGTACTCGTTGCTGCCGGCCGGGAAGGTGCCGTACCAGGTGGTCCGCTTGACCTCGACGTCGCAGGTGACGATCTCCCCCTGCGGATGGTAGCCGCACGAGTTGAGCTGCTCGTAGAACGTGCTGCCGATCGTGTTGAGGAAGACCTTGCTCGCCGCCGTCACCACCTCCAGAGGCCCGGCCGTGGCGTTGCTCGGGACCGACTGGACGCCCGTGTTGCAGTGAGCCCACTTGGCGGCCAGGGCCTGGGAATCCAGGCCGGCGTTGGCGTCGGCCTGGAAGGCCTGGCGCTCGCTGTCGCCGCACGGCTGGGTGGTCTGGCCGGCGGCGGCCCCGGCAAACAGCACAACGGCGCAGGCGAAGGCGGACAGGTTCGGCGTCGGAATGCTCCTCGTCATGTCAGCTCCTTGTCCCCAGATTGAAAGATTGTCGCTTCAACGAAGGATAGCATATTCTTCTGTTCTCCGTGCTGATTCGGCGGGCCGGCGCCGTCGAAGTGGCACGTCGCGCCCGTCGCCCCGGTCCACTGCCGCCGGCGCCGGTAGGAGCGCCCCTTGCATTGTCCCGACGGCGGAGATGGACAGGTCCACTCCCCCGTCCGAAGCATCGATTTCCTGGAGGTTCCTCATGTTCGACGCCTTTCCTCCCGTCCGCCGCGGCCTGCTCGCAGCGCTGGTGCTGCTGCTCGCTTGCGGCGATGCCGCCACCGCCCAGGACGAAGCAGCCCAGGAGGTGCGCCAGCGCCTCGGCGCGTCCACGGTGCCGGCCGACCAGTCGGCGGCCCGGTCCCTCTCGGCCACCTTCCGCGCCGCCGCCGAGCAGGCCCTGCCGGCCGTGGTCTACATCGAGGTCGAGCGGCCCGGCTCCGCCTTGCGGGGCCCGCAGAGCCCGTTCGACTTCTTCTTCGGTCCCCAGCAACCCAATCCGCAGCAGCCGCGCCAGCCGATGCAGCCCGGCCAGGCGCCGCCCGAGGTGGGGTCCGGTTCCGGCTTCATCCTCGACCGCGAGGGCCACGTGATCACCAACCATCACGTGGTGGCCGACGCCGAGCGCATCCTGGTGCGCCTGCTCGACGGCCGTGAGCTCGAGGCCGAGGTGGTCGGCAGCGACGAGAACAGCGACGTGGCGGTGATCCGGGTCGATCCCGAAGGCGGCCTGCCCACGGCCGAGCTCGGACACTCCGATCCGCTCCAGGTGGGCGACTGGGTGCTCGCCCTCGGCTCGCCGCTGGGCCTCGACTTCACGGTGACGGCCGGCATCGTCTCGGCCCGCGGCCGCCAGATCAGCGGCCGGCAGCTCGCCCTCGAATCGTTCATCCAGACCGACGCGGCGATCAACCGCGGCAACTCCGGCGGCCCGCTGGTGGGGCTCGACGGCCGCGTGGTCGGCATCAACACCGCCATCCTCGGCCCCGGCATCGGCTACGGCTTCGCCATCCCCATCGATCTCGCCAAGCGGGTGGTGCGGGACCTGCTGGAGCACGGCTACGTGCGCCGGCCCCAGCTCGGCGTCTCGATCAGCGACGTGACGGCGGTCGACGCCGAGGTCTACGGCCTGGAGCGGGTGGCCGGCGCCGAGATCGCCTTCGTCCAACCCGACACGCCGGCGGCCCGGGCGGGTCTCCAGCCCGGCGACGTGGTGGTCGCCCTCGACGGCGAGGACATCGACAGCGGCAATGCGCTGACCACCCAGCTCGCCCGCCGCGAGCCCGGCGAGCGGGTGACGCTGACGATCGTGCGCGACCGCCAGCGCCGCCCCGTCGAGGTGGAGCTCGGCCAGTTCGAGACCAACGGCGAGCAGCAGGCGGACCGCGATCGTGACCGCGGCCCGGAGGAGCTGCTCGGCTTCAACGTCGAGCCGCTCACTCCGCAGACGGCGCGACGCCTCGGCTTCGACGAGACGGAGGGCGTGGTGATCGCCAACGTCGTTCCGTTCAGCCCCGCCGCCCGCGCCGGGCTGGCGCCTGGGCAGCGCCTGCTGGCGGTCAACGGCCGTCCGGTCGGCTCCGCCGCCGAGGTGCGCCGCGCCGGCGAGGGGCTCGAGGCGGGCGACGTGGTCTCGCTGCGGGTCGAGGTGCCGGAGGTCGGCGAGACGGTGATCAACTACCGCACCCGGGGATGAACGCCTGTCGCAGCGGCGTTTCTCGACGATTCGCAGCAACCTACGGATTTCTCGCGAATCGATAGATCCGCCTTGCCGCGACCCCCGTAGAAGCCAACGAACGAGCCGCCGGACCGCCCTCCCAGGAGGCCGCAGCCGGTGGGCTCGATGTCCCCAGGGGCGATGCCGAGCGACGCGGTCATCGCCCCTCTTTTTATGCTTCCGGCACGAGCTGACGTTTCAGCGGAAACGTCGCAGGGGGCCGGCAGATCGCCGCCCCCTCGATCCGGGTCTTCCAGGGGGCCCTGGCCCCCTGGAGGGCCGAGAGGAAGCCGTCGCTGCGAGAAACCGACGAATCCCCGGCGGGCCGGTCGCCGTCGCGGATCGGCCCCACCCCCGGGCACTTTGACGAATCGCCTCCGACCCGCTACCCTGGGAGGGTGCCAGGTTCTCGCGCTCGCCCCGGGCGGGGTGTTCGCGACCGTGAACGACCGGAAGGAGATTCCGTGCAGAAGGAAGAAGCCATCGAGATGGAAGGCCGGGTGATCGACGTGCTCGGCAACGCCAACTTTCGCGTCCAGGTCACCGAGGACCACAGCGTCCTCGCCAAAGTGGCTGGCAAGATGCGGCGTTTCCGCATCCGGGTGCTGGAAGGCGATCGCGTGAAGGTGGAGGTCTCCCCCTACGACCTCAACCGCGGCCGCATCACCTACCGCTACCGCGACTAGACCCTCCGCGCCCTCCCCGGCGCCCCCGATCGCGGAAAGTCGCTCCCAGCAACCCGTTCGATCCCCCTGACGTGCCTCCGCAGTAGCGCGGGGCCCGGCCCCGAGAGGTGTGCTCGCCCGCCGAGCGGCCGAGGCTTCGGCCGCCGGCCTACGGACAGGTGGCGAAGGCGTCGGTGTCCTGCACCGGCGCGAAGGGTCGTCCCGGAGCATTGAAGTAGTGGCGCTCCTGGCCGGTCTCGGTGTCGATCACCACCAGGTCCGTCTCGACGTTGGTCAGGCCGGCGGCGAAGACCCAGAAGCGGTCGAAGGCGGCGCAGGCGTCGAGCACCTTGACCAGCACCTCCACGTTGTCGCTGCGGAAGAACCAGAAGGTGCCGGTGTCGGCGGTCAGCGCCGCCGAACGGCCGGCGCGGAACGGCTCGCCGGGGGCGCGGAAACGGATGCGCACCGTGAAGCGCCCGTCCTCGCCGAGGCACAGCGTGGTCGGGTTGACCTGGCACGGCTCGGTGGGCCCGGGCGGCTCGGGCGGCTCCGGCTCCGCGGGCCCGGTGAGCCGGAACAGCGTGCCGCCGGCGGTGACGACGTACAACTCGCCGGCAGCGTCCTCGCCGAAGGAGGTGAGGCCGAACCCGGTGTCGGCGGCCAACCGCCGGGTGCGCCAGGCACCGCCGGAGCGCCACGCACCCCACAGCGAGCCCGCGCAGTAGTCGCCGTAGAAGTACACCCCCTGCACGCCGGCCAGGCGGCTGCCGCGGTAGACGAAGCCGCCGGTGATCGAGCACACCGCCGGGTCGTCGGCGTGGCGGTACTCGACGACCGGATCGACCAGCAGCGGGCTACCGCAGGCGGGTACGGAGGCCGGACAGGCGTCGGTGCGCCCGGTGCACTCGGTGCCCTCCTTCACCACCCAGCCGTAGTTCTGGCCGCCGCCGCTGGCGGCCGGCTGGAAGCTCACCTCCTCGCGGGCCCCCTGGCCGACGTCGCCGATGTACAGGTCCCCGGTGGCGCGATCGAAGGAGAAGCGCCACGGGTTGCGCAGCCCGTAGGCCCAGATCTCGCCGCGCGCACCGGCCTCGCCGGCGAACGGGTTGTCCGGCGGCACCCGGTAGGGCACACCGCCGGTCGCCCCGTCGACGTCGAGACGCAGGATCTTGCCCAACAGGTTGCCGCGGTCCTGGGCGTTGCACTGCGGGTCGAAGGCCGAGCCGCCATCGCCGCTGGCGACGTAGAGGTAGCCGTCCGGGCCGAAGGCGAGGTGGCCGCCGTTGTGGTTGGCGAAGGGCTGGGCGATGCGCAGCAGCACCTGCTCGCTGCCGGCATCCGCCCGGTCCGGGTTCCCGCTCACCCGGAAGCGGGAGATCACCGTGTCGCCGGAGGGGTCCGTGTAGTCGACGAAGAACAGGCCGTTCTCGGCGTATCGCGGGTGGAAGGCCAACCCGAGGAGCCCTCGCTCGCCGCCCGCCAGCACCCGGCCGGAAAGATCGAGGAAGGGCGTGCCCAGCCGCTGGCCGTCCCGCACGATCACGATCCTGCCGGACTGCAGCACCACGAACAGCCTCTCGTCGCCGGCATGGGCGAGCCCCACGGCACCGCCGAGGCCCTGGACCACCGGCTCGAGGCGCAGGCCCGACAGATCCGGGGTCGCCGGCTGCCCGGTGGCCGGCGGGGCGGCCGACAGCGCCAGGACGAGGACGGCGGCCAGCACCGGGGCGGGGGCGGCGGGGGCGAGGGCGCGAGGCCCGAGGTTCGGCCGGGTCACAGCGAAATCTCGTGATGCCGGCCGCTAACCTTTGCGCCCGGCCTGCGTATTGACGACTGAGCAAGCGGCCGCCCGCCCCCGGCCCCGTTGGTAGCGGACTCGACCGGGGACGAGCGACCAACACCTAGGCCGTAGAACGAAAGGACGACCCGCCATGAACCGTAGCACTTTCCGCACCCTCTTCGCCTTCCTCGCCCTCGTCGCCCTGGTCGCCACGGCGCCGGTGGCTCTCGCCGCCAAGCAGGACGTCGAGTTCAAGAATCGCGGCACCGACACCCGCTACGTGCTGGCGGCCTTCGGCGCCGACGGCCAGTGCAGCGACATGCCGGAGCGGCAGAACCTGGTGATCCCCCCGCGCGAGTCGATGACCCTGGCGAGCGGCGAGTCGAAGGTCTGCTGGTGCACCAGCAAGAGTGGCAAGATCTCCGACTGCGAGGGCTGGGAGAAGGCCAAGGCCGGCAAGGCGGTGCGGCTGAAGTAGCCTCGGATCCAGCGCGAGGACACCGAGGGCCCCGGCGCTGCCGGGGCCCTCGTGCGTTCGGGCGTCTCAGGACACCGGCGGGCAGTACTGCTGGGTGCAGTAGCCGCCGCGCGGTGCACAGATGCTGCAGGAATAGTTGCAGCAGAACTCGTCGGCGCTGCACACGGCCTGGTTGCACGGCCTGGACGGCCATGGAATCGGGTCCGCGGAAAGGGCCACCGAGGGCGCCTCGGCGGCCGGCGCCTCGCACTGCCCGGCGGGCGCCTGGAGCAGCACCTCGAGGTCCACCTTCTCCGGAGCCTCCTCGGCGAGCGCCGGCAAGCCGGCGAGCGCGATCAGGGCGGCGAGACAGAGCAGGGTCGTCGTCTTCTTCACGGTTCGTCCTCCGAGTAGCGTCGGGTGATTCAGTTGCACGCGATCTGGATACAGGACATGCCGTACGGGCGGCACCAGGCGCACGAGGCGTTGCAGCAGTAGGTCCCCTTGCCGCAGATGACGCCGCCGCAGTTCTCCCCGGCGGCCAGGTCGTCGCCGAAGTGCTGCTCGAACAGCACCACGTTGCCGGCAGACTGCTCGGCAGGCGTCGTGGGGGTGGCACCCTGGGAACAGGCCGTGGCCTCGGTGACGAACAGATCCAGGGTCAGCTCGGCGGGCGTCGAGTCGGCGGCCGCGGGCAGGGCGAAGGCGAGGCCGAGACACAGCACGGCCAGCAGAACGGAGGTCTTCTTCATGGTCTTCTCCAAGGTCGGGTCCATCAGGGAAGGCCGGTCCCGGCGGGACCGGCATCGACACGGCAGGGGGTCGCAGAGAGGGTCTTGCATCGTGCTTCTGCTATTTGAGTGACGTCAGCGCCCGCAACCGGGACAAGGGCCCCTGGCGTGCCGGTCGTCCGGCGCCGTTGACACCCGTGCGCCCGCGTGCTCGCATAGGCGGGAGATGGAGTCCGTCCTGCTGCTCGCCGCCGGTGCCCGCGCTGCCGAGCGGGCGCTGCTCGAGCGCCTGGACGCGGAGCTCGCCGCCCCCGCCCCCCACCAGTACCTCGAGCACCTGGCGCTGCCGGTGCGCGTGGTGGTGCCCTCCAACAGCCTGCGCCGCCACGTCGCCGCCACCGTGGTACGGCACCGCCAGCGAGCGGTCCTCGGCCTGCAGGTCCAGACCCTCCACGCCCTCTCCCTCGAGGTGCTGGAGCGCTGGGGCGAACCGCCACCGCTCGCCGGGGGCCGGGGCGGCGATCTCGCCGCCGAGCTGCTGACCCGCCGCTTCGCCGCCGCCGAGCCGGAGCTGGCGCGCACCCTCGGAGCCCTGCAGGACCCCTGGGGCGCGGTGGCCGCCACGGTGCGCGACCTGCTCGACGCCGGCCTCGAGCCAGCCCACGCCGCCGCCGCCGAGGAGAACCTGGAGCACGGCCCCGGCTCGGCCGACCAGCGCCGCCGCGCCCGCGCCCTGGTGCGGGTGGCGGCGCG
>DATACC010000342.1:0-18193 GCA_036259255.1 Thermoanaerobaculia bacterium | reverse complement strand
GACAGCGGCGCTTCGAGCTGCTCGGCCTCCGCGCCGCCGAGGTAGTGGAAGCCGGCGGGCAGCACCAGGGCGATGGCGGCCAGCGTCAGCAGGGTGGCCTGCATGCGGCCGCCCACCGCGTTGAAGCGCTGCTCGGGGAAGCGCAGCCCGCCGAGCAGGAAGGCGGCGCCGAGCACCAGCAGGATGTTGCCGATGATCGACCCGGTGAGCGACGCCTTGACGACGCCGGTGAGCCCCTGGCGCATGGCCATGAAGGCGATGATCATCTCCGCCGCGTTGCCGAAGGTGGCGTTGAGCAGGCCGCCGATGGCCTCGCCCGTGCGCTCGGCGAGATGCTCGGTGGCGCGGCCGAGCCAGCCGGCCAGCGGGATGATCGCCGCGCAGGCGGCGAAGAAGATCCACAGGTGGGCGGTGGGGCGCAGGAAGTGGAGTCCCACGGTCACCGGCACGAAGACGAGCAACCAGTCGAGGCGCGGCTTGAAGAGGTTCTTCATCTCGGCCGCTACTTTACCGTGCGAGGGCGCCGGCGCGCAGGCGGGTAGGGCTCTTGCACCTCCCGGCCGGCGAAAGGAGACCGCCATGCGCCATCCCCGCCGATCCCGTGCCCTCGCCGTCGCCCGGCCACTCCCCGTGCGGCACCCGTCCACCGTCCTGCTGCTCGCGGCCCTGCTCGTCGTCCTGCTGTCGACCGCCGGCTGCGCCGAGCTGCTGCAGACCGCCGGCATCCAGGAGCCGCGGGTGTCCCTCGACAGCACCCGGTTGACCTCGCTGTCGCTCTCCGACGTCGACCTGCTGCTCGGCTTCCGGGTCGACAACCCCAACTCGGTGGGGGTGAGCTTCGACCGCTTCGACTACCGGCTGTCGGTCGCCGGCACGCCACTGGCCGAGGGGGACCAGCGCCGCGGCGTGACCCTGGCGGCCGGCGGCGCCTCGACCGTGGAGATCCCGCTGTCGGTGGCGTGGAGCGATCTGTCGGCCATCTACCGCTCGCTGCGCGGCGGCGGCGACCCCGGCTACTCGCTGGAGGCGGGGTTCTGGTTCGACGTGCCGGTGCTCGGGGCGATCCGCGTGCCGGTGAGCACCGACGGGAGCTTTCCGCGACTCAGCATGCCGCGCCTGTCGCTCGCCTCCCTCGACGTCGAGCGCCTCACCGCCTCGGGCGCCGAGCTGGCGCTCCAGCTCGAGCTCGAGAACCCGAACGACTTCGCCTTCACGGTGAACGACCTCGACTACCGGCTGGCGCTGGCCGGCGAGACGGTGGCCGGCACCGCAGGCGGGCGCGGCGTGCGGGTGGCGAGCGGCGGGACCGAGCGCTGGACGGTGCCGCTGTCGGTGGACTTCCTTCGGGCGGGCCAGGCCCTGGCGCGGGCGCTGAGCGGTGGCGGGCGCCTCGACTACCGCCTCGACGGCACCCTCGATCTGTCGAGCACCAACCCATGGCTGCGCTCCACCCGGGTGCCGGTGGACCAGTCCGGCCGCGTCTCCCTGCGCTGAAGCCTCAGATCTCGCCCTGCGGCTCCTCCACCCGGACGGCGGAGCCCCGGGGCGGGTAGTCGAGGGTGTCGTCGATGCGGTCGATCTCCTCCTGGCGGAACTGCGGGAGCTGCAGGTCCCCGGCCTCGCGCCACTGCCGCACCCGCTCCTCGGCCTCGGCGGTGCGCTGTGCGTCGACGCCGCCACCGCGCTCCATGTACAGGGTCTGGGACGGGAAGGCGAAGCCGGTGCCGCTCGCCTCGACGACCTCCATCATGCGCAGCAGGACGTCCTCGCGGATGGCGAGGAACTCGTTGAAATCGCTCGTCTCGCCGTAGGCGAAGACCTCGAGGTCCAGCGAGTGGGCGCCGAAGCCTACGAAGCGGATGCGGGCCGGGTCCGGCGTCACCTTCGGGTGGGCGTAGAGCAGGCGCCGGATCTCGACCAGCAGGTAGCGCATCTGGTCCGGCGTCGTCTCGTAGCGCAGGCCGATCAGGAACTTCATCAGGATGCGGTCGCGCTTGGCGTAGTTTTCGAGCTTCATCTGCGAGAAGTCGCCGTTGGGGATGGTGACCAGGGTGCGGTCGAGCGTGCGGATGCGGGTCGAACGCAGGCCGATGGACTCGACGGTACCCACCTGGTCGCCGAACTTGCAGAAATCGCCCACCCGCACCGGCTGGTCGACCACCAGGGTGATGCCGCCGAAGAAGTTCTCCAGCGTCTTCTGGGCGGCGAAAGCCACGGCGAGGCCGCCGACGCCCAGGCCGGCCAGCAGCGCCGTGACGTTGACCCCGACGTTCTGCAGCACGGCGAGCAGGCCGAGCGCCCCGAGGAAGACCTTCACCGACTTGCGCACCAGCGGCAGCATGGCGGTGGCGGCGATCTGGCCGCGCTCGGTGAGCCGGGCGCTGGACCAGTGGCTGAAGATGTCGACCAGGCGGAAGGCGAGCCACACCACGGCCAGCACCACCAGGGCCTGGACGAGGCGGATGAAGAACGCCTCCACCGGCACCGCCAGCCGCAGGGCCAGGATGCCGAGGGTGAACAGGCCGAGGCCCGTCAGCAGGCGCAGCGGCGGCGCGCCGTTCTGCATCAGGTGGTCGTCGACCTCGGTCAGGCTGCGGCGGGCGAGCGGGGCGAGGATCTTGAGCAGCAGCCAGGCGACCCCCCACGAGGCGGCCCACACCAGCACCAGCAGCAGGGCGAGGCCGATCCACTGCCAGAGCTGGATGTCGAGGAACTGGAGGTCGAAGAAGGGCTGCGGCAGCCAATCGTCGAGGGGGCCGTAGCCGAGCTCCTCGTAGAGCTCCGGCACCTGGGCCAGGGTCGCGGCGGCGACGCGCCAGACGCGCTCCCCTTCGTCGCGCCCCTGGGCAAGCAGCAGCTCGGCGTGGCGTCCGTTGGCGAGCTCGATGGTACCGAGGCGGTCGCGGTCCGCCGGCAGAGCGTCGTCGCGATCGCCCTCCGGCCGGTCGGCCAGCGCCTCGAGGTCGACCCACAGCCGTCGGTCGAGCACCCGCTTGAGGTCCCGCGCCAGCTCGGGGCCGGCGGCGGCCCGCTCGTCGCCCGGCAGCCGCGACAGGTCGAGATACCGCGCCGCGCGCTCCCAGTCACCCTCGCGGGCGGCGGTGAGGAAACCGCGCATGGCCCCCCGGGGCGTATCGCGCTGCAGCTCGTCCTGGTAGGGGAAGGGGGCCGCCGGCTCGGACCGTGCCGGCTCGGCGGTCGCCTCGGCGGCAGGCGCCGGCTCCCCCTCGGCTGCGGGCTCCTCCGGGCTCGGCGAGATCCCGGGAACCTGGGCCGCCAGGCCGGGGGCGAGGCCGATGGCGAGGACGATGCCGAGGCCTGCGGCGGAGCGCAGGAGCCAACGGCGTACGAAGCACGGAGTGTCCAGCAGGGATTGCATGACGGGTCCCGATCCTACTGCACGGGTTTCCCTGCCGGCCGCTGCCGGTTGGTGAGCGGCGCTCAGGGGCGCGTGCCGGCGGCGAGGACCAGGGTGGAGGTCCCGAAGAAGGCGTCGGCGGCCTGGGCCTCGTCGAGGGAGCGGCGCAGCCGGTCGAGCTCGTCGCGGGTGACGGCGCCCGCCTCGACGGCCCCCTCCGCGGCCTGCTCGAACTGCCCGAGGTGCCGCGCCTCCTGGTAGTCGGTGAGGATCACCGGGAAGACGGTCACCTCCACCTCGGCGAGCCCGGCGCGACGCAGCAGGCCGTAGAGGCGGCGGCCGGCGAGGCCGTTGGGCAGGCGCTGCGCGGCGGCCTGGACCAGCCGGTGCAGCACCTCGGACTCGGGGGTGTCCATCACGGTCGCGCCGTGGTCGGTGTCGACCACCGCGACGCGGCCGCCGGGGCGGGTCACCCGCAGCATCTCGGCGAGCACCGTCTCCGGCCTCTCCAGGTGCTGGAACAGGCGCTCGCTGCGGCAGGCGTCGAAGCTGCCGTCGTCGAACGGCAGGTCGCGGGCGTCGGCCAGCCGGTGCTCCACGCGTGCCCCGAGCCCCGCCGCCGCCGCGCGCCGCACCGCCTCGGCGATCATCTGCGGATGGGAATCGACGCCGAGCACGGCCCCGCTCTCGCCGACCCGCTGCGCCAGCTCCAAGGTATCGGTCGCCGGCCCGCAGCCGACGTCGAGCACCCGCGCACCCGGGACGAGGCGCAGCGCCTCGTAGGAGGCGATCTTGACGGGCGCCAACCGCGTCGCCATGCGCCGCAAGAGCTCCGGCGCCACCCACCCCGGCGCGGCGCCGGCGGGCCGATCGGTCTGCGGGCCAGGGTCCGTGCTCATGCCCGTCATCCTAGCGGACGCAGACCACCCCCCCGACCACGGGGTTCGGGGTTCGGGGTTGGGGTTCCCTTCCTCCACCACCCACGGAGGCGGGAGGGGTGGCCGCTGGAGCGACCGGGCGGGTGGAGGCGGTGGGGCAGCGGCCTTTGAGCCGGCGTCGCTCGGAACGGTGAAGGAGCCGGCGCCGAGGGCAGCCGGCTCAACAGAGCGGGGCCAGCCGTTGAACCCTACCGAGCAGCCCCGCGTCCGCAGCCCCACCGCCTCCACCCGCCCAGCGGAACGGCCACCCCTCCCGCCGGGCCTACGCCTCCTCCTCCACCCCCCGCAGCAAGACCAAGCTCCGCGCCGCCACCTTCACCGGCTCGCCGCGCGTGATCACCCCGTTCTTCACGAACCCCTCCTCCGCCGACGTATCGAGCACCCGCGTCCAGGAAGCCGCCAGGTCCTCGCGCTCCGGGACCCGGAAGGTCAGCTCGTCGTGGTGGGCGTTCATCAGCAGGTAGAAGCTGGCGTCGCCGATCTGCTGCCCGCGCTCGTCGAGCGACGCGATGCCGTCGCCGTTCAGGTAGACGCCGAGGGACTTGGCGTACCCCTTGCGCCAATCGTGGCCCGCCATCTCCTCGCCCTCCGGCGTGAACCAGCCGAGATCCTGCACCTCGCCGCGGATCGAGCGGCCGAGGAACCAGCGGCGGCGGCGGAAGACGGGGTGCTCCTTGCGCAGCTCGATCAGCCGGCGCGTGAACTCGAGCAGCGCCTCGTCGTGCTGCTCCCAATCGAACCAGGAGATCTCGTTGTCCTGGCAATAGGCGTTGTTGTTGCCGCCCTGGCTGCGGCCGATCTCGTCGCCGCCCAGCAGCATCGGCACGCCCTGGGAGAGGAACAGGGTGGCCAGCAGGTTGCGCTGGCTGCGGCGGCGCAGCGCCAGCACCTGGGGATCGTCGGTGGGCCCCTCCACGCCGTGGTTCCACGAGCGGTTGTGCTGCTCGCCGTCCTGGTTGTCCTCGCCGTTGGCCTCGTTGTGCTTCTCGTTGTAGGAGACCAGATCGGCCAGCGGGAAGCCGTCGTGGGCGCTGATGAAGTTGATGCTCGCCATCGGCCGGCGGCCGTTGTGGGCATACAGGTCGGAGCTGCCGGTGAGGCGGAAGGCCATCTCGGCCAGGGTCTGGTCGGCGCCGCGCCAGTAGTCGCGCACGGTGTCGCGGTACTTGCCGTTCCACTCCGACCACAGCGTCGGGAAGTTGCCCACCTGGTACCCGCCCTCGCCCACGTCCCAGGGCTCGGCGATGAGCTTCACCTGGCTGATCACCGGGTCCTGCTGGATGACGTCGAAGAAGGTGGCGAGGCGGTCCACCTCGTGGAGCTCACGGGCCAGCGTGGCGGCGAGATCGAAGCGGAAGCCGTCGACGTGCATCTCCGTCACCCAGTAGCGCAGCGAATCCATGATGAGCTGCAGCACGTGGGGATGGCGCATGTTGAGGCTGTTGCCGGTGCCGGTGTAGTCCATGTAGTGACGCTCGTCGCCGGGCACCAGCCGATAGTAGGCGGCGTTGTCGATGCCCTTGAACGACAGCATCGGCCCCAGGTGGTTGCCCTCCATGGTGTGGTTGTAGACGACGTCGAGGATCACCTCGATGCCCGCCTCGTGGAGGTTCTTGACCATCCCCTTGAACTCCGCCACCTGCTGGCCCAGCTCCCCGGAGCTCGAGTAGGCGTTGTGGGCGGCGAGGTAGGCGATGGAGTCGTAGCCCCAGTAGTTGGAGAGGCCGGCGTCGACGAGCCCCTTGCGGTGGAAGAACTGGTGCACCGGCAGCAGCTCGACGGCGGTCACCCCGAGGCCCTTCAGGTAGTCCACCGCGACCGGGTGGCCGAGACCGGCGTAGGTGCCGCGCAGCTCCTCGGGGATCTCGGGGTGGCGCCGGGTGAAGCCCTTGACGTGAACCTCGTAGATCACCGACTCGTGGAGCGGCGTGCGCGGCGGCCGGTCGGCGCCCCAGTCGAAGAAGGTCGCCGTCACCACCGCCTTCGGGACGAAGGGGGCGCTGTCGTTCTCGTTGAGCGGCCCCTCCGGATCGTCGAAGTGGTACGGGAACACCGCCTCGTCCCAGCGCACCTGCCCCTCCACCGCCTTGGCGTAGGGATCGAGCAGGAGCTTGGCGGGATTGCAGCGGTGGCCCTCGTCGGGGCTCCACGGACCGTGGACCCGGAAGCCGTAACGCTGCCCGGCGACCACCCCCGGCAGATAGCCGTGCCAGCAGAAGGCGGTGGTCTCGGTAAGGTCGACGCGGGTCTCGCGGCCCTCGGCGTCGTAGAGGCACAGCTCCACTCGCTCGGCCACCTCGGAGAACAGCGAGAAGTTGGTGCCTGAACCGTCGAACGTCGCGCCGAGCGGGTACGGCTGGCCCGGCCAGATCTGGATCGTCATGGAATTCGGAAGCTCCCTGGTGGAACCCGCGGCCCGAGATCGGCGGGGCCGGGGGGACAATGGTGCAGTTTCTCACGACCGCCGGCGGCGGCCAAGACGTGCCCCCACCGCAGATGGAAACATCGTGCCCGGCGCGTCAGGGCATCGGCGGTGCCGCGGGACCGACGTCGAAGACCACCGCCGGCTCGACCTCGTAGTCGCCGGCCACCGCACGACGGCAGCGCGCGTCGACCTCCGCCTGGAGGTCGTCCGGCACCGCCTGCCAGGCGTCGCGGCTCTCCCAACGGATCACCAGGATCACCTCGCCCGGCGCCTCCGGCCGCGTCCACACCTCCTTGCCGGCGAACCCGGCCTGGACGGCGAGGACCGGCGTCCAGGTCTCGGCATCGGCGGCGAGGAACCGCGCCACCAGCTCCGGTGCCACGCGCACCCGCTGCCATTCGATGATCACGCGAACAGTGTACAGGTCGCACGCCCTTCCGGTGCAGCGATGCAGCGGCCGGCGCCGCGGCCACCGGCGTGGCGGAGGGCGGAGTGGCGTATCCTCGGCGGAAAGGAACGCCATGCGGACACACACGAAATCCTGGATTCTCGGGGCCCTGCTGCTCGTCGCGGCGGCCACGGCGGCGCCGACGGCCGAACCGCGCTCGCCGGCGCGCCAGCGGCTGGCGGCGGGCGAGACGCTGGTGAAGATGGCCGCCTCGGGCGCCGAGGGGCGCGCCTGGCGGGTGCTCGACGCGCCGCCGGAGCGGGTGCGCCGGGCGGTGGCGGACCTGCGCCACTACGCCGAGTTCTTCCCCTTCGTGCGCCTCTCCCAGGCCTGGCAGGCGGGCGACGGGCGGCTGCTCACCCGCCAGGTCCTGGACGTCCCCTTCCCCCAAGGCGAGCGGGTCGTCACGGCGGAGGTGGAGATGACGGAGAGCGCGCCCGGCGCGCCGGTGTGGACGTTGCGCTGGGAGTCGGTGGCCGACTCGGAGCAGCAGCAGCGGGCTACCTGGACCGTGCACCCCTTCGCCGGCGGCCGGACGCTGGTCTCGATCCACCTGGTCACCGCCGCCGCCGGGTGGACCGCCCGCCTCGAACGGCGGGCGGTGGAGCAGTCGCTACCGTGGATCCTCGACGGCCTGCGCCAGCAGGTGGCGCGCTGCCGCTACGACCTGCCGATCCACGAGAGCTGCACCGAGTCGCCGCCGTTCCCGGTCCCCGACCCCTCACGCCCGACACCCGCTCCCCAGCCGGTGCCTCCGGCGAGCGCGCAGCCCTCGCAGGAACCGCCGGAGGAACCCCCGCGGAGGCGGCGCTGAGCGCTCGCCGCCGGGACGCGGCGGCGCAAGGGCAGCTCGGCCTGTTCGCACCCGGCGAGCTGCCGGAGCGCCCCGCCGGGCCGCCGCCGGTGGCCGCCGCCCGCGCCCCGGAGGAGCTGCACCGCCTGGCCGGCGAGCTGCCGGCGGGCCTCCACCTGGGCACCTCGTCGTGGTCGTTCCCCGGCTGGCGGGGCATCGTGTGGGAGGGCGCCGAGAGCCAGACCCGCCTCGCCCGCCACGGTCTGCCGGCCTACGCCCAGCATCCTCTGCTCAACGGCGTCGGCATCGATCGCAGCTACTACCAGCCCCTCGCCACGGAGGAGTACGCCGCCTACGCGGCCCAGGTGCCGGCCGGCTTCCGCTTCGTGGTCAAGGCCCACGAGGCGGTCACCGTCTCCGCCTGGCCGGATCACGACCGCTACGGCGGGCGCCGCGGCGAGCCCAACCCGCGCTTCCTCGATGCCGCCTACGCCGCCGGCGAGGTGGTGCAGCCCTTCGCCGAGGGGCTGGGGGACAAGGGCGGTGCCCTGGTGTTCCAGTTCGCGCCGCAGGACCTCGGCATCCCGGCCCGCTTCGTCGACCGGCTCCATGCCTTCCTCGCCGCCCTGCCGCGGGGACCCCTCTACGCCGTGGAACTGCGCAACCGCGAGGTGCTCTCGGCCGCCCACGCGGCGGCCTACGCGGCGGCGCTGGCGGACGTCGGCGCGATCCACTGCGCCAACCGGCATCCGCGCATGCCCGAGGTCGCGGTGCAGGCGGAACGCACCGGCGCGGCGGCGGCGCCGGCCTTCCTCTGCCGCTGGATGCTGCGCCCGGGGCTCACCTATGAAGGTGCCCGGCAGCGCTACCACCCGTTCGACCGCCTCGTCGACGACGACCTGCCCACCCGCCGCGCCCTGGCCGAGATCGCCCTCGCCACCACCGCCCGCGGCCGCCCGGTCTACGTGCTGGCCAACAACAAGGCCGAGGGCTCCTCGCCCCTGACCCTGTTCCGGCTGGCCGAGAGGGTGGCGCGGCTGCGGCGGGAGGGACATCCTCTGGCCGGCCCCGGCCCGGGCCCCGGCTAAACCCGTCCTCCGCGGCCGGTTCCTCCACCTTCGGGAAACGCTCGACACCCTCTGGCGGCGCTAGGAATGCGCCTCGGAAGGCCGACCTCTCGAACGAAGGAGGATTGCAATGAGTCACTCATCGCCTGGTGACACCGGAGCCCAGTTTGCAGTTTTCTTCGGGGTAATCGGAGCGCTTACGGGATGTTCCATGGTCGCAGAAACAGGGGATGCGCCCGGCCTCGCGTACCTCGTCGCGATCGGGCTCGGCTATGCGCTGGGTCATTTCGCAGGACAAGTCCTATGGCGGGTAATTCTGGTCGGTCTGTTTCTTCTCTTCACCTGGCTTCGAATGGAAGCCTGTTCCGCATTCCGCGAGGGCTTCGAGAGCTCAGCCGTCGACTGGCTGTATGACTCCGCAGCAACAGCAACCGCCTTTCTGGTCTCGGTCTGGTGAACGTCGGGCACTGAGAGGCTTTGCCCGATTGAGATAGACTTTCTGCCAAGGAGTCTTCCCATGGCGCGCACGGAAACCACGATCGACCGCTTCGGGCGGGTGCTCATCCCGAAGAAGCTCCGCCGGGAGCTGGGGCTCGACGCCGGAACTCGGATGCGTCTCCAGGTCGGCGGCGAGGTCGGTGAGACACCGCTGCGCGAGATCGAGGGAGTCCTCGTCGATACCGGCAAGCTGGAGGGCGACCCGGACAAGGTCCTCGACGAGGTGCACGCGGAGCGCCTGCACCGCCTGGGGGGCGTGGGGTGAGGGTCCTCTTCGTTCCCTCGGTGCTGGTCGCCGGACTGGTCGAGCGCCATCCCGAGCACCCGACGGCGCTGCGCTGGCTGTAGCGGAGCCCGCAGGGCGACATCGAGATGCTGGCCAGCGCCCACACCCTCGCCGAGCTGTACCCGGTCCTCACTGTCCTGTCCTCGGAGCCGCGAATCCGGGCCGAGGCGGCGGAACCTATGATTCGGCACAACGTGGACGGCAAGATCGTCCCGCTCGAAGCCAAGGACTACCGGCTCGTGGTGGCCCGACTGGCCGCAGCCCGGCTTCGTGGCGGCATCCTCTACGATGCACTCATCGCTCGTTGTGCGGAGAAGGCCGGGGCGGACCTTCTGCTGACCCTCAACCCCCGCCCCTGCCGGCGCGTGTGGCCGGAAGGCGATGACCGGATCACCAGCCCCTGACCCGATGACTACCGAACCCTCCCTCTACGAGAAGACGCTGGCCGCCGCCGGGGCCGGCGAGCGGCCGGCGGCGCGGCCACCGCGGGCGAGCTCTGCCGTGGTGCTGTGGCGCGAGGCACGGGAGGGCGGCGGCGTCGAGGTGTTCTGGGTGCAGCGCGCCGAGCAGATGGCCTTCATGGGCGGCTGGCACGCCTTCCCGGGCGGCGGCGTCTCCAGCGCCGACCTCGCGGTGCCGGTGCAGGGCATGCCGGAGGGGCTCGACGAGGGGCAGTCGTCCGCCGCCGAGTTCCCGGAAACCGTGGCCGCGGGCGTCGCCGGCGGCGAGCTCGAGCCCGACCTGGTGCCGGGTCTGCTCGCCTGCACCGTGCGCGAGCTGTTCGAGGAGACTGGTGTCCTGCTCGTCGAGGAGCTGCTGCCCGACCGCGCCGAGGGTCCCGTGGCCTCCACCGGCAGCCTGGAGGCGGCCCGCCGCCGGTTGCTCGCCAAGCAGGCGCGCTTCGGCGAGGTGATCGCCGACCTCGACCTCACCCCCGACGCCTCGCGCCTGACCTTCGCCGGCCGCTGGCTGACTCCGCCGTTTTCTCCGCTGCGCTTCGATACCCGCTTCTTCCTGCTCGAATGGCCGCGTCAGGCTGCCCTCCAGCCGAGCATCGTCGGCGAGGAGTGCGCCGCCGGCGAGTGGGTGCGTCCGGCCGAGGCGGTCGAGCGCTGGTGCCGCTGCGAGGTGCTGGCGGCACCACCGATCCTGCACGTCCTGAAGGTGCTGGCCGACGGCGCGCCGGCCGACGGCCTACCCCGCCTGCGCCACCCGCGGGAGGCCGATCTCGGCCCCTACCGGCGCATCGAGTTCCGCCCCGGCGTGGTGCTGCTGCCGCTCGCCACCCGCACCCTGCCGCCGGCCGACCGCACCAACGCCTACCTGCTGGGCACCGGCGCGGAACGCGTGCTGGTGGACCCGGGCAGCGCCGACCCCGCCGAGATCGACCGGCTGGAGGCCGCATGCCGCGCCCTGCTCGAGCGCCGCGAGGGGCGGGTGACGGCGATCTGGCTCACTCACCACCACCCGGACCACGTAGGCGGCGCGGCGGCGATGCGCCGCCGCCTCGGCGTGCCGGTCTGCGCCCATCCCGCCACCGCCGAGCTGCTGGCCGGCCGGGGCCTCGAGGTCGACCGCACGCTGGAGGACGGCCAGCGCGTCGAGCTGGCCGGCGATCCGCCATTCCCGGTGCGGGTGATCCACACTCCCGGCCACGCCCCCGGGCACCTGTGCTTCCTCGACGAGACCTGGGGATCGCTCCTGGCGGGCGACATGGTGGCCGGCCTCGGCACCATCGTCATCGACCCGCCCCAGGGCGACATGGACGCCTACCTCGCGTCCCTCGACCAGCTCGCCGAGCTCGCACCCCGCACCCTGTTCCCGGCCCACGGCCCCGCGATCAAGAACGCCGTGGCCAAGCTGCGCGAGTACGCGGAGCACCGCCGCTGGCGCGAGGAACGCGTGCTCGCCGCCTGGAACGACGGCCTGCGCGAGCCGGCCGAGATGCTGCCCCGCGTCTACGACGACACCCCGGAGAAGGCCTGGCCGCTCGCCGAGCGCCAGATCCTCGCCCACCTCGAGCGCCTGCGCCGCAACGGGCGGCTGAAAGATTAAAGATAGTCATGTGGTGCGGACTGTGCAAATCGCATAAATTGTAATCATCTGGCAAGCCCGCGATGAGGTGCCGTTTCACTTGCGGTACATGCACGCCGCCCTGCACGCCCTGGTAGTGGATCCGATGAGGGACAGCCCAACCGGCTGCCGACCGGGGCGACTTCGCAGCATCACCGCATCCCGGCATCTTGACATCACTCGGTGCACCTTGTAACGTTGTGGCATGCGCACGACCTTGCGACTCGACGATGATGTCCTGGCAGCTGCCCGCAGTCTGGCGGACGGTGCCGGCAAGAGCATCGGCGAGGTGATCTCGGAGTTGGCGAGGCGTGGCTTGGCGCCGCAGTCTCGGCACGCAGAGGAATTCGGCTTCCCCGTCTTCGCCGTGTCCGAGGATGCGCCGCCGTTGACGCCGGAGATGGTGCGGCGGGCGCTCGACGACGAGGGATGACCTACCTGCTCGACCTGAACCTCCTGATCGCACTCGCCTGGCCTCAACACGTGCACCACGGGGCAGCGCTCGCTTGGTTCCGCGACAACCAGGCGAGCGGCTGGGCAACCTGTCCGCTGACGGAGAGCGGGTTCGTCCGGGTCTCCTCCAACCAGCGGATCATCGAGCAGGCAAGAACTCCGCAGGAGGCGATCGCCCTGCTGCGCAAGATCACCGGCCTGCCCCATCACGTCTTCTGGCGCGACGACGTGGCGCTGAGCCGCAGCGAGCTCATCGCTCCCCAAAAGATCGTCGGCCATCGGCAGGTCACCGACGCTCACCTGCTCGCCGTCGCGCTCGCGCACGGCGGCCGGATCGCCACCTTCGATCGTGGACTTCGCGAGCTCACTCCCGCCGGATTCGACCCAGGAGACGTGGTATGCACCATCCACTGAGATCCCGGCAGCGGCTCGCCGGGCTACTGCTCTCTACCGTGCTGCCCCTCACCATGCCCTCGACCGTCGATGCGCAAGAGGTCCCGCCCACCCCCGGTCCGACCGACGTGCCGCAGCCGGTGCCGATGGAGCTCGGCCTGGCCGGCTCCGGGAAGCCGGACATCCTGCGCTTCCTGAACGTGCGGCGGGCCGGCGCCCCGTCGCTGGCGCCGGACGGCGACCGCGTGGCCTTCCGCACGTCGATCAGCGGCGAGCCCCAGCTCTGGGTGGTGGACGCCACCGGCGGTTGGCCGAGCCAGCTCACCTTCGGCGAGGGGATCACCTTCCACGCCTGGTCGCCCGCCGGCGGCTGGATCGCCTACGGCGCCGACCGCGCCGGCAACGAGCGGGAGGGCTTCTACCTGATCTCCCCGGACGGGACCCGGGAGCGCGAGCTGCTGGCGCCGTCCGACGCCTTCCGTCTCTTCGGCGGCTTCTCCCCCGACGGGCGGCGCATCGCCTACGCCACCACCGGCGGCGGCGGGCCGAGCTTCGAGATCCACGTGCTCGACCTGGCGAGCGGCGAGGACCGCACGGTGCACTCCGGCGGCTGGGGCTACCAGGTGGCCTCGTGGCGTCCCGACGGCGGCGCCCTGCTGCTCACCGAGGCCCGCGGCGAGGACGCGGTGGACGTGCACCTGCTCGATCTCGCCACCGGAGAGGCCCGGCCGCTGTTCGTGCCCGAGGTCGCCTCCTCCTACACCGGCTTCGCCTGGAAACCCGACGGCAGCGGCTTCTTCCTCGCCACCGACGAGGGCCGCGACTTCCACGCCCTGGCCTTCTACGACCTGGCCGCCGGGCGCCTGGAGCCCCTGGCCACGCCGCCCCACGACGTCGGGAACGTGGCGCTGTCGCGCGACGGCCGCCGCCTCGCCTGGACCACCAACGAGGGCGGCTGGTCGGTGCTCCACGTCCGCGAGCTGGGCGCGGGGGGCAGCTTCGCGGCCGGCCGCGACGTGCCGATCTCGGGCGGCGCGGGGCCGGACCTGCCGGCCGGCGTCTACCGCCTGCACTGGGCCGACGACGCCCCGGTGCTCGCCCTCGAGGTGACCAGCCCGCGGCTGCCCGGGGACGTGTGGACCTGGAATGCCGAGAGCGGCACGCTGGCCCGCGCCACCCGCTCCGACACCGCCGGCATCGACCTCGACGCGCTGGTGGCACCGACCCACGTGGACTTCCCCGCCCGCGACGGCGAGACCCTCCACGGCCTGCTCTACCTGCCGCCGAAGCCCGCGGCGCGAGCGGCGGCGGGAGCGGGTGGCGCGGCGGACAGGCCGCCGGTGCTGCTGGCGGTCCACGGCGGCCCCACGGCCCAGGCACGACCCGACTGGGACGCGGTGTTCCAGTACCTGCTCGCCCGCGGCATCGCGGTGCTCGACCTCAACTTCCGCGGCTCCACCGGCTACGGCAAGCGATTCGCCCGGCTGGACAACCTGCGCCAGCGGCCGAACGCCGTCACCGACATGGCGGACGCCGTGGCGTGGCTGGCGGCGGACGGCCGGGTGGACGCCTCCCGCGCCGCGGTGATGGGCGGCTCCTACGGCGGCTACATGACCTTCGCGGCCCTCGCCGACCTGCCGGGCCTGTTCGATGCGGGGGTCTCCTTCGTCGGCGTCTCCAACTGGGTGACGGCGCTCGAGGGTGCCTCGCCCCAGCTCAAGGCCTCGGACCGGCTGGAGTACGGCGACATCGACGACCCGGCGGACCGCGAGTTCTTCCGCCAGTTGAGCCCGATCACCCGGGTGGACCAGGTGCGCGATCCGCTGCTGGTGGTTCACGGCGCCAACGATCCCCGCGACCCGGTCACCGAGAGCGACCAGTTCGTGCGCGCGGTGCGCGAACGCGGCGGCGAGGTGGAGTACCTGCGCTTCCCCGACGAGGGCCACGGCATCCGCAAGCTCGAGAACCGCGTCGCCGCCTACCGCAGGATCGCGGAGTTCCTGGAGCGGCACCTCGGGCTGGCACCGCGGAGCGGCGGCGCGGGCGACGCAGCCGGTGCGGCGCAGGACTAGAATCCGGCCCGCCCTCGATGCGCGTCCCGCCCCCCACCCCGCCGGCCCGGCGCCTGCGCGCCTTCGCCTTCGACCCGAGCCTCGCCACCGAGCTGGAGGCGTCGATGGTCAATCAGGTGACCCTGGAGCTGGCCTGGGAGGGGAGCGACGGCGAGGGACGGCTGCTGCCGCTGCCGGGGCCGGTGGGCGAGTACCTGGAGGTGGTCGACGTCGATCCGCCCAGTCGCTCGGTCTACGCGCCGGTGGACCTCAACCAGCGCGAGCTGCTCGCCCAGGACGGTCTACCGCCCTCGGAGGGTCACCCCCAGTTCCACCAGCAGATGGTCTACGCCGTGGCGATGACCACCATCGCCGCGTTCGAGGATGCCCTGGGCCGCAAGGCCCTGTGGGCGCCGCGGCGCGGCCCGGACGGTCCCGAGTTCGTGCGCCGCCTGCGCATCTACCCCCATGCGCTGCGCGAGGCCAACGCCTACTACAGCCCGGAGAAGAAGGCGCTGCTGTTCGGCTACTTCCGGGCCCGGCGCTCGCGCACCGGCACGGTGCTGCCCGGCGGCATGGTGTTCTCCTGCCTGTCCCACGACATCGTGGCCCACGAGACGACCCACGCCCTGCTCGACGGCATGCACCACCGCTACCTCGAGCAGTCCAACGTCGACTCCCTCGCCTTCCACGAGGCGTTCGCCGATCTCGTCGCCCTGTTCCAGCACTTCTCCTTCCCCGAGGCGCTGCGCCAGCAGATCGCCACGACCCGCGGCGATCTTTCGCAGCAGAACCGCCTCGCCGAGCTGGCCCAGCAGTTCGGCTACGCGGTGGGGCGCTACGGCGCCCTGCGCGACGCGCTGGGCACCCGCGACGAGAAGACGAAGCAGTGGCACGCGCTCGAGCCGGATCCCGCCTCCCTCGCCCGGGCGAGCGAGCCCCACACCCGCGGCGCCATCCTGGTGGCGGCGGTGTTCGATGCCTTTCTCGCCATCTACAAGCGCCGCATCGCCGACCTGCTGCGCATCGCCAGCGGCGGCAGCGGCATCCTGCCGCCCGGCGACCTCCACCCCGATCTCGTGGATCGGCTGGCCGACGCGGCGGCGAAGACGGCGCGGCAGTTCTGCCGCATGGCGATCCGCGCCCTCGACTACTGCCCGCCGGTGGACGTGACCTTCGGCGACTACTTCCGCGCCCTGGTGACCGCCGACGCCGACCTGGTGCCGAGCGACCCCCTCGGCTACCGGGTGGCGGTGATCGAGTCGTTCCGCCGCTGGGGGATCTACCCGGAGGGGGTGCGCAGCCTGTCGGAGGACAGCATCACCTGGTGGTCGCCGCCGCCGGAGCAGGCCGCCTGCCTCGCCGGCGCGCTGCCGGAGATCGGCGAGCTGCGCGGCATGTGCCCGGATCTCTGGCTCGACACCGACCGTCGCGAGCTGTGGGAGCGCGGCCTCGCCAACCGCCAGGCGATCCACCGCCGCCTCGCCCGCCACCGCGACGCCGGCCGCTGCTGCGGCCTGGCCCTTACCGGGGGTGCGCCGCGGAGCATCCGCCGCCACCGCGGCAAGCCCGCGTTCGAGGTGCTGAGCGTGCGCCCGGCCTACCGGCTGGGGCCGGCCCGGCGCACCATCGCCGACCTGGTGATCGAGATCACCCAGGAGCGCGACGCCTGGTTCGACGAGGCGGTGCAGGCCCGGGCCGATGCCGGCGAGGCGGTGGCGGCGAAGCCCGACTTCACCTTCCGCGGCGGCGCCACCCTGCTGGTCGATCTGCAGACCGGGGTGGTGCGCCACTCCATCGGCAAGGGGATCACCAGCCGCAGCCGCATGGACCAGCAGCGCCGCTACCTCTGGGGCCGCCAGCAGGCGACCTCCGGCAACGCCGCCTTCGCCGGCCCGGAGGCAGCCGAGAACGCGGCGGAGCCGTTCGCCCGGCTCCATCGCAGCGTCGGGATCGGCGCGGCGGAGGATCTGTGAGGTGGGCGACGGCCAGCGTCGTCGAAGGGTGCACCGCCGAGCGGTTGCATCCGTCGCCGGGCACGGCGGTGCTGCGTCGCTACCGCGCCGGAGACGACGCATCCGCCTGCTGGCTGCTGGCCGTCGCCGCGGGCGAGGAGCCGCGCTACTGCGTGCTCGACGACCGCGCGCTGCTCGCCGCCGGGCCGCCGCATGGCCCGCGCCTCGCCGCCTACCTCCACGCCGCCACCGGTGGCCGCATCGACCTGCTGGCCGCCACCACCCGCACGCAGGGCGCCGCATTCCCCCAGGCAGCCCGCCAGAGCCTCGAAGGCCTGGCCGTCGCCGAGCTCTGGCTCCCCTGGACCGAGGATCCGGCCGATCCGGCCGCCCGCCGGCTGCGCCGCGACCACGCCGCCGGCGCCACCACCCTGCGCCGCGCCGCCGACCGCCTGGACGCGCTGGGCGAGGCGGCGACCACCGGCGGCGCCCCCTCCGCCGAGCGCCTGCGCCAGGTGGCCGCTGCCCTCGGCTCCGGGGAGGACACCGCCGGTCGGAAGCCCGAGGAGGTGGGGAGCGGCGCCGACGCCGGGACGCCAGATGGTGGAACCGGGGTCGAGGCAGATCGCGGCACGCGACTCGCCGCCCTCGCCGGCCGCGTCCGCTACCGCCGCGCCGGCGACGCCTCCGACGGCACCCTGCCACCGGGCCTGTGCCTCCGCGTGCTGGCGCCTGCCGGCGGCGATCCCCGTCTCGCCCCCCCGCCGGCCGTCGACGGTGCCGAGCACCGCAGCCCGGCGATGGCCGAGCCGGTCCCCCGGTTCAGCCCCGATGCGAGCCTCTTCGCCGCCGCCCTGACCGATCCCGCCGGCCTGCCGCTGGCGCCGGAGGATCGCGCCCTCCAGCAGCTCGACCGTCCCTTCGACCGGATCTACTCGCTTCCCTACGAGGCGGCCGCCGCCGATCCCGACCTGGGCCCCTTCTTCCGCGCCCACTACGGCTTCACCGAAGCCGCCGGCGAAGGTCCCGCCTGGCGCCGCATCGACGCCGACTGGCTGGGCACCGCCGCGCGCCTCGCCTTCCGCCTCGGCGCGGAGCGCGATGCCGCCGCCCTGGTCATCGCCCTCGAGCTCGGCACCCCCGCCCGCTCCCTCGTCTTCCCGCCCTCGGCCCAGGCCCGCCACCGGCAGCTCCGTCAGCTCCCCCTGCCCGTCCAGGCCGACGCTCCCTGGACCGATCACACCCTGCCCCTCCCCTGAGCGCCTCGGACCCCCACCTGCCGGGACGACGGCAGCACGGAGGAGCCACCTCCGTTCCAGCTCCCGCCCCAGCCACTCCCACCGGAGGCGGTGGGTGGTGTCGGCGCGTTCCGGGCCGGGTGGTGCGCCCCGGCCGGGGGACGCGGGGCCGTCGGTGATTCCTGGAGGGGCGCGCCCCGCTCGGAGGCGCCGGCTG
>DATACC010000341.1:0-6127 GCA_036259255.1 Thermoanaerobaculia bacterium | reverse complement strand
CCGCGGCCGCGGCACCTCGCTGCACAGCGTGGCTCCCACCTGCCAGCCGCCGGCGTGGTCGCCCCCCGGCGGCGGCTGGCAGGTGGGCGCCACGCTGTGCAGCGAGGTGCCGCGGCCGCGGCTGTTCTACCTGCGGGTCGCCACCCTGGCGGTGTCGCCGAACGCCGATGCGCGCTACACGGCGCCGGTGCTCGAGACCCTGGAGGACCGCACCTATGGCCTGGCCTCCGACGATCCGATCAACGGAGAGGCGGCCCGCCGCTCGCGCCGGCGCATCCTGCAGACGACGGTGGACCTGAGGAACCTGTGATGAGCCGACCTTCGAAGCCCGGTTGCCGGCGCGACGCCGGCAGCGCCTACGTGGTGGTGCTCCTCGTCCTGCTGGTGCTCACCACGATGGCGCTGGCGCTGATCTTCGTCTCCCTCACCGAGATGCGCATCGGCGCCAACGAGCGCACCGGCCAGAGGAGCCTCGCCGCCGCCGAGGCGGGGGTGGGCATGGCGCTGGCCCGCATGCTGGTCAACGCCGACTACGCCGAGGGCACCTGGATCGTCAACGACCACCCCGACGCCACCCCCTCGCGGATCGGCAGCAGTACCGAGGTGGGTCCCCTGGTGCCGCTCATCGAGGCGCCCTGCACGCTGTGCGAGATCAACCAGGCCGGCACCTACGGCTCCACCGCCTTCAGCCGCGTCAACGTGGCCGCCACCGCCTGGGGCCGCCGCGGCGGCGGCTCCCTGGTGGTGGGTGAGCGGGTGATCTCGGCCACCCTGGACGTCCAGCCGATCCAGGTGCCGACGTCGGCCTACTTCGCTCTCGCCGAGCACACCAGCGCCGAGCTCGCCGAGAAGGTCCGGTTCTAGAACGCTTCCGAGGAGGCGACCGCCATGCTCCGCATCGCAGCGCACCGGCACCCGAGATCCGCCGGACCCCGACCCTCCTCCCCCGGCGGGGCCCCCGCCGCCCTCGCCCTCGCCGCGCTCCTGGCCGCCCCCGGCGCCGCCGCGGACGACCGCAAGCTGTTCCAGGAGTCCACCGCCGAGCCCTACGTGTTCATCCTGCTCGACCTGTCGGGCTCGATGAACCAGAGCGTGCCGTGCACCCTCGAGGGCATCGCCGCCGGACACTGCCAGGGCGTGCGGCCCGACGTGCTGCACGCCAACGTGCCCTGCGGCAAGGCGGAGCTGGACTCCGGTGTCGCCTGCATCCCGTGCCCCGAGGGCGCCTGCCTGCCGCGCCGCGGTGCCGACGACCCGGAGTCGAAGATGCGGGTCGCCAAGGAGGCGATCTACGCCCTGATGGACGAGGTGGACGACGTGCGCTTCGGCTTCGCCACCTTCGACCACGACGACCAGCGGGTGCATCGCAAGCACTGGTGGTACCGGGTCAGCGAGGACCAGCCGCTGGGCGGACCGATCCGGCTGCGCAGCGGGCGGACCTTCCCGGCCATCGGCCAGGAGGAGATCTTCGGCGAGGTCTGGAACTGCGACCGCGCGCGCCACGACAACGGCAGCGACCACGGGGTGCTGCGCTTCATCGGCTGCCACACCGGCGAGCCGGCGGACCTCGACGACCGCTGGGAGTACGAGCGCATCCGCCGCCTGCCGAAGCTCGGCGACGGCAACAACAACTCGGTGGACGTCTACGTGCGCGATCCGGACGACGGCGAGGTCTACCGCGTGCAGTACCGGCCGATCCAGCGGCTGGACGGCGCGACCCAGGAGCTCGGCGACCCGAAGATCGCCGTCGAGGTGCAGGTGAGCTGCATCGGGAGCTGCGGCAGCTTCCGCACCCGGCGGGAGACGATCCTCTTCGAGCGCGCCGGCGAGATGGTGTACTGGGAGCCCGGCGAGGGCGTGCGCCGCGATCCGCCGGGCGTCGCCTTCTTCGGGTCCGGCGACTTCGGCTCCGGCGGCACCCGCATGTCGCGCTCCGGTGGCAATGCCGGCTGGGAGCCCAACACCGACACCACGTCCGACGACTACGACGGGCAGAACCTGAAGCGCCCCACCCAGGGCGACCCGCGGGGAGCGGCGCTCCGGGTAGGCGACGTGGTGCCGTGGGACTGGACCGACACCCAGCGCGAGCGCATTCAGCACCGCATGGCGCCCAACACCGAGCTGCCCGGCTTCGATCCCCTCACCGGCACCCCCGACTTCGAGATCGCCAGCTACTTCGAGGACCGGGTGCGCCCCGGCCGCTCGGCCCTGCGCCTGAAGGCGCCCTACGCCAGCGCCGGCGTGGCGCCCCTGATCCCCCGCGGCGGCACGCCCACCGGCGCCTCCATGGAGGACTTCGCCGACTGGGTCGACGACTGGCGCGACGAGGCCGGCGACGACGAGGGCGACCCGAGCTACTCCTGCCGCAAGCAGTTCCTGCTGGTGCTCACCGACGGCCTGGCCAGCGGCGGCGACGGCAACCAGGCCTGTGCCGCCGCCAGCGACCTGCTGCAGAAGGACATCCGCAGCTTCGCCATCGCCTTCGGCCTGGAGCAGACGGCCTTCGCCGGGTTCAACAACACGCTCACCTGCATCGCCGACAACGGCGGCACCGGCACCCGGCGGGTGGGCGGCGAGGACGTGGTGGAGGGGCCGGGGCCGCTGTTCCCGCAGAACAAGGACCAGTTGATCGCCGCCCTGCTGCAGGTCATCGAGCTGGTGCGCTCCGAGCCCCGCACCCTGACCGGCGTGGCGGTGCCTTCGGTGCAGGCCGACGCCGCCGACAAGGTGTTCCTCACCGATTTCGTGCCGCTCAACGGCCAGCCGGTGTGGGCCGGGGCGCTCCACGCCTTCCTCAAGCCGCTGCCGCTCGACGACGAGCGCCGGCCCGACTTCGGCGCCGCCTGCTCCGACCTGCCCGCCGGCGAGGTGCCCTCGGCCTGCTACCTCTACGATCTCGGCCAGGTGCTGCTCGACGAGCAGGTGGAGCCGAGCGGCGCCGATCCCGTCGGTCACGGCGACCGCCAGCGGCGCATCTGGTACTCGCTGTTCGACGACGGCGGCCGGGTGCCGCTCGGGCGGCGCCTGCTGGAGCCTCTCGCCGACGCCGACCCGGCCGACGTGCGCAACGACCTGCTGGCCGGCTTCGGCCTCGATCCGACGGACGGCGCCTCGCGGGCGCGGGTCGACGCGGTGGCCGCCGAGGTGCCGGCCGCCAAGAGCGTGACGCTGGCCAACGGCCGCACCCTCGACTACGCGTTGGGCGACGTCTTCCACTCCGATCCGCTGGTCATCGGCGCGCCGGTCAACAACCTCTACTTCATCCACGACGTGGGCGAGGACCAGGACCTCGCCTGCGACGACGGCAACCGCGGCTACCGCTGCTTCGCCCTGGAGCACTCGCGCCGGCGGCGCATGCTGCTGGCCGGCTCCAACGACGGCATGCTGCACGCCTTCGACGTCGGCCGCTTCGTGGCCGACCCGGAGGTGGCCGGCGGCGGCGCCTTCGACAACGGCAGCGGCCGCGAGCTGTTCGCCTACATGCCGCGGCCGGTGATGCCGGCGGTGCTCGAGATGTACGAGGAATCGGAGCACCGCTTCACGGTGGACGGCCAGCTCGCCGCGGCGGACGTCTTCATCGACCCGCTGCACGCCGCCGCCGCCGGCGACCCGGCGGACCCCGACGAGCGCCTGTGGCGCACGGTGCTGGTGGGCGGGCTGCGCCGCGGCGCCGGCCTTTCCGGCGACGTCGAGCCGCCGGTCCGGCCCGACCCGCTGCCGCCGACCCTGGAGGCCCGGGAGCTGCTCGAGGAGCAGCCCACCTCGGGCTACTACGCGCTGGACATCACCGAGCCCGACCCGGTGGACGCCGAGGACCCGATCCCGTCGGTGGCCGCCGGCGCCGCCCCCGGCTGCGCCCAGGCCGGCGCGCTGCCGGCCGACTGCGGCCCGGTGCCCTTCGCAGCGCCCCTGTGGGAGTTCCGCGACAGCCACGGCGGCATCGCGGCGGACGAGGACGCCGACGGCTTCGTCGACCTCGCCCCCACCTGGTCGACCCCGGACCTCGGACGCATCCTCGTCTGCACCGGCGAGTGCGACACCGCCCAGCCGGCCCTCGCCGACCGTCACGTGGCGGTGTTCGGCGGCGGTGTCGACCCGGAGCGGCCGGCGCGCGGCTCGTGGCTCTACATCGTCGACGTCGAGACCGGCCAGGCGATCTACAAGCGACCCCTCGACGACGCCGCCCCCAGCCGCCCGGCGGCGGTGGACACCGACCGCGACGGCTACCTCGACCGCATCTACATCGGCACCACCCGCGGCCTGATGTACCGGGTGGACCTGCGGCCCCGGGTGGCCGGCAGCGTGGTCTACCCGGAGCTCGAGCCGGCGGACCCGGCGGTGATCTACACCGGCCGCGAGGTGGACGAGGACGGCAACCCGGTGCGCCGGCTGGTCGCCCGGCCGCTGCGCATCCAGGGCGCCGCCTTCGCGCCGCGGGCGATCTTCGACGCCAGCGCCGACGACGGCGTGGACCGGCCGATCTACTTCCGCCCCTCGGTGTTCTACGTGCCGCAGATCACGCGCTACGCCCTGGCCTTCGGCACCGGCGACCGCGAGGACCTGTTCGCGCGCGACACGCCGAGCGGCCGGTTCTTCGTCCTGGTCGACGAGGTCGACGACCTGGCGGCCCTGGCGGCGCCCCTCGGGCCGGCCGACCTGCAGGCGGTCGACCGCGACGCCCTGTTCACCGACGGCTCCACCACCAACCACCTGCTGGACCGTCCCCGAGGGCGGCGCGGCTGGTGGATGGATCTCGACCCCGACGAACGGCTGATCACCGCGCCCTTCGCCCTGGCCGGGGTGCTCGTGTTCTCCACCTACCAGCCGGGGGGCGTCGAGCCGGCGGCGGAGAGCCTGTGCCGCGAGACCGGGCTCAGCCGCGTCTTCGGCCTGCTCAGCACCAACGCCAACGGCATCATGCTCGCTGGCGGCAACCGCACCCGCTACATCACGATCGAAGACTTCGTCACCTCGCCGTTCGCCGAGCAGAGCCAGACGAAGAACCCGCCGCCGTCCGACGGCGAGGGCAGCGATACCGCCGACGAGCTCGACGCCGAGCTGGCCTCGATCCTGCGCGAGCTGCGCCGCCTGTTCCCGGACAACTGCCGCTTCCAGGACGCCTACCGCATCGACATCAAGGCGCGCAGCTCGGACACCGGCATGATCTTCATCGCCCCGGTGCCGGTGTGCGTGATCGAGCGGGACTTCCGGGAGTATTGAGGCCGGCGCGGGCGAGCATCGCCGGCAGGGCAGGTAGGATAGGCGGCCGGAGGCCGCCCGTGAACCGATACGACCCGACCCGACCGCTCCCAAACCGCACCAACCCCTCCCGGACCGAGCGCCCGACGCCCGCCGGGCCGCCGTTCGCCCGGCTGCGGCTCCGCACGCCGGCGGCTCTCGTCGCGCTGCTCGCCCTGCTGCTCGTGCTGCCCGCCGCCTGCGGTGGCAGCGACGAGGTGGTGGTGCTGTACTCGCCCCACGGGCGGGAGCTGCTGGCGGTGGTGGAGAAGGCGTACGAGGAGGAGCACCCGGGCGTCGACGTGCGCTGGCTCGACATGGGGAGCCAGGACGTCTACGACCGGGTGCGCTCCGAGAAGGCCAATCCACAGGCCGACGTGTGGTACGGCGGGCCCGACACGATCTTCGCCCGCGGCGCCGCCGAGGGGCTGCTGGCCCCCTACCGTCCCGAATGGGCCGACTCCCTCGACCCCGAGGCCCAGGACCCGGAGGACCGCTTCTTCGCCCTCTACCGCACCGCGCCGGTGATCCTCTACAACGACCGGGCGCTGACCGGCGACGAGGTGCCGCGGGACTGGGAGGACCTGCTCGCCGAGCGCTTCACCGGCGAGATCGTGATCCGCGACCCGCTGGCCAGCGGCACGATGCGCACCTTCTTCGCCACCATCGTCGCCCAGGCGGTGGAGCGCACCGGCACCCCCTCCGCCGGCTTCGCCTGGCTCGCCCGCTTCGACGCCCAGACCAAGGAGTACGTGTTCAACCCGGCGCTGATGATCGAGAAGCTGGTGCGCCAGGAGGGGCTGGTCACCGTCTGGGAGCTGACCGACGCCCTGTGGCAGAAGGAGCGCGGCCAGCCGCTCGACTTCGTGTTCCCGTCGAGCGGCACGCC
>DATACC010000340.1:0-30341 GCA_036259255.1 Thermoanaerobaculia bacterium | reverse complement strand
CGTCCGCCGGCGATCCGCGGGCCGCCTCCCAGCCCCGCTCCGGGCAGCCACCCCCGGGCCTGTCGCAGCCGTCCCCCGTCGAGCCGGCGTCCCCCTCGCCCGATCCTCTCGCCGGCCGATCGTCGCGCTCCGGCACCGCTCTGCCGGGAGCCGCCGCCGACGACGGACCGGTCCGCGACCCGGCCCTCCCACCGACCGCAGCCGGTCCATCCGACGCCGACCTCGCCGATGCCACCCCGCCGCAACCTTCCGGTCCGGCGATCGCCACCGGCATGCGCCTGGCGATGCGGGTGGTGCCGGCGGACGCCTTCGTGCTGCTCGACGGCACCGTGGTCGGCAAGGCGGCGCAGTTCGGGGCGCGGTCGCCGCTGCTGCTGCCGTCGCCCGGCGAGCACCGCATTACCCTGCGCCGCGCCGGCATGGCGGATCGCCACCTGCGCATCGTCGCCTCGGAGTCGGGGGCCGGTGTCAGCCCCATCCTCGCCACGCTCCAGCCGCTCGCGGCGGGGGAGACGCCGTTCCACGAGCTCGAGGTGCACCGCGTCGGCAAGGCGGTGGCCTTCCGGGTCGATCCGCCCACCACCCGCGTGCTGGTCGACGGCGTCGACCACGGGCTCGCCGCCCGCTACCGCGGCGGCCGGTTCGGCGGCGGCAACTGGCTCGAGCTGCCCCTCGGCCTGCACCGCGTGAGCCTGGTGGCTCCCGGTCACCGCCGTCTCGACGTGGTGGTGGACGTGACCTCCGGTGCCGAGGAGGAGCGCCGCGTGGTGCGCCTCCGCCTGCCGCCGCTGCCGGAGGGCGCACCGTGAGCCGCGGCGCCAACGGCGCACCGCCGCCGGCCCCCGCGGCCGACGCCATCGAGGTGCCGCGCCTGCTCGCCGACGCGGTGGTCGAGACCCTGGCCAACGGCCTCACCGTGTGCCGCCTGTCGAACCGGCAGGCGCCGGTGGTGACCACCGCCCTGTGGTACCGCGCCGGCACCCGGCACGAGACGGCTGGCCACGGCGGCGTGGCCCACTTCCTGGAGCACATGATGTTCAAGGGCTCGCCGCTCTACCCGGCGGGTGCCATCGACCGCCGCACCCAGGCCCTGGGCGGCGACAACAACGCCTTCACCAGCCACGACGCCACCGCCTACTACTTCAACTTCGCCCCCGACCGCTGGCGCGAGGCGCTGGCGGTGGAGGCCGACCGCATGGCCTCGCTGGTGCTCGCGCCGGACGAGGTGGCGAGCGAGCGGCGGGTGATTCTGGAGGAGATCGCGCTCTACGATGCCGCCCCCTGGGACGCCCTGGAGACCCGGGTGATGGCGGCCTTCTACGGCGCCCATCCCTACGGCCGCCCGGTGCTCGGCACCCGCGCCGACCTCGAGGCCACCGGGCCCGACGAGCTGGCCGCCTTCCACCGCCGCTTCTACCGTCCCGGAAACGCCGTGCTGGTGATCGCCGGCGACGTGGGGGAGGAGGCCGGCGAGGCGGCCGCGGAGGCCTTCTCCCGGGTGCCCGACCGCGCCCCTCAGGACGACGAGGAGTGGACCACCGAGCCGGCTGCGGAGCCGCCCCGCCGCGGCGAGGTCGAGCGCGTGGAGCAGCGCAAGGGCGAGGTGCCCCGCCTGCTGCTGGCGCTGCCGGCGCCGCCGGCCGGCCATCCGGACCAGGCCGCCCTGCGCCTGGCCACGGTGCTGCTCGGCTCGGGCCGCGCCAGCCGGCTGCACCGCCTGCTGGTCGACGAGCGCCAGCTCTGCGTGTGGGTCGACGCCGACCTGTCCGACTCCGTGGGACCGGGCCACTTCACGGTCGCGCTGGAGCTGGTGCCGGGGGTCGACCCGGCCGAGGTGGAGGCCCTGGTGCTCGGCGAGCTCGAACGGCTGGCGGCCCACCCTCCGAGCGACGAGGAGGTGGAGCGCGCCCGCCGCATCGCCTTCGCTGACTGGGTGTTCGCCCACGAGCGCATCCACCAGCAGGCGCTGACCGCCGGCTACGCGCTGGCGCTGTTCGACCTCGGCCACGCCGAGCGCCAGCTCGCCGTGCTGCTCGCCGCCGAGGCCGGCCAGGTGACCCGCGCCGTCACCCAGTACCTGCTGCCGGAGGCCGGCGGAGTGGCAGGCTGGTCGCTGCCGGCGGAGGATTGACGGTGCCGCCGCGCGAGGATCCGGAGGATTCCCTCTTCCGGCTGTTCAAGCCGCACCCGTGGCACGGCATCGCGGTGGGCGAGGGCGCGCCCGGGGAGGTGGCGGCCTACATCGAGATCGTCCCCACCGACACGGTGAAGTACGAGATCGACAAGGCCAGCGGTCACCTGCGGGTCGACCGGCCGCAGCGCTTCTCGAACGTCTGCCCGACGCTCTACGGCTTCGTGCCGCGCACGTACTGCGGGCCCCGCGTGGCCGAGCTGTGCCGCCGCCGCGTCGGCCGGGAGGTGAGGGGCGACGGCGATCCGCTCGACCTCTGCGTGCTCTCCGAGCGCGCCTTCACCCACGGCGACGTGCTGGTCACCGCGGTGCCGGTGGGGGGACTGCGCATGATCGACCGCGGCGAGGCCGACGACAAGGTGCTGGCGGTGCTCGCCGGCGACGCCGTGTTCGGCGAGGTGCGCGACGTGGGCCAGTTGCCGCCGTCGCAGGTGGAGCGGCTGAAGCACTACTTCCTCACCTACAAGCAGCCCCCGGGCGAGCCGTCCCACGCCGTGGAGATCGCCGAGGTCTACGGCCGCGAGACGGCGCACGAGGTGATCCTGGCGGCGCTGGCCGACTACGACGAGCAGTTCCCTGACCTCGAGGCGCGGCTGCGCCGGGTGCTCGCCGGTGGCTGAGGCTGCGGTGGCGGGACCGGGCCCGACGCTCGGCCGGGAGGGCACGGGCCTCGAGGTGCGGGTGCGCCGGGTCCCCGGGGCCCCCATCGTAGCGGTGCGGGTGTGGCTGCCCGGCGGGGCGCGCATCGAGCAGGTGCCCGGGCGGGCGCTGGTGACCGGCCGGCTGCTCTCCGAAGGCACGCGGCGCCAGGACTGGCGCGCGCTGACCGACCGGGTGGAGGCGCGCGGCATGATCCTCGGCACTCAGGGCACCTTCGAATCCCACGGCGTGGCCCTCGACGCCCTGGCCGCCGACTGGCGCGACGCCCTGGCGC
Source organism: Thermoanaerobaculia bacterium (assembly GCA_036259255.1). Lineage (GTDB taxonomy): Bacteria > Acidobacteriota > Thermoanaerobaculia > Multivoradales > JBCCEF01 > DATACC01. The sequence continues at coordinate 27,216 of DATACC010000340.1, read as the reverse complement.
TCGCCGCCGAGGTGGTGCTGGAGCCCACCTTCCCGCCGGAGCGCTGCGCGTGGATCGTGCGCCAGGCCGCCGCCGAGCTGGAGAGCCTCGGCGACCAGCCGGAGGTGCGCACCGCCTTCGGCTTCCTCGACCAGCTCTATCGCCCCAGCCGCCGGGCCCTGCCGCTCCACGGCACCGCCGAGACCCTGGACACCCTCACCCCGGCCGACTGCGCCGCGTTCCACCTGCGCTCGCTGGCCCGCGGCGTCCGGGTGGCGGTGGCCGGCGACATCGACGAGGAGGCGGTGGAGGCGCGGGTGCGCGAGCTGTTCGGGGCCCCGCCGCCGGTGGCCCCGACGGGGACGGACGACGCCGGCGTCCCGGGAGACGTCGAGCCGGCGCCGCCGGTGGGCGACCCGCCGGGCCGCCGCGTGGTGGAGCTGCGCCACGGCGACCCGGACGCTCCCCAGGCCCACCTCTACGTCGGCCATCTCACGCTGCCGCGCACCGCCGAGGACTTCGAGGCGCTGGAGGTCGCGGCGGTGGTGCTGGGCGCCGGCGCCGGCCTGACCGGCCGCATCCCGGCGCGGGTGCGCGAGCGCGAGGGGCTGGCCTACACGGTGAGCGTCCACACGGTGGCCGGCGCCGGCCTCGATCCGGGCCGCCTGGTGCTCTACGCCGGCACCTCGCCGGCCACGGTGGAGCAGGCCGAGCGCGGCATGCGGGAGGAGCTGGCGCGCCTGGTGGAGGACGGCCCCACCGACGAGGAGACCGAAGCCGCCCGCGCCTGGCTGCTGGGGCGCGAGCCGTTCCGCCGCGAGACGGCGCGGCAGTGGGCGGACCTGATGGCCGAGGCGATGCACTACCGCCTGCCCGTCGACCGGCCCGAGTGGCGGGCCGGCCGCCTCGCCGCCCTCGGCCGCGCCGAGGTGGCCGCGGCCGCCCGCCGCCACCTGCATCCCGACCAGCTGCGGGTGACGGTGGGGCTGCCGGTGGACGACGCGGACGGGGACATCGAGGACGACGATTTCGAGGAGGACGGAGAGGCTTGAGCGAGCCGACGGGTTCGGACCCGCCGGGCCGGGCCGGCGCGGCGGCGCTGCCGGTCTACGAGAAGCTGGGCGTCTTCTATCTCGGGCGGGAGTGGAGCCCCCAGGGGGCCGGTGCCGAGGCTGCTCCCGCCGCCGCCGCGCCGCCGCTGCTCTACGACTCGCGCGACCTCACCACCCACGCGCTCTGCGTCGGCATGACCGGCAGCGGCAAGACAGGCCTGTGTCTCGGCCTGCTCGAGGAGGCGGCGCTCGACGGCGTGCCGGTGATCGCCATCGACCCGAAGGGCGATCTCGGCAACCTGCTGCTCACCTTTCCCGATCTCGCCCCGGCCGACTTCGCGCCGTGGGTCGACCCGGAGGCGGCGCGGCGCGAGGGGATCTCGGTGGAGGAGCATGCGGCCCGGGTGGCCGAGCGCTGGCGCCGCGGTCTGGCCGAGTGGGACCAGTCGGGCGAGCGCATCCGCCGCCTGCGCGAGGCGGCCGACTTCCGGATCTACACGCCGGGCTCCACGGCCGGGCGGCCGCTGTCGGTGCTGGCGAGTTTCGCGGCGCCGCCCGAGGGGGCCCGCGACCCGGCGGACGATCTCTTCCGCGAGCGCGTGCAGACGGTGGCGGCGAGCCTGCTGGCGTTGGTGGGGATCGACGGCGACCCGCTGACCAGCCGCGAGCACATCCTGCTCGCCCTGATCTTCGAGCACGCCTGGAGCGCGGGGCGCGACCTCGACCTGGGCGAGCTGGTGCGCTCGGTGCAGTCGCCGCCGGTGGCGCAGGTGGGGGTGATGCCGCTCGACACCTTCTACCCGCCGGACGAGCGCTTCCGTCTCGCCATGCGCCTCAACCACCTGCTCGCCTCGCCCGGCTTCGCCGCCTGGCGCCAGGGCGAGCCGCTGGACGTCGACGGCCTGCTGTGGGGGCCGGACGGGCGGCCGCGGGTGTCGGTGCTGTCGATCGCGCACCTGTCGGAGGCGGAGCGGATGTTCTTCGTCTCCCTGCTCCTCAACGAGGTGCTCGGCTGGACGCGGGGCCTCTCGGGCACGGGGAGCCTGCGGGCGGTGATCTACATGGACGAGGTGTTCGGCTACTTCCCGCCGGTGGCCGAGCCGCCGTCGAAGCGGCCGCTGCTGACGCTGCTCAAGCAGGCCCGGGCCTACGGCGTGGGGGTGGTGCTGGCGACGCAGAACCCGGTGGACCTCGACTACCGCGGCCTCGGCAACATCGGCACCTGGTTCCTCGGCCGGCTGCAGACCGAGCGGGACAAGCAGCGCCTGCTCGACGGCCTGGAGGCCGCCGGGGGCGGCGCCGCCCTCCACCGCGCGGAGATCGACCGCCTCCTCTCCGCCCTGCCGCAGCGCGTCTTCCTGATGCGCAACGTCCACGACGCCGAGCCGGTGGTGTTCCAGACCCGCTGGGCGATGTCCTACCTCGCCGGCCCGATGACCCGCGACCAGATCCGGCGGTTGACGGACCATCAGGGGCCCACGGAGCAGCAGCCGGCAACGGCCACGCCCGGCGTTGCCGCGGAAACGCGGCCGGCGGTGCCCTCCTCTCGGCCGCCTCCGCCGGGTTCCCACTTTGCCGCGGAAACGCCGCCCGGCGCCCCTTCGGCCCGGCCGCCGGGCGAGCCCGGCGCTGCCGCGGCGATGCGATCCGCCCCTCCGCCGGCCCCGCTGCCCGCGCGCCACGTGGCCGCGGAATCGTCCGCCGGCCCGCCGGTGCTGCCGCCGGACGTGCCCCAGGCGTGGGTCCGGCCGACGGCCGTCGGCGGGGACGCGGGGGGCGTCTACCATCCCCACCTGCTGGCCTTCGCCCGCGTCCACTTCGTGGACCAGCGCCGCGGCATCGACCACGGCGAGTCCGTCGTCCTCCTCGCCCCCCTCGCCGGCCCGTCCGATCCCGACTGGCACGGAGCGCGGGAGGTAGACCTGGCGGACGCGGACCTCGAGCGCCAGCCGCCGCCGGGCGTCGCCCATGCGCCGGCGCCGGCGCGGGCGGCGGACCCGAAGAGCTACCGGTCGTGGGAGAAGGAGCTGGCCGACGTGCTCTACCGGGGCCGCCGGCTGGAGCTCTCGACGAGCCCGACCACGGGGGTGGTGGCGGCGCCGGGGGAGACGGAGCGCGAGTTGCGCATCCGGTTGACCGAGCGGCTGCACGAAGAGCGGGACCGTGCGGTGGATACCCTGCGCGAGCGCTACGAGCGCCGCATCGCCACCAAGGCCGAGCAGGTGCGCCGGGCGGAGCAGGCGGTGGCTCGGGAGGAGGACCAGGCGAAGGGGCAGAAGTGGGCGGCCCTCGGTTCGGCGGCGACCACGGCCTTCGGCGTCTTCTTCGGCCGGAAGCGGTTGTCGGCCACCACCCTGCGCCGGGTCGGCACGGCGGCCCGGAGCTTCACCCGCAGCGGCAAGGAAGCTGCCGACGTCGAGCGCGCCGCCGAGACCCTGGAGATCCGCCGCCGCGAGCTGGCGGACCTCGAGGCCGAGCTGGAGAAGGAGCTGGCGGAGCTGGCGGAGAAGTACGCCCCCGAGAACGAGCGCCTGGAGACCGTGACGGTGAAACCCCGCCGCACCGACGTCGAGATCCAACGCCTCCTGCTGGCCTGGGTGCCGGGGTGACCGGCGGCCTCACGTCGATATACCAGGCCGGGTAAAGCACTGGCCATGGAGATGACTCTTGATGGCAAATTCGATCGAAGAAAGAATCCTCGAGCTCATCGACCGGGCGGGGCGCCAGGATCTATCCCTGCCCCAGCTCTATCAGGAGTGGCCGGAGCAGGCAGAGGGAGACCGATTTCTCGAACAGGTTTATGATGACCTGGAAGATTTCTTGGAGCACTGGAGGCCCGGGGAGGAGGTGTCTGCCAATACCACCCTGCGGCTGGACCGAGTCCTGCTCCTCCAGGATCTCACTAGCGCTGAGCGAACCCGGAGGCGAGAGGAGGTCTTGGCTGCTGCACCGACCGAGGACGACTTCCGCAGGCTCCTGGGCGACTAGTTGTCGCTGCTCATCAGGGAGCTCACCCCTGCCTACGCCCCCTCCGTCGCCAGCAGCTGCCAGGCAGCGAACGCTCCTCCCGTCAGCACCATGACGCCGGCGACCACTCCCAGTTGCAGCGCCGTCTCGAGCATCGGGTAAGAGGTGGCGGGGAGCAGGCCGAGGAGGCTGGAGACGGTCCAGGCGATGTCGGCGCTCACCAGCAGGGCGGCGAACCAGTGCCGGTGCGTACCGGACGGGCGCCGGGCAACGACCTCAGGCGGAGGCCTGCTCCTGGTTGCCGCCGGCGAGGATGCGCCAGCCGACCACCTTCTCGTCGATCTCGCGCAGGCGGTCGGCCAGCAGGCGGCAGAGGAGGCGGAGGAACTCCAGGGCCGCTACCGCGTCGTGGGCCAGCACCTCGCGCACCGTGGCCTCGTCCAGCGCCAGCACGGTGAGCGGGCCGCCGTGGGCGCGGGCGTCGGCCGAGCGGGGCTCGCGGTCGAGCAGCGACATCTCGCCGAAGAAGTCGCCGCGCTCGAGGATCGCCAGCGCCTCCTCGCCGCCCCCGGGGATGTATTTGCAGATCATCACCCGGCCCTCCAGGATGACGTAGAGCTCGCGCCCCTCGTCGCCCTCCTGAAAGACGTAGGCACCCTCCGGGAAGCGGCGCTCGTTGGAGAAGGTGGCGAGGGTCACGAGCTCCTTGCGCGACAGACCCTGCTCGCGAAACAGCCGGATCTTGTCGCTCTGGTCCACCTTCACCGCGTCGGCCAGCCCCTGCTGCGGACGGCGCAGGCGCAGGAAGTTCTCGGGCAGCGCTCCGGGGTCGAAGAAGCTCTGGAGCTGGGCGTTGGTGGCGCGCAGCTTGCGAGCCAGTGCCCGCCACAGGATCCAGTAGAACTGCACCGCCAGCTCCGGTGCTTCGGCGAACAGGCGATCGAGGGCCTCGGCGTCCAGCCGGTAGACGTGGAGCGGGCTCGATGCCAGGGCGTCGCCGGAGCGCTCGGCCCCGGTGAAGAAGCCGGCCTCGCCGAACAGCTCGCCGGCCGACAGGTGGGCCAGCGTGAAGGTGCCGTAGGAGGTGGAGCGCTGCACCACCACCTCGCCGCGGCCGAGCAGGAACAGGTCGCGGCCCGGGTCGCGGTGGTGGAAGACGGCGGCCCCGGTGTCGTGCATCTCCTCGTCGACGGCGCGGGTGAGCTGGAACACCTGCTCGTCCGTGAGGGGCTCGAGGGCCGGCAGCCGCCGCAGCCGCGCCGCGAGGCCGATGCGCCCGCCGCGCGCCGCCGGCACGGCCACCGGGGTGGCGGGCCGCGACAGCCCCTCCTCCTCGAGGAATCGCTCGCGCCGCCAGCGGAGCCGATCGAAGGCCAAGTGCAGCCGCTCCTGGCGCTCGCGGAAGAGCTGGGCGAGTTGGTGGGCGTCCCAGCCGAGGAGCTGGCGGAAGGTGCGCACCCGGCGGCGCAGCCGCTCGGCCGCCTCCTGGTCCTCGGCGTCGGCCAGGAGGAAGGCGTGGATCGTAGCCCCGAGGGCCGCCTCCTGCCGCCCCCGCTCGTACTCGGCGCGGCCCAGCATCTCGGCGCTCTCGCGGTCGAAGGGGTTGAAGCGCAGCGCCGTGGCCAGCTCGGCGGCGGCCTCGTCGTGCTGGGCGCGGCGGAAGTGGATGCGGCCAGCGAGCTTGTGCAGGCCGGGCTGGGCGAGGTCCTTGGCGGCGGCCACCTCCAGGCAGTCCATCGCCTGGTCGTCCTCGCCGCGCTCGGCGTACAGGTGGGCGAGGCCCAGGAAGTGGGAGGCGTCGATGGCGTCGCGGCGGAAGTGCTCGCGCAGCATCTCGCGCAGCGTGCGCGGCCCGCCGCGGACCCGCCGGACGGCCTGGCGCACCTCGGCCAGAGCCGCCTTGAGCTCCGGATCCCGGGGTGCCGCGCGCAGCGCCACCAGCAGCAGCTCGGCGGCCTCGCCCAGGCGGCCGCGCTCCTGGAAACGCCGCGCCAGGGCGGCGAGTTGCTCGATCTCGTGCCGCGGAAGGTCGTGGCTCATGTCACCTCGGTCGGGGCCGCAAAGCGCCTCACTTTAGCATGGGCGACAGCCACGCCCCATTGCCCTTTGGCTATGTGATCACCTAGAATCGGCCGATCGTGATCGCATCGACCGGGATCGGGAAGGACGTGGAGCTCCTCCATGCCGTGGAGCTGTGCCGCAGCGGCCAGTGGGAGCGCGGGCTGCCCCTGCTCGGCCGGCTGGCGGAGCGCGGCGACCGCATGACGGGGCTCGCCTACTCCTATCTCGGCTACGGGGTGGCGGTGAGCGAGCGCCGGGTGGCCGAGGGCGTGAAGCTGTGCCGCCACGCGGTGCGCGTGGAGTTCTATCAGCCCGAGGCGTGGCTCAACCTGGCGCGCGCCGAGAACCTGGCCGGCCACCGGCGCGAGGCGGTGGCGGCGCTCCAGCGCGGCCTGGCCCTCGACGGGGACCACCCGGAGCTGGTGCAGTTGCGCAAGACGATGGGCTTGCGCCGCAACCCCGTGCTGCCGTTCCTGGCACGCGGTCATCTGTTGAATCGCATCCTCGGGCGGGTGCGGCACGTACTTCGCGGCTGAGCGCCGCGCCCCCGGCCCCGCGCCGTCGAGACGGAGGACCTCCCCCATGCGTGCTTTCCCTTTCCTGCGGTGCCGGACGCTGCGTCCGGCGGGCGCGCTGATGCTGGCCCTCGTGCTGCTACCGGCGGCGGTCGCCTGCTCGGGGTCCAGCCCCAGCGAGCCCGGCGGCGGCTCGAGCGCCGCGGTGGCCGAGATCCGCTCCTTCAACCTGCTCAACGAGGCGCGCCGCGAGGCCGGGCGCCCGGAGCTGATCTTCGATCCGGCCATCGCCGAGGTCGCCCGCAGGCACAGCCGGCGCATGCGCGACGAAGGCTTCTTCGAGCACATCGACCCCGATGGCAAGGGCCCGGCGCAGCGGCTGAGCGCCGCCGGCATCGGCTTCGCCCTGGTCGGCGAGAACCTGGCGACGGTGACCACCCGGGGCGACGCGGCCCGGTTCGCCCACGGATTGCTGATGGACAACGCCGGCCACCGTGCCAACATCCTCGACGGCCGATTCACGGACGTCGGCGTGGGGGTGGCGCAGGACGGCGACACCTACTTCATGACCCAGGTGTTCGTGCGTCGCTAGCGCCCCGCGGCCCGCCAGCAGCCCCCGCGGGCCCCCCGGCGCCCGCGGCCTCGCCAGGAGCCGCCGCCCACCGCTGCCTCCCTTCCGGAGCTGTCACCTCCCTGTCACGCCGGCTCGCTAGCATGCGGGCCGTGCCGCTGCTCGCCCTCGCCGCCGCCGTCGCCGTCCTCGCCGCCCTCGGCTACCTGCTGGGCCGGGCCCGCGCCGCCGCGCTGCTGCGCGCCGCCGGCGGCGGCCGGCTCGTCGCCCTGCCGGTGCACCACGGCGTCTACGTGGCGCTGTGGAGCCTGCTGCCGGCGCTGGCGGTGCTGGTGGCCCTGCCGCTCGCCGCCGCCCTGCTGCCGGGCCTCGTGCCGGCCGTCGTCAGCGCCGCGGTGCCGGGCGGCGGCTTCGCCCTGCTCGCAGGCTCGGTGGTGGTGGCCGGGGCCGCCGGGCTGGCCGCCTCGCGCCTGCGCCTATCTCCCGACTTCCCGGCGCTGCGCAAGGTCGAGGGGCTCGTGCGGGCGCTGCTGCTCGTCGCCTCCATGGTGGCGATCCTCACCACCCTCGGCATCGTGCTGTCGCTCCTGTTCGAGGCGCTGCGCTTCTTCGCCCGGGTCTCGCCCCTGGAGCTCCTGCTCGGCCTGCGCTGGAGCCCGCAGACAGCGATGCGCGCCGACCAGGTGGGCAGCTCCGGCAGCTTCGGTGCCGTGCCGCTGTTCGCCGGCACGCTGCTGATCAGCACCATCGCGATGGTGGTGGCGGTGCCGGTGGGGCTGCTTTCGGCCCTCTACCTTTCGGAGTACGCGGGGCGCCGCACCCGCGACGTGCTGAAGCCGCTGCTCGAGATCCTGGCCGGCATCCCCACGGTGGTCTACGGTTTCTTCGCGGCGCTCACCGTGGCGCCGGTGATCCGCGGCTGGGGCGAGGCGGCGGGGTTCGACGTGTCGTCGGAGAGCGCCCTGGCGGCCGGCACGGTGATGGGGGTGATGATCATCCCGTTCATCAGCTCGATGACCGACGACGTCATCCGCGCCGTGCCCCGCGGCCTGCGCGAGGCGTCCTTCGGCCTGGGCGCCACCCGGTCGGAGACGGTGCGCCGGGTGGTGCTGCCGGCGGCGCTGCCGGGCATCGTGGGCGGCGTGCTGCTGGCGGTCTCCCGGGCCATCGGCGAGACGATGATCGTGGTGATGGCGGCGGGCCTCGCCGCCAACCTCACCGCCAACCCGCTGGAGGCGGTGACCACGGTGACGGTGCAGATCGTCACCCTGCTGGTGGGCGACCAGGAGTTCGACAGTGCCAAGACCCTGGCCGCCTTCGCCCTCGGGCTCACCCTTTTCGTGGTGACGCTGCTGTTCAACGTCGTGGCGCTGAGCGTGGTGCGGCGCTACCGGGAGCAGTACGAATGAGTCCCCTCGGGGCGCCGCCCTCCGCCGGACGGTCCGCCGGGCGCGGGCACCACCCGGCCCTCGGCATCGAGGCGGCGCGCGCGCGGCTCGCCCGGCGCCACGCCCGGGAGCGGCGCTTTCGGCTGTACTGCCGGGCGGCGGCGGCGCTGGCGGTGCTCTTCCTGGTGGTGCTGTTCGGCGACGTCCTGCGCAAGGGATGGGGTGCCTTCCTGGCCGCCCACGTGCGCCTGGAGATCCATTTCGACCCGGAGGTGCTCGATCCCGGCGGCCGTGCCGCGGGTGCCGTCGCGGCAGGCGGCGGCGCCGAGGGGGCCGCGAGGACCGCTCTGGAGCAGGCCGACTACGCGGCGCTGTGGCGCCGGGCCCTCGAAGAGCGCTTCCCGGCCGCCGCCGCCGACCGCTCCACCCGCCGGGAGCTGTTCGGCCTGGTGAGCGACGCCGCCACGTTCCGGCTGCGCGACATGGTGCTCGCCGAACCCTCGCTCGTCGGCACCACCCGCGTCCTGTGGCTCACCGCCGACGACCAGGTGGACATGCTGGAGAAGGGCCATCTGTCCCGGGACCTGCCGGCCGCCGAGCGGCGGCTGTCGGACGAGCAGGTCGCCTGGCTCGACGAGCTCGACGCCGCGGGCGACCTGGGTCTGCGCTTCAACACGCTGTTCTTCACCAGCGGCGACTCGCGGGAGCCGGAGATGGCGGGGGTGCTGGGCGCGGCGGTGGGCTCGGCCTTCACGCTGCTCATCACCCTGGCGGTGTGCTTCCCACTGGGCGTGGCGACGGCGGTGTACCTGGAGGAGCTGGCGCCGAAGAACCGCTGGACGGACCTGATCGAGGTCAACATCAACAACCTGGCGGCGGTGCCCTCGATCGTCTTCGGCCTCCTCGGCCTGGCGGTGTTCCTCGACGTCTTCGGCCTGCCGCGCTCGGCGCCGCTGGTGGGCGGCCTGGTGCTCAGCCTGATGACGCTGCCGATCCTGATCATCGCCAGCCGCGTGGCGCTCGCCAGCGTGCCGCCGTCGATCCGCGAGGCGGCCTACGGGCTGGGCGCCACCCCGCTGCAGACGATCCGCCACCACGTGCTGCCGCTGGCGATGCCGGGAATCCTCACCGGCACGATCCTCGGCATGGCGCGGGCGCTGGGGGAGACGGCGCCGCTGCTGATGATCGGCATGGTGGCCTTCATCGTCGACGTGCCGGGGGGGCCGCTGGAGCCCGCCACGGCGCTGCCGGTGCAGATCTTCCTGTGGGCCGACAGCCCGGAGCGGGCGTTCGTGGAGAAGACCTCCGGCGCCATCCTGGTGCTGCTCGCCTTCCTGATCCTGATGAACGGCACCGCCGTGTGGCTGCGCCGGCGCTCCGAGCGCGACGGCCGCTGAGCGCCGGGCTTCCCGCCCACGAAAAAAGGGGCGGGGCCTTTCCAAGCCCCGCACCATGAGGAGGACCGTACCGAGGTTCGCGGTCGTCGCTTTCGCTTGCCTCGTACCCTGGTATACGCGCGAGCCGCCGGGGTGTTGCAGGAATCCTGGCGATCAGCGCGGCACGCCCTGCGGGTCGTCGTCGTCGCCGAGGCGGAAGTCGGTGCCAGGTTGTAGTCGACGTCGACCGGCTTGCCGTGGAGGAGCGGGCCGGGCGCACCAGCACCTCCCAGTGACCGGCCACCAGCTCGCCGAAGCATGCCGGTCGCCCGCCCGCGCAGTCACCCGAAAAGGCGAAAGCGTGTACAGGGCCCGGGGCGGTGGGGGTGTCGCGTTCGCTGGCGGGTCGTGGGGGGCCTGTCCAGGGGACGCGGGGCTGTCGGTGAGGAGGGCAGGGAGAGCCCCGCTCGGTGGAGTCGGCGCGCCCTCGACCTCGGGCTCCGAGTCGACCTTGCGCGGCGCCGGCTCCAACGCCCCTGGACAGGCCCCCCACGACTCACCCGCGAGCGACACCCCCACCGCCCCTCCGGTGGTGGTGGAGGAAGGAAACCCCGAACTCCTGGGTCTTCGCGGCTCCCTTGCCTGGTCAACCCCGAGCCCGAGCGACGCTCACTGCCCTGAAAAACCCCGTCTAGCTGCCGGGGTTGTGGCTTCCACGGCTGGAGACCCTCCGCTTCCAGGAGTCCGCGCCGCTGTGGATCCTCCACCCACGGGGTGGGCGGGGCGCTGCGGAGCGTCGCCCCCCCTCGCCCAGCGGAGCAGGGGCCCCGCCCGCCGGGCCACCGCGCTCTACTGCTGGGAGGAGTCGATGCGGCCGGGGGGTGGTGAGGCGCCAGGGTTGAGGCGGCCGGGGATCCAGTCGCTGGCGCGGAAGGTGCCGCTGTTGTGGCGGGGCGGCGGGCGGTGGCCGTGGCCACCACCGTCGCCATCGCCGGCGCCGCCGTCGCCCGGCTCGGGCACCGGAACCGGGGCCGGCCAGTACCAGCCGGGCGTGTAGTAGACGAAGGTCGGGGAGGACTGCTGGCGGGCGCGGCGGGTCTCCGCGGCGCGCTCGGCCTCGGCCTTGGCACGAACCGCCGCCGCCAGGTGCTCGACCACCCGCTCGCGCTGGGCCGCTCGCTGGGCCTCCATGCGCGCGGCGCTCTCGCGGGCGGCGGCGGCGGCGAGGGCGGCGCGTTCGGCCGGGGTGATCCAGGCGCCGCCGTACCAGACCAGGCCGCGGCGGCGCATGCGCTCGTCGGGGGTCATCCAGGTGCCGGTGTCGTCGTCCAGCACGTAGCCGAGGTCCGCCATCAGCGGCGCCAGGCCCGCCGCCTGCGGATCGAGGGCGGCGGCGAGGCGGGCGGCCTCGCGGTAGCCGGAGTCCAGATCCTCGTCGCGGGCCCAGCGGGCCAGCGCCAGCCAGTCGGCGGCGGTGGTGCGCTCGGAGCCGGACAGCGCCTCCTTGCGCTCCAGGTAGACGGCGAACGGGCTCTCGCCGCGCTCGATCCGCTCCACCTGGCTCATCGGCAGCCGGATCAGACCCTGGGGCAGCCGGATCGCCACCCGGTCGCCCTCCACCTGCGCCACCACCCCCTCGAAGCTGCGGCCGTTCTTGAGGATCACGTCGTCCGCCGCCGCCGGCCGGGCGGGGGCGACGAGGAGGGCGGCCAGCAGCGGGAGGGTCGACAGCGGAGCGGCGAACCGGGCGGCGGCGGACGGACGACGGGTCATGTGGCCTCCAGCAGGGCGCGATCCCGCAGCAGGTCGGCGGCGGGAGACAGCGGTGCATAGGTGAGGATCAGGTTGATGCGCTCCACCGCCTTGCCCTGGTCGCCGATGGCCTGGTACAGCACAACCTCGGCGTAGAGGCCGTCGGCGAGCTGGTTCATGCGCTCGCCCACCGCCACTGCGTGGCGGCCGTCGGGGAAGCGGTCCAGGTACTCGGCGCCGTTGTCGACGTCGGTGAAGCTGGCGGCCTTTTGCTCCAGGCGCTCGCCGGCCAGCGAGGCGACCGACGGCTCGATGCGCTGCTGGGCGAGGCGCTCGAGGGCCGCCAGGCTGTGCAGCCGGGGCGCCAGCACCGCGAGGCCGCGGGAGGCGCGCTCCGCCTCGGGCGAGCCGGGGCCGGTCTCCATCGCCTTCAGGTACTGCTGCACCGCCTCGGCGTGGCGCCCCAGCCGGCTGTAGGCGTCGCCCAGCAGCAGCGCCGCCTGCGGCACCTGCGGCGCGTCCGGCCAGCTCGACAGGAAGCGCTCGAGGAAGGGGGTCTCGAAGACCCCGCCGGCGAGCACCTGCACCGCTTTCGGGTAGAGGTCCTCGGCCCGGGCGGAGAGGGCGCGGCGCTCGCGGGCGAGCACCTCGAGGAACGGGCTCCCCGGGCTCAGCTCGGCCACCTCCTGGATCTCGGCCGCGTAGGCGCGATCCAGGGCGCCGTAGTCGCGCTCGATCGACGGGCGGGCCAGCTCCGGGTCGCGCAGGCGGTGGAGCCGGGCGAGGCGCAGCCGCTCGGCGGCGGCGCCCCGGGGCCACGCGGTGAGGGCCTGGGCCTCCACCAGCCAGCCGGTCTTGGCGGCCATGCGGCCGGTCTCGTCGTAGAAGCCGTCCTCCGGCACCACCTCGACGCCGTCGAGCCAGGTGAGCAGCGTCGCCTGGGTGGCGAGGCGGTAGTCGTCGGCCGGCCGCGGTGCCGCCACCTTGAGCAGCTCGGCGCGCACCTTGCCGCTGCGCACCCGCTCGTCGAAGAACGGGTGGGTGCGCCAGTAGCCGTAGCGCTTCGACTGCGGGATGCGGGCGCGCATCAGGTCGAACAGGCGGTTGGCACCTTCGGGATCGAAGCCGGCGGCGGCGGCCCAGCGCTGCCCTTCGGCGTCGGACTGGTCCTCGTGCTCGCGGCTGAAGCCGCGCAGCAGCAGCTCGGAAACCACCAGGCTTACCGCCGCGGCTCCCTGGATGCGCTCGCCGTGACGGTTGCGGTACTCGGGGTCGTAGCGGTCCATCGGGTGCGGCTCCACCCGCTTGCCGCCGTCGTCGGCGAGCATCACGCCCACCACCAGGGCCTGCCCCAGCACGTTCATCAAGGTCGCCCGGCGCTGCATCTTGGTGTGGTGGTCGAGCACCACGTGGGCGATCTCGTGGCCGAGCAGCGCCGCCAGCATGTCGTCGTCGAGGCCGAGGTCGAGCATTCCACGGGTGATGAACAGGTGCCCGCCCGGCAGCGCGAAGGCGTTGGGCTCCGGCATGTCGATGACGTGGAAGGTGAAGGGATAGCCGGTGAAGCCCGACTCCCGCGCCACGCGGTAGCCGATGTCCGCCACCCGCCGCGCCTCCTGCGGATCGTCCAGCAGGCCGTACTGGTCGAGGGCGCGACGCGCCACTTCGAGGCTCTTCTCGAACAGCTCCGGGTTCTTGATGCCGGGGCGCAGGAACGAACCGGCCGGCGGCGTGGCGGCGGCCGGCACGGTGAGCCGGATCTCGCCGGCGGGGACCGGCGCGGGGGACGCCGGTGCGGTGACCGGCGGGCTCGGCGGCTCCTGGTCCTGCGCGGCGGCGAAGCCGGGCGCCAACGGCGCGACGGCGACGGCGGCGGCCAGGGCGGCGGCGAGGGCGGCGTGACGGAGGCGGCGCCCGCGGAGCGGGGGGCGGCGGAGCACGGGTCGGGTACGGCGTGAAGAGGGCATCATCGGCTGCAACAGGGGGGGTGAAGGGAAAAATCCGCTCCCGGCCCGCCGCGCGCTCCGAACCTCGGGCCGGCTCACCGCGGCACCCCCTGGGGTTCGGAATGGGCGGTGGGTCCGGGATGGACCTCGGGCTCGCCGCGCCCCGCCCCCGGGGCGGCCTCGTCGTTCGTCCCGGACGGTGTGGCGACGAGCTCCGCGTCGGGCACCGGCCGGTAGGTGCCGGGGTCGATGCCCTGGGGCCGGGGCAGCAGGATGCCTCCCGAGATCACCATGCGCACCCCCTCCTCGACGCTGATCGGCAGCTCGATGGCCTCGCCCCGGGGCACCAGCAGCAGGAAGCCGCTGGTCGGGTTCGGCGTCGTCGGGACGAAGACCAGCAGCAGGTCGCCGAGGCGCTCGTCGACGTGCCCCCAGCGGGCGCCGGCGGTGACGAAGGCGAGGGCGAAGATGTCCTTCTTCGGGTACTCGATCAGGATCACCCGCTTGAAGGCGTCGGCCTGGTCGCGGGAGACGGCCTCCAGGATGCCCTTGGTGGCGTTGTAGATCGACTTGGCCACCGGGATGCTCTGGATGACCTCCTCCATCCAGCGCAGCAGGCGGCGACCGCCGACGTGGGTGGAGAGCCAGCCGAGCAGCAGCACGACGCACAGCGTGAGCAGCAGGCCGAGCCCGGGGATGCGCACCACCTCGCGGCCGAGGGCGGTGGCGAGCACGCGGTCGACCAGCGGCGCGAAGATGCCGTCCATCACCTGGAAGAGCTGCACCAGGACGAAGATGGTGAGCGCCACCGGGGCGAGGATCAGCAGCCCGGTCAGGAACACCCGCCGTAGGCGGTGGCGCCAGCCCGTGCCGGGCGGGGACGGGAGCGCGCCGGAGGGCCACATCAGGCGATCAGCCTATCAGCAGGCGGGAGGATGCGTTCGCCACGCGGCGAGGGGGCGGCGTGGGGGGGGCGGGGCTGTGGTAGGTTGCCGCGCCATGAGCGAGCTGCGCATCGAGCTGCCGACGTCGGAAACCGAGATGGAAGCGCTGCGTCCGCGCCTGGACGCGGCGCTCAAGAAGGAGTTCCCCGGGGGCATGCTGCAGCGCCGTTGGGACGGCGACGTGCTGCGCCTGTCGGGCCCGGGGGCCGAGGGCTCCATCGTGCTGGAGGAGGGCCGCCTGGTGGGCCAGGCCGAGCTCAAGCCGCCGGCGAGCCTGATGCGGCCGATGATCGAGCAGAAGATCGCCGCCGCCATGAAGCAGGCGGCCGGCTGAGCCCCGGGCGGCCCCGCCGCCCCACGCCGCCTGGGCCGCCGCGCTCCTCCCGCCGCCACGGCACCACGCCCCGCCGTCGCGCCCCATGCCCATGACCGCCTCCGATCTACCTGCCGCCCTCGCGCAGTGGGCCGCCGAGCGCCCGCAGGCGCCCTGGTTGTTCCACCCCGAAGGGCTGGACTGGCGCTGGCTCTCCTTCGCCGCCGCCGCCGCCGAGGTGGAGCGCCTCGCGGCCGCCTCCGGTGCCGCCCTGGCGGCAGCCGGAGTGGCGCCGCCGGCCGCCGTCTCCTTCGTCTACGAGCCGCGCCCCGCCCCCGTCCTGCTCGACCTGGCCCTCCAGCGTGCGGGCTTCACCGCCGCCCCTCAGCCGCCCGGCGAGGCGCCGCGCCATCCCGTCCTGCCGCCCGAGGTGCTCGCGGCGACGGGAGACGAACGCTGCGCCTCCGGTGGCGAGGAGGTGCCGGGCGGGGTCGAGGTGCGTACCGCCGCAGGCGCCGCCCTCACGGTGTCCGCCGGCGAGCTGGCGGCTTCGGCCGCCGCCCTGGAGGAGGCGATCGCCGCCGCCGGTCCGCTGCGCCGCCCGGAGCGCGAGATCGTGGTGGCCGGCCCCGACCTGGCGGACCCGGTGGAGCGCCGCATCCTCGCCTGGTCGCTGCTCCAGGGCGCCGCCGTGCTGCTGGAGCCGAGCGCCCTCGGCCGCCCCGGGACGGCCGCCTGGGCGCGTCCGACGGTGTTCCACGGCACCGCGGACGAGCTGGAGTTCCTGTTCGCGGAGGCCGAGCAGCACGACCGCGAGGGCTTCGCCGGCCTCCTGCGCCGCCTGGGCCACGCCCCCACCCCCGACCTCCCCTTCCGCCGGCTCCACACCCTGTTGACGCACCCCGTCCCCCACCAGGAAGCCTGGGAACGGAGAGGGGTTCGATGGGTGGATCCGAGCTGAACGGCTTCTGCCGAAGAAGGGTGGATCTCGGAGAGCCGGTGGCACTGCGATGGGGTTCGCGGTTTCCTCCACACCGACGAAGGCTGCTGGTCGTCCCTCACCCACGGTGGTTGCCGGGTCGTTCATCACGCCCACGGAGGGCTGCCGGGACGTCGCTGGAGCGGCAGGAGGGGCGCGGGGGCGGGGCCGGGGGCGTCAGGGCCGGCGCCGCGCGAGCTGGTGGGAGTCCGGGGGCGATGGCGCGCCGGCGCTGCCGAGCGGGGCTCTCCCTGCCAGTTTCCACGGACAGCCCCGCGTCCCCCGGCCCCGCCCCCGCGCCCCTCCCGCGGAAGCGGCGGCCCGGCAGCCCGGGCCCCCGCTCCGCCGGGTCCGCGGGCTAACGCCCGGCGCCCACCTCCACCGGCACCTCGGCGGCGGCGAAGACCTCCATCATCTTGCGGTTGAAGGCCGGGATGTCGTCGGGCTTGCGGCTGGTCACCAGCGAGCCGTCGACCACGACCTCCTCGTCGGTCCAGCGCGCCCCGGCGTTCTTCAGGTCGGCCTGGATGGTGTGGTACGAGGTCATGCGACGACCCTCGGCGACGCCGGCGTCGATCAGCGTCCACGGGCCGTGGCAGATGGCCGCCACCGGCTTGCCGGCCTCGAAGAAGTGGCGCACGAAGCGCTGCGCCTCCGGCACGCGGCGCAGGTTGTCCGGGTTCATCACGCCGCCGGGCAGCAGCAGGGCGTCGTAATCGTCCGGGTCGGCCGACGCGAGCTGGGCGTCCACCTTCACCTTCTCGCCCCAGTCCGTGTGGTCCCAACCCTTCACCGTCCCGTCGGCCGGCGACACCACGTGGGTCGTGGCGCCCGCCTCGTCCAGGGCCTTGCGGGGCTCGGTCAGCTCCACCTGCTCGAAGCCATCGGCCACCAGGATCGCGATCTTTCGTCCGTCGAGTTTCGCCATGATGTGTCTCCTCGGGGGTGTTCGTCGGTGCGAAACGTGGGGAAGCGGCGCGCGCCGCCTCCTCCGGGTAGGGAGCAACTCGGGTGCCAGGATCGCCGGTCGCAGGGCAGGCGCCGCCCAGGGCAGTTGGCCCCAAAGCAAAAGCGGGAGGCCCACCCGAAGGTGAGTCCTCCCGCAGGAAAACAGAAGAAACCGAGGTGGCCCGTCAGGCCGCCGGCGGCTCCTCCATCTCGGTCTCCATCTCATCGACACCCTGCTCGATGTCGGTGCCCATCTCGTCCATGCCCTGCTCCATGTCGGTGCCGAGAGTGTCCAGCTCGGTCTCCATGCCCATGTCGTCCTCGACCTCGACCTCGTAGCCCTCGTCCTGGACCTCCAGCGACTCCTCCTCCTGGGTCTCACAGGCGACCAGAGGCAGCACAAGCAGGCCCAGCAGGCACAGCACGCTCAGGAACTTCTTCATGACGTCGTTCTCCCCTTTCATCCTAGTTGACACGAATGGGGGCGGCGGAGGCTAGCTCCTGCCACCCTCCACTTGAATCTGATCGTCGACCTGCGGAAACGCGCCCTGATGGCGGCTTCCGAAGACGCCGATGACCCCCTTCAACCTCGGTACCGGGCGTGAACGTGCCGCGATTCCGAGCGTCTTGGCAAGCTTCCATCGCTCCTCCTCCTCGCTGGATACGCGCCGGCTCCGTCCCGGCTGCCTTGATTGGAAACTATGAGCAGGAACGGTGCCACTCCTCCGGCGAGGCGACGGATTGCTGCGTCCGTAGGACTTGAGTCTAGTACAGTCAGCAAGTGCCTTCAACCTGGCTTCCTCCGGAGGCTCGGAGCCGCTGGTCCGCCGGCGCGGCTCAGGACTCGTCGAGCTCGTCGGTGATCAACCCCTCGTCCTTGTACGCGTTGAGCCGGTTGTAAAGGGTTTTCAAGCTGACGCCGAGGACGTCCGCCGTCTTCTTCTTGTTGCCGCCGTGCTCCTCCAGGGTGGCGAGGATCAGCCGGCGCTCGGCGTCGGCGATGGAGGTGCCCACCGGAAAGCTCAGCACCCGGCTGCCGCCGTCGCTCGGCTCGCCGCCCTGGATGCGGGCCGGCAGGCAGGCGGCGTCGATCTCGTCGGCGTCGGCCATGATGAAGGCGCGGTGCACGGTGTTCTTGAGCTCGCGCACGTTGCCCGGCCAGCGATGGCTGCGGATCACCTGGCGGGCGTCCTCGGCGAAGGCCTTCTCGGTGCCTGCCCGCTCGTTGAGGTTGGCGAGGAAGAAGTCGGAGAGCAGGTCGATGTCGTCGCCGCGCTCGCGCAGCGGCGGCATGGTCACCGGGAACACCGACAGCCGGTAGAGCAGGTCCTCGCGCAGCTTGCCGTCCTCGACCGCCCGCATCGGGTCGCGGTTGGTGGCGGCCACCACCCGCACATCGACCTCCACGTCCTGGTCGCCGCCGATCCGCACCAGGGTCCCGGTCTCCAGCACGCGCTGCAGCTTGACCTGCAGCTCGAGCGGCATCTCGCCGATCTCGTCGAGGAACAGGGTGCCGCCGTGGGCGCGCTCGAAGTAGCCCTTGTGCCGCTTCTGGGCACCGGTGAAGCTGCCGCGCTCGTGGCCGAACAGCTCGCTCTCGATCAGCGTCGGGGTGATGGCGCCGCAGTTGAGCGGCAGGAACGGATCGTCGGCGCGCCGCGACAGGATGTGCAGCGTCTGCGAGGCGAGATCCTTGCCGGTGCCGCTCTCGCCGACGAAGAACACCGTGGCGTCGGTCTGGGCGACGCGGCTGATCTGCTTGTAGACGTCGTGCATCTGCGGCGACGCGCCGAGCAGCAGGCCGAGCCGACCGCTCTCCTTGGCCTCCTCGAGGGGAGCGCGGCCGGCGGGCACGCCGGGACCGGTGCGCGCCACGGCGGCCAGGATCTCCTTGAGCCGGCCGATGTCGATCGGCTTGGTGAGGTAGTCGGCGGCCCCGATGCGCAGCGCCTCGACGGCGCTGTCGACGTCGGCGTGGCCGGTGATCACGATCACCTCGGTGTTGGGGTGCTTCTCGAGCTCGCGCAGCAGCTCCATGCCGCTGCCGTCGGGCAGCCGCAGGTCGATCAGCGCGATGTCGGGCTGGCGGTGCAGCAGGCGCTCGCGGGCGTCGCGCAGCGTGGTGGCGGTGTTGGTGGTGAAGCCCTGCCCCTCGATCAGCTCGGCGAGGGCATGCAGAAAATTCGGATCGTCGTCGACGGCCAGTGCGTGCGGCATGGGTCAGCTCTCCTGGTCGGGCGCGGCCGGCAGCTCGAGCTCGAACCTTGTTCCATCCTGATCGCCCGCGAAGCGCAGGCTGCCGCCGTGGCGGGCGGCGATGCTCCGGGCCACGGTCAGACCGAGGCCACTTCTCTGCGGCTTGGTCGTGGTGCGCGGCTCGAACAGCACGCGGCGCAGGCCCTGGTCCACGCCCTGGCCGCCGTCCTCCACCGTCAGCAGCACCGTCGCGCCGTTGCGCTCGAGCGACAGGGCCACCCAACCCTCCTCGGGCTGCGCCTCCAGCGCGTTGACGACCAGCGCCAACACCGCCTGGCGCACCTGGTCGGGCTCGCCCTCCACCAGCATCTCGCCGCGGGGCAGGTCGAGCTCCACCTCGACGTGCTGCTTCTTGGCCTGCGGGGAGATGAATTCCGCCACCTCCTGGACCTGGCGGCCGAGATCGAAGCGGCGGCGCCCGTCGACCGGCGGCGCCACCTGGGAGAGGAAGGCGTTGAGGTGGCGGGTCAGCCGCTCGGTCTCCTCCTTGATCACCCGGGTGTAGCGCCGGCGGCGCTCCTCCAGGTTCGCACCGGTGGCGCCGGGGGCCACGGCGTCGGAGAGCAGCTCGAGGTTGACCACCATGGCGTTGAGGGGGCCGCGCAGGTCGTGGGCCATGGCGCGGTACACCGGCGTCACCGAATGCCCGTGGCTCGCCAGGCGCAGGTCGCGGTCCTCCGCCGCCGCGTCGTCGGCGATGCGCAGCAGCACGAGGCGTCCGCGGCCGCTCTCCACCGCCGGCAGGATCTCGGCGTGGACGCGACCGTCACGGCCCAGGTCCACCTCCGCCGAGACCTCAGCATCGCCGCTGGACCACACCGCACCGCGCTCGGGGGCAGCGGCCTCCAGGACCTCGCGGAGGCCCTTCCAGCGGCGGCGCAGCTTCTCGGCGGAGCCGAACATCGCGGCCGCCCGGGCGCTGACTTGTCGGATGGTCCCGGTCTCGTCGACCGCCACCACTGCTGGGCTCAATCCGCGGGGCAAGGCTTCGCTTCCGTTTCTACGCGTTGGAGCTCAGGATGCGTTCTCGACAGCACGTCGTGGGCGAACGGGGATGGCTCGAGGTTGCGCGCGTCCACGGTCGGGCTGCCGCCATGCCGAAGGGCGAGCGCTCGACCCGGCCGCGTTGCGCGGCCAGGGGGCGTGATCGCCATGTCGAGAAGGCAGTCTACCGTCGCACCAGGGCGAAGTCCACCGTGGGCGATCTCACGCGCTGCGCGCCACCTGGGCCCGCGGCGCCTCCTGGGCGGCCGGACGCGTGACGCGGGCTGGACGCCGTCGCAGCGTGAAGGCCCGGCGCGGCCGCGCCGCCTCCTCGGCGGTGGCGAGCACCGCGTGCACCCAATGGTGCACGTTGCGGCGCGCCACGGCGGTGCGCAGCGGCGCCATGTGCTCGCGGCGCTCGGCCGGCGACAGCGAAAGGGCGCGGCGCACGGCGTCGGCCGTGCCCAGTGTGTCGTAGGGGTTGACCGTGAGCAGGCCACGGTCGTCGGCGGCCAGCCACGACGCGGCGCCGGCGAACTCGGAGAGCACCAGGATGCCGTCGCCGTCGCAGCGCGCGGCGCACAGCTCCTGGGCGGTGCAGCTGGCGCCGTCGCGCGTCGGCGTGAACAGGGCAACGTCGGCGGCCCGCATCCAGGCCAGCCGCTCCTCGTCGCTCAGCCGGCGGTGGTGGTAGCGCACCGGCTGCCAGCCGGCGCGCGAGAAGCGGCCGTTGATCTCGCCGACCTGGCGCTCGATGGCGGCCTTGAGCTCGGGCTCCGCCACCTCGCCGGGCTCGACCACCTGCACCAGCACCACCCGGCGCTGCAGCTCGGGCTGGTGCTCGAGCAAGGCGGCGAAGGCGGCGAGCTTCTGCGGCACGCCTTGGCACGGCTCCAGGGCATCGATGCCGAGCACCACGCGACACGGAGCGAGGCCGGCGCGCTGCTCGAGCGCGGTCGCCACCACCTCGGGACGGCTGGCGGCGGCGGCGATGGCGTTGAAGTCCACGCCCCGGGGGATCGCCGCCAGCCGCGCGTTGCCGGCGCGGCCGGTGTCGCCATCGCGCTCGAAGCCGAGGCTGGGGCGCAGCGCCTCGGCGGCATCGAGGAAGTTGCCGAGGTCGCGCTCGGTCTGGAAGCCCAGGAAGTCGTAGGCGAGCAGCGCGTCGAGCAGCTCGCGGCGGCGCGGCAGCGACAGGTAGAGGTCGAGGGCCGGGAACGGCGCGTGGAGGTAGTGCGCCAGCAGCGCGCCATGGCCCGCCTCGCGCAGCCGCGTGCCGACCTCGGCCAGCGGATAGTCGTGGACCCACAGCACGTCACCGTCGCCGGTGGCCTGGGCGGCGGCTTCGGCGAAGCGGCGGTTGACGGCGCGGTAGGCCTGCCAGCTGTGCGCCGAGCGGCCGCAGGCGGCGTGCTGGTCGTGGAGCAGGGGGCGCAGCACCTGGTGGCAGAAGCCGTCGAGGTGGCCCCGGCGCTCGGCCTCCGGCAGCTCCACCGGGACCAGCGACAGGTGCGGGTCGGCGGGGCAGGGGCCGCTGCCGACGGCCGCGCCTACCCAGGCGCCCCGGCGGCGCAGGACCTCGCCGGCCAGCGCCGACTCGAGCCCGCCGCGGCCGAGGTCGCCGGCCGTGCCCGCGTGGGGCGCTGGTAAATCTTGCGTCGCGACGACCAGCCGCCGGGGCGCCGCGGCCGACACCCTGGGAGAGGGCGACGGGGTGGGCGACGAAGCCTGCGGGACGCTACGGGACTGTAGGAAGACTGTCACCGGTTGAGCTCCTCGTAGCCGTTCCGCTCTCCGGATGCCTCCGGTTCCGTGGACCTGAAGCACGTTTCGTGCCGGCGGTGGCCGCGCGGCGGCGGGACCGTTGTGCGCGGCGGCATCGCTCGTGCAGTCGGCGGTGCTCCTCGCCGGGCGGTTTGCCGCGGGACGCCGTGCTCACGGCCGAACCGTTCCGGGAATGCGAACCGGCAAATGGCCAACACCAGGAGGTGACGTTGTCGAAGCAGCCTGGCAGGAACGCATCGGGGTTCGAGCCCGACCCGGTGCAGAGGGCGCGCGACGCCGGTCTGCGCTACGTCAGTGACGAGGAACCCGGCATCCGCCGGCAGCGCTGGGGGCGCGGTTTCACCTACCGCGATTCCTCGGGGGAGGTGGTGCGCGACGAGAAGGTGCGCGCGCGCATCGACGCGCTGGCCATCCCGCCCGCGTGGACCGAGGTGTGGATCTGCCGCTCACCGAAGGGGCACGTCCAGGCCACCGGCCGCGACGCCAAGGGGCGCAAGCAGTACCGCTATCACGAGCTGTGGACCGAGGTGAGCAACGCCACCAAGTTCGCCCGCATGGTGCCGTTCGCCGAGGCGCTGACGCCGTTGCGCCGCCGCGTGCGCCGCGACGTGAAGCGCGAGGATCTCGACCGCGAGCGGGTGCTGGCGGCCCTCGTGCGCCTGCTCGACCGCACCCTGGTCCGGGTCGGCAACGACGAATACGCCAAGGCCAACGACTCCTATGGCCTGACGACGCTGCTCGCCGAGCACGCGGAGGTGAACGGCTCCGACGTGCACCTGGAGTTTCGTGGCAAGGGTGGCAAGGAGCACCGGGTCGACCTCCACGACCGCCGGGTGGCCGCCATCGTGCGCGAGTGCCAGGAGATCCCGGGCCAGGAGCTGTTCGGCTACGTCGACGCCGAGGGCACGGTGCACCCGGTGGATTCCGGCGAGGTGAACGACTACCTGCGCGAGGTCATGGGGGCCGACTTCACGGCCAAGGACTTCCGCACCTGGGCCGGCACCGTGGCGGCTGTGGAGGCGTTGTGCCTCTGCGCGCCCTGCGACTCGGAGCGCGAGATCAAGAAGAACGTGGTCTCGGCGGTCAAGCAGGTCTCCGAGCTGCTGCGCAACACGCCGGCGGTGTGCCGCCAGTTCTACATCCACCCGGCGGTGGCGGCGGCCTACGAGGGGGGCAAGCTGGCGGCGATCGTCGAGCAGGCCGCCGAGGCCGAGCGCGACCCGGTCCTCGCGGAGCTGCGCCAGCCGGAGCTCAGGGCCTTGGCCGTGCTGCGGGCGTCCGGCCTCTGAGCCGCCGCCGCTCGCAACGAGAAAGGAGCCACCCCGGTGCGGGGTGGCTCCTGGGAACCGCATCGTGGCCGCTCCCCCGGGAGGGGAGTGCCGCGAGGGAAGTGCTCAGGCGAGCACGGCGTCGGCGTTGACCCGGCTCTCGGCCAGGCGGGTGAGCTTCTTGTCGGTCTCGCCCTCCTGGTTCAGGATCTCCTGGAGCAGGCGCGCCTGGTCCTCGTGGCCGAGGCGCTGGGCCAGCGTGCGGACCGTGCCGTAGCCGGCGATCTCGTAGTGCTCCACGCGCTGGGCGGCGGCGATCAGGGCCGCGTCGATGGTGTCGTCGTCACCCTTCGCCTTGAGGATCTCCTGCCCCTCGGCCATCAGGCCCTTCATCGCCTTGCAGGTCTTGCGCTCCGGCTGCATGCCGAGCTTCTGGAACACCTGCTCGAGGCGGGTGACCTGGCCGCGGGTCTGCTCCAGATGGTTGCGGAAGGCCTGCTGCAGCTCGGTGTGGGAGGCCTTCTCGGCCATCATCGGCAGCGCCTCCAGGATCTGGTGCTCGGCGTCGTACAGGTCCTTCAGCTCGTCGACGTAGAGGTCCTTCAGATTCTCGAACTTGGTGGCTCCGAACATGGTGACTCCTTCTCTTGGGTGAACTCCTTGATGTGACGTCCCGAGGCCGTCGGTGCCGGCTGCGGCGCCTCGTGGCCTCGCCCTCTATCATTGCGAGAGGCGTGCCGAGCCCGGTCACCGTCTTCCTCCCCGGATTCGGGACAGCGCTTCCGCGGCCGCCGGGTCCTCCTCCTCGGGCAGCGGGCCGGCGGCCCGGACGTCGTCCCACCTCCAGCCTTCCTGGCGCACGAGGGCGCGCAGCAGCCGCCGGCGCCCGGCGGTGCGCTCGAGGGCGTGGTCGAAGCTCGCCGCGGGCAGCAGCGGCGTCCCCAGGTGGCGCAACGGCTCGAGGTCCGGCGCGGGGGGCGACGGCTGATCGTCGGCGCGGGTGACCGAGACGGCGCGCAGCGTCGACAGCTCCTGGGAGATCGCCGCACGCAGCACGCCGCGAACGGTGGCGTCACCCCGCGTCTCCGGAGCACAGGCGGCGTCGATCACCAGCAGCGCCTCGTCGAGGGCGGCGAGGCTCGGTGCGATGGCCGATTCGCGGCGCAGCGCGTGCAGGTAGTGGAGCGTCGGGTAGGTGAGGTGCCGCTCGGCGAGCAAGGTCACCGCGGCGGTGAACGCCGCGAAGTAGCGGTCGAGGGCGGCGAAGTCGCGCCCATTCCAGCCGCGCCGCGCGATGGCCGCGGCGGTGCCGCCGAGGCTCGAGATCTGCAGCGCGAGCTGGCGCGCCTCGGTGGCCGCCGCGATCACCGGCAGCAGGTAGGAGATCGCCAGGGTGATCATGACGAAGCCACTGCCGGCGGCCACCGGCACCAGCAGCTCCCAGGCTCGGCTGCCCGCCTCGAGCCCGCCGGGTACGCCGAGGGTCACCAGCACCCAGCCGGTGAACGCCAGCCGATCGACGAAGCGCACCGGCATTCCTTCGGTGTCGAGCACCGCCTGCGGCGAGCTGGTGAAGACGAGGGTCCAGGCGAGCCACAGCCCGCCGAGCCAGAAGAGGGCCATGGCGACCAGTAGCAGCACGCCGCCGAGGGCCAGCGCGCCGTGGGCGGGGCGTCGGCGGTGCAGGGCCAGCGCACCCCGCCAGCCGAGCTGGGTGAGGCGGGTGGTCAGGAACCCGCCGCCATAGCCGAGGGTGGTGCGCAGGACGTCGGCGAAGACGACGAGCAGCAGGGCGGCTCCGAGGACCCCGAGCCAGGGGCTGGTCACGGCAGTCGAGCGGGACCTCGTCCCAGGGCGGCGGCGAGCTCCTCCGGGTCGAGCTGCACGCCGCGTCGCTGGGGCTCCGGATCGGGAGCGCAGAGGTAGATCTCGTGGGCCGGGTTGTCGAGCACCTGGAGGCCCGCCGAGCGCAGCATCGCCAGCATGCCGGCGTGGTTCGGCACCCACCAGTTCGTCGGATCGCCGGCGAAGCGGTGCTCGATGAAGGCCATCTTCGGCCAGCCGTCCTCGGTCAGCGGCTCGCGGTCCTCGATGGGCAGGTCGATCGGCGTCTCGGCCACCTCGTCACCGGGCAGCGACAGGCTCTGGAAGACGAGCAGCCGGCGGCACTTGCGGGCCACCACGTCGAGGCCGAGCAGCGGGTAGCGCAAGTGGTAGAGGACGCCCATGAACAGCACCAGGTCGTACTGCCCCGGCTCGCGCCCCAGCTCGTAGACCTGCAGGCGGCGGAACTCCACCCGCTCTTCGAGGCCGAGCTGGCCGGCGGCCCAGCGCGCCTGGGTCAGGTAGCGCGGGTCGACGTCGATGCCGGTGACGCGGGCGCCGCGGCGCGCAAGCTCGAAGCTGTAGAAGCCGGCGTTGCAGCCGATGTCGAGGGCCGTCCAGCCGGTGAGGTCGCGCGGAATGTGGGGCGCCAGCGCCTCCCACTTGAAGCGGGGGAAGTCGCCGCCGAGCCAGTGGTCGGGGCAGGTCTGGGTGCCGTCCGGCAGGTGCAGGTTGTGGAACCAGGGTCCGAGCTCCTCGACCTGGCGGGCGACGGCGGGGTCGCCGGACGGGCGGGGAGCCGCCTGCCGGACGGCGGGTGCGGCGGAGGGCGCGGGGCGGCTCATGGTGCGGGGCATCGGCGCAAGAGCCAAGCAATCCGTTTGCCAGCTCCTGCCGCTGCCGACCGCGGCCCCCCGCCGCGTGTAGGCTCGCGGCCGATGGAAGAACGCGTGCTGCTCCCCATGCTCCGCCCGCCGGCCGGGCGCCAGTTGCCGCGATGGCTGCGGCCGTGGGCGGTGCATCGCCGAGCCGCGCGGCTCGCCGCGGGCACCGCGGACCCGCGCTTCGGCCAGCTCCTCGCCCGCATCTCCGACGATCGGGTGTTCCGCAGCGAGGGGCTGCGGATCGACACGGAGGGCTACCGCGCCTTCCGGGCGATGGTCGAGGCGGTGCGCGGGGCCCGCGACGAGGTGCTGCTCGAGACCTACATCTTCCACGACGACGAGGTGGGCCGGGAGATGGCGGACGAGCTGGTCGCCGCCGCCGCCCGGGGCGCCACGGTGCGCTTGCTGGTCGACGGTGTCGGTTCCTTGGGGGCGCCCCTCGCCTTCTGGCGCGGCCTCGAGGAGCGCGGCGTGGCGACGGCGGTGTTCCGTCCGCTGCCGCCGCGGGGCCGGCTGTCGCTGGTGCGCGACCACCGCAAGATCCTGGTGGTCGACCGCCGGGTGGCCTTCACCGGTGGCATGAACGTGGGCGCGGAGTACGGCTCCGCCCACTGGGCCCGGGGCGCCACGAACCTGCCCGGCGGCGGCCCGTGGCGCGACACCAACGTGCGGGTGACCGGCGGTGCCGCCTGGGAGCTGGCGCTGGTCTTCGCCGAGGGCTGGAAGATCGCCACCGGCGAGCGCCTCGCCCTCGGCACCTGGCGCCAGCAGCCGGTGCGGCCGGGGGACGAGGGGATCGTGGTGCTCGATTCGCGTCCCGGCCGCGGCGCCGGCGAGGCGGAGGCGGTGCTGGCCGGCGTCCTCGGCGGCGCCCGGGAGCGGCTGTGGGTCACCAACTCCTACTTCGCGCCGAAGCACATCGTGCGGCACGCGCTGAAGCGGGCGGCGCGCCGCGGCGTCGACGTGCGCCTGCTGCTGCCGGGCGAGAGCGATCTGCCGGTGGTGCTGCACGCCGGCCATGGCGAGTACGCGGGGTTGATGGCGGCGGGGGTGCGGATCTGGGAGTACCAGCCTTCGATCCTCCACGCCAAGACGCTGGTGGCGGACGGCCGGGTGTCGCTGATCGGTTCCAGCAACCTCGATTTCCGTTCGTTCCACTTCAACGGGGAGGTGAACCTGGTGGTCCTGGGGGAGGCGACGGGGGCCGAGATGGAGCGCCTCTTCGAGCACGACCTCGAGGTCTCCCGTCCCGTCGATCCCGCCGCTTGGCGCCGCCGCGGCCTGCTGCACAAGGCTGGCGATCGGGCGGCCCGCATCCTGAGCCCGCTGCTGTAGGTCCGGACGGCAAACGGAACGCTAGGAGGCGGTGGGGCGGCCGGGGAAAGCTCCGCTCCGTCTTCGGGATAGGCCGTCGCAGAGCTTTC